>NZ_JBITMV010000002.1:117146-321969 GCF_044466625.1 Micromonospora sp. NPDC049366
GTCTTCAAGCCCCGGCGCCCGGCCGACCACACGCGCGGCTGCGGCCGCGGCCCGGCCCCGCGGGGTGGGGGCCGCGGCGGCCCCCCGCGCGCCGGGCCGGCGGGGGCCCCCCCCCGGCCGGCACGGTTCTCTCAGAGGATCCGCAGGTCGTTCACGGTGTAGGAGAGCGAGCCGCGGAAGCCGACACCCACCCGCTGCGGCGCGAGGTCGGCGAGTTCCTCGCGCGGCGCCGGCAGGAACCGCAGGTCACCGGTGCCGACCCAGGTGTCCGCGAAGCGAAGGCTGGTGAGCACCGACATGGTCAGCTCGTGGACCGGCGGGTGGTCGTGCTGCCCGGCCGCGAGCTGCGGGAAGTGCCGGAGGTTGACGATCGGCCGGGTCAGCGCCGGCAACCGGTCGGCGGTCCGATCCAGGGTCACCGTGGTCTCCGCCAGCCGACGACCACTCGCGGAGAGCACCGCGGCGAACCGGCCGCCCTTGCCGACCACCGGACCGGCCAGACTCTCGGCAGCGAAGGCCCGGGTCTGCTTGATCGCGCCCAACTTCTTCGGGAAGCCCTGCACCCACCCGCGGGCGAGCGACGAGTCGTTGTCCACCCAGATGAACGGGCACCACGCGACGGGGGTGCCCCGCCAGTGCGCGTCGAGCAGCACCAGGAACTCGGAGTACTGGCTGTACGGCGGGTCCAGGTAGTCGTCGGTGCCGCCGTTGAACTGCCAGTCGATGAAGACGCCGTACCCGTGGCCGGGGCTGTTCGGGTCGGGGTCGAGACCGGTGGGCAGGGATGCGGCGGCCGCCGCCGGGCTGGTCCAGAACTCCGCGCCGACCGCGTCGCCGACGTAGTGCCACGGTGGCCGACCCGCCAGGTTGGCGACGCCACGCGCGCTGAGCGGAAGGGTGTACCCCTTGAGCCGCTCCGGGTCGGTGGTGGTGGTCGCCGCGGCCGGTGACCCCGTGACGGCCGTGCTGGCGAGCCCGACCGTCCCGCCTGCCAGTGCGGCGAGCATGGTCCGCCGTTGAACGTTGTTCTCCATGTCCTACCTCTCCTGGAGCTCATCGCTTCCACAGTGGATGACGCCCACCTCGGTTGGTTGTTCAGTCAGGAAACCGCGAGTGGTCTGCGTCATGCCCCACGCACCGGGGACAGCGGCCAGAGACATCGCCGGCTCGTCGGTCGTCGCGATCTTTGCCCTTGATCGCCGGGCCGATTCCGGGAAGTCTGTAGGCGTCACGACCGCCGGTCTGAAGGTTTGCACAGATGGCGGTGGCGGCGGAGCGTCCGGCGGGCGGTCGTCATGCCGTTGGTGACCGAGCCGTGGGGACAGCGCCGTTTCCAGGTGGCCGGCCCGGACGGGCTGTTGGTGGAGGTCCTGCAGGCGGTCATCGATCCGTGGTTCATGACAACGTTCTTCGGCGCCCTCGTCTCCATCGGCGTGGCCGCTGTCCTGCATCTGGGGCCGGACCGCCGCGTCGCGTTGGCGTGGCTCACGCTGGCCTTCGTGCTCTACCTGGCCGTGGTGGTCATCACGATCGCGGTGCACGTGCCTCTCAACGACGCCGTCAAGGCGGCCGGTGACGTGGACCGCATCGACGTCACCCAGGTCAGGGCCAGGTTTGGCGAAGCCCGCTGGCTGGCCTGGAACCACGTCCGGACGTGCGCCGCCATCGCCGCCTTCGCGATCCTCGCGACCGTTCCGGCCGTCACCTGACCAGATCGGGTGACGCCGCCGAGAAGGGCCGCCCCGGGGCAGACAACAAGAAAGGCAAGGAGATCGCTCTCCCTGCCACCTCTAACGTATAGCACAGAGGGGGTCTTGCCGCAAGGCCCGGGTCGTGCCGCAGAATCGGCGGCCGGACCAGCGCCGACCACGAGACGGGGGCAGGACATGGGTGTGGTGTCGACGAACGGGGGACCCGGTCACCGCGACGTGGTGGACCTGCGAGAGGTCGACGAGACGCAGGTCGCGGCCGTCGGCGGCAAGGCGGCGCACCTGGGCGGGCTGTCGCGGATCGAGGGCGTACGCGTGCCGGCCGGCTTCTGCGTCACGACGGACGCCTACCAGCGGATCGTGGCCGAGGCGCCGTCGCTCGACGGTCTGCTCGACCGGCTGTCGCGCCTGCACCCGGACGACCGGGAGGCGATCCGCACGCTCAGCGCGGAGATCCGCCGCACCATCGAGGGGATCGCCGTCCCGGACGACCTGGCCGAGGCGATCACCCGCGCGCTCAGCCGGTTCGGCGAGCGGGCCGCCTACGCCGTGCGGTCCAGCGCGACGGCGGAGGACCTGCCGACCGCCTCCTTCGCCGGTCAGCAGGACACCTACCTGAACGTGCTCGGGTCGGCCGCGGTCCTCGCGCACGTCAGCCGGTGTTGGGCCTCGCTGTTCACCGAGCGGGCCGTGACCTACCGCCTGCGCAACGGCATCGACCACCGCACGGTCCGCATGGCCGTGGTCGTACAGCGGATGGTCTTCCCGGAGGCGTCCGGCGTTCTCTTCACCGCCGACCCCGTCACCGGCAACCGGAAGGTCGCCACCGTCGACGCCGGCTTCGGCCTCGGCGAGGCCCTGGTCTCCGGCCTGGTGAACCCGGACGTCTTCACGGTGCGCGACGGTGACGTCGTCACCAGGGCGGTCGCCGCCAAACAGCGGGCCGTTCACGCCCTGCCGGCCGGTGGTACGCGGGAAGTGGCGATCGACCCGCAGCGGCAGGAGCAGCCGGTGCTGACCGACGGGCAGGTCGTGCGGCTCGTACAGCTCGGTCGGCGGATCGAGGCGCACTTCGGCCGCCCGCAGGACATCGAGTGGTGCCTGGTCGACGACGACTTCCACATCGTGCAGAGCCGGCCGATCACCACACTGTTCCCCGTTCCCGCGACCGGTGATCAGGAGAACCACGTCTACCTGTCCGTCGGCCACCAGCAGATGATGACCGACCCGATGAGACCGTTGGGGCTGTCCGTGTGGCAGCTGACGGCCATGGCGCCGATGCACGAGGCCGGCGGGCGGCTGTTCGTCGACGCGACCCGGATGCTGGCCGCGCCGGCGAGCCGCGCCGGCTTCCTGGCGATGGTGGGCAGGTCCGACCCGCTGAGCAGGGATGCGCTGCAGAGCGTCCTCGACCGTCCCGACTTCGTCCTGGCGGCCCCGGACGACGTACCCGCGGGGCCACCGGCCGGCGGCCCGCCCACCCCGATCGAGACCGATCCGGCCGTCGTCGCCGAGCTGATCGAGCGCAGTGAGGTCTCGATCGCCGCCCTGCGTCGGGACATCGCCACGGTGACCGGGCCGGCGCTGTTCGACTTCCTGCTGGAGGCGTTCCAGGAGCACAAGCGCGCCCTCGGTGATCCCCTGAGCATGCAGGCGATCATGGCGGGGATGGAGGCCACCTGGTGGCTCAACGACCAGCTGAACGAGTGGCTGGGCGAGAAGAACGCGGCCGACACCCTCACGCTGTCCGCGCCCGGCAACATCACGTCGGAGATGGGGCTGGCGCTGCTCGACGTCGCTGACGTGATCCGCCCACATCGGGAGGTGGTGACGTTCCTGGAGACCGTCGAGGACGACGGCTTCCTGGACGAGCTGCCGAAGCTCACCGGCGGCACCGAAGCGCGTGACGCCATCAAGGCCTACCTCGACCGGTACGGCATGCGCTGCGTCGGCGAGATCGACATCACGAGGCCTCGTTGGCGCGAACGCCCCCGCACTCTCGTGCCGCTGATCCTCGACAACGTCAGGAACTTCGAGCCGGGTGCGGCGAAGCGACGTTTCGAGCACGGACGGCAGCAGGCGCAGCGGAAGGCGCAGGAGGTGCTGGAGCGCCTGCGGTCGCTGCCGGACGGGGAGCGGAAGGCCGAGGAGACCAGGCGGATGATCGACCGGGTCCGGACCTTCATCGGCTACCGGGAGTACCCGAAGTACGGGATCGTCAGCCGCTACTTCATCTACAAGCAGGCCCTGCTGGGCGAGGCCGAGCGCCTCGTGCGGGCCGGTGTGCTCACCGACCGGGAGGACGTCTTCTACCTCACCTTCCAGGAGTTCCACGACGTGGCGCGCTCGCACCAGGTGGACGACGGGCTGATCCGGCGGCGCAGGGAGGCGTTCCGGTCGTACCAGGCGCTCACACCGCCCCGGGTGCTGACCTCCGACGGCGAGGCGCACGTCGGGGCGTACCGACGCGACGACGTGCCGGCCGGCGCGTTGATCGGCCTACCGGTCTCCGCCGGGGTCGTCGAGGGGCGCGCCCGGGTGGTCCTGGACCTGGCTCACGCCGACCTCGAACCGGGCGACATCCTCGTCACGGCCCACACGGACCCGAGCTGGACGCCCCTCTTCGTTGCCGTCGCGGGCCTGGTGACCGAGGTCGGCGGGTTGATGACCCATGGCGCGGTGATCGCACGGGAGTACGGCCTGCCGGCTGTGGTCAGTGTGCTCGATGCCACCCGGCTGATCCGCGACGGGCAGCGGATCCGCGTCCACGGAGGCGACGGCTACGTCGAGATCCTGCCCGACTGACCCGCTTCCGGGCGAGGCGGTCCGTCCTGGTGCGGACCGCCTTCCACGCGTCGCCCGCCCCGCGAACGCGTCTCGGGGTCCACATCGGGCATCGACCGATCGCGTTGCGAACGTAGGATGGCTTATGGCACGCCGTCCGACGATCTACGACGTCGCGCGTGCGGCGGGCGTGGCCGCGTCCACCGTGTCCAGGGCCTACTCGCGACCCGGGCGGGTCAACGCGGACACCGCGCGTCGGGTGTTCCAGGCCGCCGAACAGCTCGGTTACCGGTCCGACCGACTCGACGGACAGCATCCGGTCGGCCGCCCGGCGCAGAAGGCGATCGGCTTGGTGGTCGCGGACGTGACCAACCCGTTCTACGGCGACATCATCAAGGGCGCCTACGAGGCCGCCCGGGAGGGCGGCTACCAGCTGATCCTCACCCACACCAACGAGTCGCCCGAGGTGGAGCGGCAGACCATCGAGCATGAGCTGGCCCAGGTGGACGGCATCGTCATCGCCAGCTCCCGGATGACCGACTCGGCGTTGCGGATGGTGGCCAAGCAGAAGGCGGTCGTCCTGCTCAACCGCAGCATCCCCGAGGCGAGCTGCGTGCTCAACGACGCCGAGCGTGGCATCCACCGGGCCGTGGAGCACCTCGCGGCGCTCGGCCACGAGCGGATCACCTACGTCGCCGGCCCGGAGATGAGCTGGTCGGACGGGATCCGCTGGCGGGCTCTGCGGGATGCGACTGCGCAGCTCGAGCTCGAGACGAAGCGGATCGGCCCGCACGAGCCCACCGTCCTCGCCGGTCTCGGCGCGGCGCGGCGACTCGCCGAGCTCGACGCGACCGCGGTGCTGGCGTACAACGACCAGCTCGCGATCGGCATCATGAAAGGGCTGCGCAAACTGGACATCGTGGTGCCCGAGGACGTCAGCGTGGTCGGCTTCGACAACATCATCTTCGACGAGTTGGTCGAGCCGCAGCTGACCACGATCGCGTCGCCGCTGTACCGGATGGGCCTGACGGGCGTGCAGAACTGCATCGCGGTGGCGCAGGGCGCCCGGCCCAGTGGCCAGCCGCTGGTGCTGCCGGTGCGCCTGATCGTGCGCCAGTCGACCGCCAGGCGCAGGCAACGGAGCGCCCACCCGACCCGCGGCCCCCGGTGACGACGGTCGCCCGCCTCATCCGGTCCGGGCGGCCAGAGCCTGCCGCGCCCACTGGTACGACATGCGGTGCGACTCCCGCTTCGACGTCACGCTCGGTTCGTCCACCTCGATCATGAAGTCGCCGTCGTACCCGTCCGGGATGGCGGCCAGCACGGCGTCGAAGTCGACCACACCCAGGCCGGGCTCCGCCCAGAGCCGCTTCGTCGCCTGCACCTCGTGGTAGGTCATGCCGTCGCGCGCGGCGGGGGAGAGCAGGTCGGGGAAGCAGTCCTTGATGTGGATGCCGCCGAGGCGGTCCGCGTACCGCGCGATGAAGGCCGCCGCGTCGACGCCGGCCCAGGTCAGGTGGCCGGTGTCCGGGCCGAACCCGAGCACGTCCGGGCCGAGGTCGTCGAGCAGCCGGGTGATCTCCTCGGCGGTCTCGAAGACGCCGCCGACGTGCGAGTGGTGCAGCGGGCGCAGCCCTTCGGCCCGCAACACCCGGCAGATCGTGCCGCAGTTGTCGATCGCCCGGGCCAGCCGGCTCACGTCGAAGCCGGCCCCGACGGCTGGTTGCGCCATCCGGGCCGGAAGCGCCATCGAGGAGATCATCGTGCGGTCGAGGCCCAGGGCCGTCTGGGTGGCGGCGAACCGCTTGGCCCGCTCCACCTCCGCGGCCATGTCCACGGTCTCGTCGAACGCGGAGTTGAGCAGGCTCAGCGACGGCGCCAGGCCGTAGCCGCCGATCCAGTCCAGGTAGTCGGCCGGGTCCATGCCGTCGGGCACGTCGGCCTTGACCGCGCTGAAGCCGATCTCCTGGAAGTCGCGGAAGGCCGCGTCGAACACCTCCCGGGTCTTGCCCGCCCGGCTCCAGTAGGGGATGGGGTTGGCGGCGATGCGGTTCACGAGAGGCTCACCGGCCGTCCCGTCCGGGCCGACTCGTACGCCGCGCTGATGACGGCGATCGACTGGCGGTTGGTCTCCAGGTCGACGCGGAGCTTCTCGGTGCCGTCCACGGCGGCGAGGAAGTTCAGGTACTGCGACCGGTGCGCGTCGGACAACTGCCCCGGATCGCTGCCGGCCGTCGGCACGGCCCGGCTCTGCGTCGTACCCATCAGCTTCTCCTCCCGCTCCTCGCCCCCGGCGGTGACCTGGAAGAAGGCCAGCTGATCGTTGTCGATGACCGCCGATCCCCGGTCGCCGTGCACCTGCAGCCGCGCGCTCAGCCCCGGGTACGCCGCCGTCGTCGCGTGCAGCACGCCGAGCGCCCCGCTGTCGAACCGCACCACGCCGACCGCGACGTCCTCCACCTCGATCCGTTCGTGCGCCAGCCGCCCGGCGTACGCGAACACCTCGACCGGCCGACCCAGCGCGGCGACGAGCAGGTCGACCGTGTGCACCCCCTGGTTCATCAGCGCGCCGCCGCCGTCGAGCTCCCAGGTGCCCCGCCAGTCGCCCGAGTCGTAGTAGCTCTGCCCCCGCCACCAGTCGATCGAGGCGATGCCGGAGGTGAGCCGGCCGAGCTCACCACGGCCGATCGCCGCGAGCGTCGTCTCGGTGGCCGGGTCGAACCGGTGCTGCGAGATCACCGTCACCAGCGTGCCGGCCTTGCGCTGCGCGGCGATGATCGCGTCGGTCTTCGCCACGGTGACCTCGGCCGGCTTCTCCACGATGACGTGCTTGCCGGCGTCGAGAGCCTCGATGGCCACCTCGCCGTGCCGTCCCGTCGGCGTGCACACCACCACGACGTCGATCTCCTCGGCGGCCAGGGCCTGACCCAGCGACCCGTACGCCCGGCCGCCGCGCGCCGCGGCGAGCCGCTCCGCCCGGTCCCGCCTGATGTCGGCGACGGCGACCAGCTCCACCCGGTCGGCGAGCTGACTCATCACGAGGCCGTGGTGGTTGCCGATCACGCCGGCGCCCACCAGGGCGAACTTCGTCCGTGTGCTCACGCGTACTCCATCCCCTCGGTCGTCAGAAGGTCCGTGAACGCCTGCCACGCGCGGCGGAACTGCTCCGGGCCGGAGAAGCCGCCGGTGGCGTGACCGGCCGCGAGGTGCGGTTCGAGGGAGAAGAACCCGTCGAAGCCGTCGTGGCGCAGCGCCCGCAGCGTGCGGGCCACCTCCCCGTCGCCGTGGCCGGCCGGCACCACCGTGCCGTCCGCCGCCAGCGCGTCCTTGACCTGTACGTACTCCAGGTGCCCGCGCAACATGGCGTACCCGTCGGTGTAGGGCCGGACGCCGACCTGGACGAAGTTCGCCGGATCCCAGGCGAGCCGCAGGTGCGGCGAGCCGACGGACCGCACCACGTCCAGGCACCGGGCCGGGTTGTCGCCGTAGATCTCCTTCTCGTTCTCGTGCAGCAGGATCAGGTCGGCGTCCTCGGCGACCCGGGCGAGCGCCCGCATCCGGTCGATCACCTCGGCCCGGTGGTCGGCCGGCGCGGCGCCGGGACGCAGGAAGAACGAGAAGATCCGCACGTACGGCGCGTCGAAGAGGCGGGCCACCTCGGCGGCGTGGCGCATCCGCTCCAGGTGCGGCGGAAAGTCCTCGTCGATGAAGATCTTGCCGATCGGCGAGCCGATGCTGGACACCCCCAGGTCGTGTGCCGCGAGGGTCTCCTTCATCCGGGCGAGCTGACCGAGGTCCAGGTCCAGGATGTTGACGCCCCAGGCGCTGCGTATTTCCACGTACTTCAGCCCCAGCCCCGCCGCCACCGCGCACTGCTCGGTGAAGTCGGGGGAGATCTCGTCGGAGAATCCGGACAGCGTCCACATCGCGGTGACCCTTCCCTGCTCAGGTGTGCTGTCGATAGACCTGGTCGATGAGGCGGAGGGAGCTGGTCGCCTCCTCGACGCCGAGCCAGAACGGCGCCGGCTCGGACAGCCGTCGGTAGAAATCGGCGATGAGCAGCTCGTGGGACGCTCCCCAGTAGGCGCGACCGTCGGGGCCGGTCCGCCGCTCGGCGACGACCTCGGTGCGCCCGTCCCGGTAGCTGACCGTCAGGTCGCCGCGGATGGACAGGGTTGCCCGCTCGGTGACGATCTCGATGCCCACCGGTGCGTCGTGGACGTTCGTCACGGTCGCGAAGAGCACGCTGCGCGCCCCGCCGGCGTGTTCCAGCAGCAGATGGGCGGTGTCCTCCACGTCGATCTCGGGGCCGAACCCGAACCGGCCGGCGTGACCGCGCAGCTCGACCACGTCGCCGAGCAGCCACTGCATCAGGTCCAGCGTGTGGATGGCCTGGTTGATCAGCACTCCGCCGCCGCTGCGCGTGGTCCGGCCGCGCCAGGGCCGGGCGCGGTAGTACTCCCGGTCCCGGTGCCAGAGCACGGTGGCCGAGCCGCCGCGCACGGCGCCGAGTTCGCCGGAGGCGAGCAGCGTACGGGCGGCCCGGGCGGTCCGGTTGTACCGGTTCTGCAGGCAGACGCCGACCTTGACCGTGGGGTGGTCCTTGGCGGCGGCGATCAGCCGCTCGGCCTCCGCGAGGGTGTGGGCCACCGGCTTCTCCAACAGCACGTGAACGCCGCGCTCCAGGGCGTCGATCGCGATCGGCACGTGCTGGTCGTGCGGGGTGCAGATGTGCACCACGTCGGGGCGCAGCTCGTCGAGCAGGTCGCGGTGGTCGACGTGCCCCGTCCCGGCCCGCGCCGGGTCGGTGTCGCAGACCCCCACGAGTTCGACGCCGAGCCTTTCGATCGCGGCGAGGTGCACCACCGACACGTCCCCGCAACCGATCACCGCCGCGGTCGCCACTACTTCACCCCGCCGGCCGTCAGGCCCCCGACCAGGTAGCGCTGGAAGGCGAGGTAGAGCAGCACGACCGGCGCCGCGCAGATCAGCGAGGCCGCCATCATCTGGGAGTACACCGGCAGCGCGCCGCCCTCCTGCGTCGACCCGAAGATCTGCAGCGCCACCGCCGCGGTCTGCGTCTCGGGCCGGGTCAGCACCGAGGCGAACAGGACGTCGTTCCAGCCCAGCAGGAAGGCGAAGATGCCCGAGACGACGATCGCCGGCAGGCTCAGCGGGAAGACGATGCGCCGCAGGATGACGAGGGTCGAGGCGCCCTCGGTGCGCGCGGCCTCCTCCAACTCGCGTGGCATGGCGCGCAGGTAGGTGACCATCACCCAGGTGGAGAACGGCAGGGCGAAGGTGAGGTAGGCGACGAACAGACCCCAGCGCGTGCCGATCACCGTGAGGCCGAGATAGTTGCCGGCCGAGGAGAACAACACGAACACCGGCAGCAGCATCAGCGTGCCCGGGATGCTCTGCAGGCCCACCAGGCCGCGCAGGATGGTCAGCCGCCCGACGAACGCGTAGCGGACCAGCACGTACGCGGTGGTGGTGCCGAGCAGGGCGGACGCCACCGCGGTGAGCCCGCAGACGATCAGACTGTTGACGATGCCGGTGGACAGGGCGGCGGTGGTCCAGATCTGGGTGTAGCTCTCGCCGGAGAAGGTGCTCGGCCAGAACTCGCCGCCGGCCACGCCCACGTCGGTGTTGAGCGACGCCAGCACGATGTAGAGGATCGGCGTCAGCACCATGGCGCAGAGCAGCACGGTCAGGGTGATCAGCAGCGGTCGGGGGAGCAGTCGTTGGGCCTCGGCCGAGGCGGTCATCGCCGGGCTCCTTCCTCGTGCACGTCCAGCCGCACCGCCCGCAGGTACGCGAACAGCGGGATGGCGATCAAGATCAGCGAGACCACGGCCATGGCGGCACTGAGCCCGAAACGCAGGCTCTGGAAGCTTGTGACGTACACCAGCATCGGCATCACGTTGACGTCGTCCGGGGCGGGCGCGCCGAACAGCACGAACGGCAGCGTGAAGTTGTTGATGTGGTTCAGCGTGGCCAGCAGACAGGCGAGCAGCACCGGTCCGCGCAGGTACGGCAGGATGACCCGGCGCAGCTTCGACCACCAGGTCACCCCGTCGACCGCGGATGCCTCGTGCACCTCGATGTCCACCGACTGGAGGGCGGCCAGCGCCATCAGGTAGATGAACGGCCACGCCGCCCAGATCTCCACCAGCACCAGCGTCCAGTACGACTTCGGGCCGCTGAGCCACAGCCCGCCGTCCACGCCGACCTTCGCGAGCGTCGCGTTGACGATGCCGTCCGGCTGCAGCATCGTGCGCCACACCGTGGCGACCACGAACGACGGCAGCACGTACGGGATCAGGAACACGGCCCGCACGATCGCCCGGCCGGGGTAGGGGTTCTGGGTCACCAACGCGGCGGCGATCCCGATCGGCACGGTGGCGGCGGTGGCCAGCACGGCGAACGAGACGCTGATCCAGACCGAGTGCAGCAGACCGGACCCGACCGACTCGACGTAGTTGTCCAGGCCGATGAACGGCGCCTCGATCCAGCGGCGCAGGGTGTACTGGTCGAGGTCGATCGTCGAGATCCACAGGGCCAGGGCCAGCGGGATCAGGATGACCAGGACCATCAGCACCCCGCCGGGGGTGAGGAGCCACAGCGGGCGCTGCCGTTCCGTGACGCCCCGGCGGCGCCGCGGGGGCGGCGGGTCGGCCGTCCGCGCCTCGGGCGTGCGGGTGCTGTCGACCGTCATCTACTTGACCCGGTCCAGCGCCGACTGGGCGGTCTTCTGCGCGGTGGCCAACCGGCTGTCGATCTGCGCGGGGCTGATCGCTCCGTTGGAGAGGTCCGGGATGGACTGCACCACCGCGTTGGTCAGCGCCAGCTGGATGTCCGCCCAGGCGCCGGTGAACGGGGTGGACACCGACTTCTGCTGGGCCTCCACGACCGCCTGCAACGTCGGGTCCGACAGCAGCGTCTGCGCCGCGGCGGCGTTCGCCGGCAGTTGGCCCAGCCGCTGGTAGAGGTCCAGCTGGGCGTCCTGGTCGGTGATCATCTTGACGAACTGGAAGGCCAGGTCCTTGTTCTTGGAGTAATCCGCCACCAGCAGGTTGTCGCCGGAGAGGATGCTGGCCGCCTCCACGCCGTTGGCCGGCCGCGTCGTCGCGCCGGGTGGCACGGTCGGCAGCAGGGCGAACTTCCACTTGCCCTTGACCGCGCCGGCGTCGAGCGCCTTCGCGGCGAGCGCGGAGGTCAGCGCCATGTAGCCGGTCTTGCCCTTGGCGAACTCGGCGACGGCCTGCGAGTTGGACCAACCGACCGCGGCCGGGTTGACCACCTTGTCGGTGGCGAGCCACCCGAAGAAGGTCTCGTACGCCTTCTGCACCGCCGGGTCCTGGATCCGCGCGGTCTTGCCGTCCACGAGCGGGTTGCCGGCCTGGATCGACATGCCCCAGATGAACTTCCACGGATCGAAGTTGTCCTTGTACGCCACGGCCAGCCCGTACTGGTCGCCCTTGGTCAGCCGTTTGGCGTGCTGGGTCAGCTCGTCCCAGGTGGTCGCCGGCTTGTCGATCCCGGCCGCGCTGAGCAGCTCGGTGTTGTAGACCATGACGAACGGTCGGCCGACCCACGGGATGCCGACCTGGTTGCGCTCGTCCGGCCCGGAGATGCCCAGCGACGAGGGGATGAACTTGTCCTTGCCGCCGATCTTCTTCCACTCCTCGTCGCCGAGGGTGACGAACGCCTTGGTGGAGTATGCGGTCGGGGTGAACGTGGTGCCGACCGCGTAGACGTCCGGGCCGCTGCCGGCGACCACCGAGGTCTGGATCTTGGTCAGTTCGTCGTTGGCGGTGGCGAACGTCTCCCACTTGACCTCGGCGCCGGTCTGCGACTTGAACCGCTGGGCGATCGACTCCTGCCACGCCTGCTGTTCCGCCGGATACTGGGTGTTCGCCCCGATCAGCACGTTGAGTGTCGTGCCGGAGCCGCTGGATTCGTCGCCGCCACCGCAGGCAGCGAGCGCGGCGACCAGCGCGGTCGCACCGGCCACCGCCACCGCCACTCGCATCTTCCGGTATCGCATCTGCTGCTCTCCTAGGGTCTGCCGGTGCGGAGTGAGCCGCATCACTGTTACGGGATGGTTTCCGCACGCCGAGGATCGACGCAACGAGTTGCCAGTTGTTGCCACGCACCCGAGGCAACAGGTGGCAACCGCTTGCGTACCGATCGCCACCGCGCTGACGCTCGGGCTCATGGCCGCTCTGACGTTGCACCCCGACCGGTTGTTGCCCACCGACCCGGGAGTGCGCTCGATCGCCCGCCGCCTGTACGAGGCGGTCCGCGACCGTCCGATCGTCTCGCCGCACGGGCACGTCGATCCCCGGATCCTGCGCGACGACACCCCGTTCGCCGATCCGACCAGCCTGTTCCTCCAGCCGGACCACTACGTGACCCGGTTGCTGCACGCCGGCGGTGTGCCGCTGCAAGCGCTCGGAGTGGGGGAGGAGCCGCTGCCGGAGGACCGGGCGCGCGAGGCCTGGCGGTTGCTGTGCGCGCACTGGGACCTGTTTCGCGGCACCCCCGTGCGGTACTGGTTCGACGCCGAGCTGGTCGAGATCTTCGGCGTGACCGAGCGGCCCTGCGCGGAGAACGCGGACGCGCTCTACGACCTGATCGCCGGGCAGCTGCGGCAACCGAGCCACCGTCCCCGAGCCCTGTTGCGGCGCTTCGGCATCGACTTCCTGGCCACCACCGACGACCCGGGTGACGACCTCGCCGCCCATGCGGCGCTCCGCGACGCCCCTGCGGTCGACGCCACCGTGGCGCCCACCTTCCGCCCGGACAGGTACCTGGAGATCGGTCGGCCGGGCTGGGCGGAGCAGGTCGAGGAGTTGGGCGGCGACGTCGGTGACTACGCCGGCTACCTCGCCGCGCTGGAGACCCGGCGCCGGTACTTCATCGCCCACGGCGCGGTCTCCGCGGACCACGGTCACGCCGACGCGGGCGCCGAGCCGATCGAGCGGCACGAGGCGGAGCGCATCTACCGCGCGGCCCGCGCCGGCACGGTCTCGGCGGCCGAGGCGGTCGCGTTCCGCCGGCACATGACTTTCGAGATGGCTCGGATGTCCTGCGACGACGGCCTGGTCATGACGCTGCACCCGGGCATCCACCGCAACCACCACCCGGCCACCGCCGCCCGGTTCGGCCCGGACACCGGGCACGACATCCCGACCGCCGTCGAGTTCACGCGCGCGCTGCAACCGCTGCTCGCCCGGTTCGGCACCCACCCGGGCTTCCACCTGGTGCTGTTCACCGTGGACGCGGAGGTCTACAGCCGGGAGATCGCGCCGCTGGCCGGCTTCTACCCCTGCGTGTACGCCGGTGCGCCGTGGTGGTTCCTCGACAACCCGTCGGAGATCCGCCACTACCAGTCCGCGGTCACCGAGATCGCCGGCTTCTCCCGCCTGTCCGGGTTCATCGACGACACCCGCGCGTTCTGCTCCATCCCGGCCCGACACGACATGTCCCGCCGGCTCGACGCGGGGTTCCTCGCCGGGCTGGTCGCGGCGCACCGGCTCGACGAGGACGAGGCCCTCGACGCGCTCACCGCGCTGGTCGACGACCAGCCGCGCAAGGTCTTCAAACTGTGAGGCCGCACCGGGCCGCCGGCCCGCCGGTCCGCGTCGTCCACCTGGGACTCGGCAACTTCTTCCGGGCCCACCAGGCCTGGTACACCGGGGCCGCGCCGGATTCGGCGCACTGGGGGATCGCGGCGTTCACCGGCCGGTCCCGCACGGTGGCCGAGGAGTTGTCCGCGCAGGGCGGGCTGTACACGCTCGTGGTACGCGGACCCGAGCACGACGAGATGACCGTGCAGACCGCGGTCTCGGCCGCCTACCCCGGCACCGACCTGGGCTCGTGGTGCGCGTACCTGGCCCGGCCGCAGGTCGCCGTCGTCACCCTGACCGTCACCGAAGCGGCGTACCGGCGGCGAGGCGACGGCGGCCTGAACCTCGACGACCCGGACGTCCGCGCCGACATCGACGCGATCCGGCGCGGCGGCGCGGTGACCACCGTGCCCGGCCGTCTCCTGGTCGGCCTGGCCGCCCGGTGTGCCGCCGGCGCCGGGCCCCTCGCCGTGGTCTCCTGCGACAACCTGCCGGGCAACGGCGAGGCGACCGCTCGCGTCGTGCACGACCTGGCCGTGGCGGCCGCACCGGCGCTGGGCGACTGGATCACGGGAACTATCTCGTTCGTGACCACCATGGTGGATCGGATCACTCCCCGGGCCACACCCGACGACGTGCGCGCGGTGGCCGACCTGACCGGGCGGAAGGATGCCGTGCCGGTGGTCACCGAGCCGTTCACCGAGTGGGTGCTCAGCGGTGAGTTTCCGGCCGGCCGCCCGGCCTGGGAGGTCGCCGGCGCCCGCTTCACCGACGACGTCACCCCCCACGAGACGCGCAAGCTCCTGCTGCTCAACGGTGGGCACAGCCTGCTGGCGTACGCGGGCGGGGCCCGAGGGCACGACACCGTCGCGGCGGCGACCGCCGACCCGGTCTGCCGACGGTGGCTCGACCAGTGGTGGGACGAGGCAGCCCGGTACGTGCCGCTACCCGCTGCCGACCTCACCGCCTACCGGAAGGCCCTGCTCGACCGGTTCGCGAATCCGCGTATCCGGCACACGTTGGCGCAGATCGCCGCGGACGGCTCGCAGAAGCTACCGATCCGGGTGCTGCCGGTGCTGCGCGGCGAGCGTGCCGCGGGCCGGGCCGCCCCCGGAGCTGTCCGCGTCCTGGCCGCCTGGATCCAACACCTGCGCGGGATCGGCGCGCCGGTGGACGACGCGGGAGCCGACCCCTACCGGGAACGAGCGGGGTCGGCGCGCGACGTGGTCGGGCTGCTCGCGCCGGACCTGAGCGGTGACCTGGAGCTGGTCCACGCCCTCGACGAGGCCTGCGTCGCATTCAACGGGTGACGGAGACGCCGCCGGGCTGCCGGACGACAGAGGTCAGGATCGGCCGCCCGTGCGCCTGCTCCGGACAGGTGGGGGTGACCGGGTGCGCGGGAGCGGTCCTGGTCGTCGGCGTCGGGCGACGTGGTGGGCGCACGTGCGCGTGCGGGCCCCGAGGTCTCAGGGCGCTCGCGTCGATTGTGACCGGGGTCACTGCTGCGATACGCAATATATTGCACATCGCCGGGGGTTGTCTCCATCGAGATCCGGGCGGCCAACCCGCCCCTCGATCCATCACCACAGAAGGGCTGTTCCTGATGAAGATCAAGAATGTGGTCACGGCCGCGGTCGCCGGCCTGGCGGTCGCCGGACTCACCGGCTCCGCCGTTGCTCTCGCCGAGGAACGTTCCTCGACGCGCAAGCCGACGGTGGTTCTGGTCCACGGCGCGTTCGCCGACTCGTCCAGCTGGAACGGCGTGGTCAAGGACCTCAAGCGCGACGGCTACCCGGTCGTCGCCGCCGCCAACCCGTTGCGCGGACTGCATGCCGACGCGGCCTACCTGCGCAGCGTCCTCGACAGCATCAGCGGTCCGATCGTGCTGGCCGGGCACTCGTACGGCGGCTCGGTGATGAGCGAGGCCGCCGACGGCGACCGGGACGTCAAGGCGTTGGTCTACATCGCCAGCTTCAGTCCGGAGAAGGGGGAGAGCACCTCCGAGCTGGCCGCCAAGTTCCCCGGTGGGGAGCTCGGGCCCGCGCTCAACTCCGTGCCCGTTCCGCTGCCCGGCGGGGGTACGGGTACCGACCTCTACATCAAGCAGGACAAGTTCCGGGCGGTGTTCGCGGCGGACGTCGCCCGCCCGGTGGCTGACCTGATGGCGGTCGGTCAGCGGCCGATCACCGAGGCCGCGCTGAACGAACCGGCCACCAGGACCGCGTGGAAGACCATCCCGTCGTGGAGCATGATCACCACCGAGGATCTGGCCATCCCCGCCGACTCGATGCGGTTCATGGCCGAGCGGGCCAAGTCGCACACCGTCGAGATCAAGGCTTCGCACGCCGTGACCGTGTCGCGGCCCGGCGCCGTGGCCGACCTGATCGACAAGGCCGCCCGCGCCACCAACCGCTGATCGCTCGCACCGTCCGTGCGGAGGAACGACGTACTCGCGGTGCGACGTTCCTCCGCACCCGGCGAGCACCCCCGGCCGTGCCTGGAATGCAATATTTCGCGTGCTAACTTTGGATGGGGCACGGGGGAGGCGCTCAGGCGTTGCCCGCTGCTGCTCCGGGCCGGCCAGAACTTCCTCGAAACGGCTCAACGACCAGTACCGACGCCCTCGAAACCTCTGGGGAGACCCGTGCCGACATCGGCAGCAGAGCCTCGCCCACCGGCGAACCCGCAGGCGTCCCGCATCAGCGGTGGGGACGACCCGCATCAGACGGAGGACGTGCGCTTCAGCGTGCTGGGGCCGGTCCGAGCCTGGCGCGGCTCCGACGAGCTGCGCCTCGGCGCCCGGCAGGCTCGGCTCATGCTTGCCCTCCTCCTGGTGCGCTCGGGCAATCCCGTCACCTGCGAGGAATTCGCCACCCTGTTGTGGGGTCAGGATCCACCGGCCCGGGCGGCGAACATCATCCACCGGCACATCGGAGCGCTCCGCCGGTTGATCGAGCCGGGCCTGCCACCTCGCGCGTCCGGCCGGTGGATCAACCTGGACGGGGGCGCCTACCGGATGAACCTGGAGGTGCCGTCGTCGGATCTGCTGCGGTTTCGCGCGCACGCGGCCGCCGCTCGAGAAGCGACCGCGGCCGGCGACGGCGAGACGGCGATGGCCCGATTCCTCTCGGCCCTGCGCGCCTGGACCGGACGCTGCGCAACCGGGCTCGATCCTGATCCGGATTTCGTGCCCGAGTTCGCCGCACTCGACCACGAACGGTCCCTGGTGGCCTGTGCCGCCGCCGACGCGGCACTGAACCGGGGCGACGTGAGTGAACTGGTGCCGCTCCTCCGGGAGATCGCCGAGCAGAACCCGTTCGACGAAGCGCTCCAGGCGCGTCTCCTGCTGGTGCTCGCCGCGGACGGCAAGCAGGCGGAGGCGATCGCGGCCTTCACGGCGGTGCGAGCCGGCCTGGCTGAGCAACTCGGGGTCGACCCGGGGCGGGAACTGCAGGCCGCCTTCGAGCGGGTGCTGCGCCAACAAGCGGCGGTCGGTGCCGAGCCGGGGCTCCAGGCGCCTGCCGTGCGGCCGTCCGAGGCCGAACCCGCCACCGTGCCGGCGCAGCTGCCACTCAGCGTGCGCTTCTTCGCCGGACGCGCGCGTGAACTCGGCCGGCTCTCCGATCTCCTGCCGTCCTCGGGCAGGAAAAGCGCGGGCGCGGTGACCGTGGCCGTCGACGGTCTCCCCGGGGTCGGCAAGACCAGTCTCGTCGTGCACTGGGCGCACGCCGTCGCCGGACGTTTCCCGGACGGCCAGCTCTTCGTCGACCTGCGGGGCTTCGACGGCGAAGAGGCGATGAGCATCGATCGTGCGTTGATGGTCTTCCTAGCCGCCCTGGCGGTGCCGGAGGCCCAGATCCCGCCGACCACGGAGGCCCGGACCACCCTGTACCGGACGCTGACCGCCGGACGCCGCATGCTCATCGTTCTCGACAATGCCCGCGACGTCGAACAGGTACGCCCTCTCATCCCCGCAGCACCGGGATGTTTTGTCGTGGTGACCAGTCGCCGCCGCCTCACCGGGCTGGTCGCGCAGGAGGGCGCCCACCACATCACGCTCGACCCACCCTCGCTCGAGGAGGCACGGACCGTGCTGCGGGCGCGATTGGGTGCGAACCGCGACGCCGACGATCCCGTCGTCCTCGACGAGATCATCGAGCGCTGCGGCCGGCTGCCGCTCGCGATGGCCGTCGTCGCGGCTCGCGGCGCGGCCTATCCCGAGTGCCGGCTCAGCGAACTCGCCGCCGAACTGCGCAATTCGGCCTCCCTGGACGTATTCAACGGTGACGAGCCACGAAGCGACGTCCGCACCGTCTTCTCCTGGTCGTACCGCCAGCTCAGCGAGCCCGCCGCGCAGCTGTTCCGGCTGCTGCCACTGCACCCTGGGCCCGACTTCCGACTGTCCACCATCGCGAGCCTCGCCGGCGTCGCCCGGGAGCAGGCCCGTGCGCTCATCGCGGAGCTGCTCCGGACCAGGCTGCTCAACGAGTCGCGCATCCACCGATACGCCTTTCACGACCTGATCCGCCGCTACGCCGTGGAGCTGGGCGACCGGCACGACGGCGTGGCGGAACGGGAACAGGCGTCGGCCCGGGTTCTCGACCATCTCCTGCAGACGGCGTACGCGGCCAGCTGCCTCCTGATGCCGCAGGCGTTGCTGTTCGCGCCGCCACCGGCCCGTGAGGGCGTGACGCCGGATCGACTCGCCGACGCCGACGACGCCATGGCGTGGTTCACCGCGGAGTTGCCCGTGCTGGAGGCGGCGATCGCCGAAGCCCGGCCCGATTTCCCGACCTGGCAGTTGGCGGAGAGCCTGCTGCCCTTCTACCAGCGCCGAGACATGTTCCGCTCGTGGGCGACGTCGGCCGAGACGGCGTTGCGGGCGGCCCGTCGCATCGGGGACCGCCACGGCCAGGCACGCATGTCGCGGATGCTGGGCGGGGCGACGGCCTTCGAAGGTCACCGGAGCTCGGCGATCGAGCACCTCCAGCAGGCACTCGCCCTCTTCGTCGACCTCGACCGGACCCTTGAGCAGGCGTACGTGCTGTCGAATCTGGGCTGGGTCTGGTACCACCAGGGCGAGATCGACCAGTCGCTCGCCCACTACCGCAAGGCCCTGGCCCTCTTCCAGGTCGAGGGCAACCAACGCGGCCAGGCGTTCTCTCTGCTCGGGATCGGATACTGCCTGGTCCGCGCCGCGCAGTTCCATCTGGCGGAGCGGGTGCTGCGCCGGGCGTTCGCGATGCTCGGCGAGCTCGGTGACCAGAACGGGGAGGGCAGCTGCGCGACGGTGATGAGTGACGCCCTCACCGGCCTGGGCCGGCTCGACGAGGCGATCGAATGGCGACACCGCGCCCGGCACCTGTTCCGACAGGCCAGCAACGACAGCGAGCTGGCGGACAACGAACGGGGACTGGGCGACGTCTATCTGTGTGCTGGGCGGCCCGTCGAGGCGGTGCGGGCATGGCAGGAGGCCAGGCGGATCTACGTCGAGCTCGGCTCTGACGAGAAGGTGCGGATGATGACCGCCCGGATCGACCGCCGCGAGGTGCCCGGCCCGCGGGTTCCGGAGCAGCGGGCGGCGGGGCGCGAGGTGCTCAGCCGTTGACGGCGTGCCGCACGGCTCGGAGGGCGTAGTGGAGGCGTGACCGGACCGTACCCTCCGGTACGCCGAGACGGCGGGCGACCTCCGGCAGCGGAAGGTTCTCGAAGAAGACCAAATGCAGGACCTGGCGGTGGGCTCGGCTCAAGCCGGCCACGGCATCCCGCAGAGCACGGTTCGCCAACGCCGCCGACGCCGTCACGTCGCTGCGCGTGATGGGTTCGACCTCCAACGGCACCTCGACCGGTCGTACCTGACGTCGGCGGACATCGTCGATCACCAGGCGGCGCGCCACCGTGAACAGCCAGCGCCGACGGGCCTCCTCCAGGGCCGGGAGCACGTCGAGGTTCCGCCACGCCCGGATCATCGTCTCCTGAAGCAGGTCCTCGGCGGTCTGACGGTTACCGGAGGTCAACTTCAGCAGGAAGCGGTTCAGCGGCCGGCGGTGGGTGGCCAGGACCTCCCGCATCCGTGTGTCGGCATCGGGTTGGACGGCCAGGCATGACATCGGGTGGTGCTTCCCATCGTTCGGTGGAGGGGCCGCCGGCATCGGCTCGATCCGAAGGTAGGGAAGGTGCACCTACGTGCCACTGACGAAAGTGTGATGCCCGCGAGGCGCTGCCGTCGGCGGGAAATCACTCCGACGGTATGATATGTTGCATGCCGATTCCGAAGGGTGCTGGGCCGACGCCGCGCTCTCTGCTCCGTGAGAATGCCTATCGGTCGATCCGGGACGCGATCGTGGACGGCACGCTCGTTCCAGGCGAGCGACTCAACGACGGTGATCTGGCCCAGTGGCTGGGCATGAGCCGAACGCCGGTGCGTGAGGCGTTGACCAGGCTGGAGGAGACGGGTCTGGTGCAGACCAAACCCGGGCGCTACACGATCGTCAGCCCGCTGGACGTGCGGGCGGCACGCGCCGCGCAGTCCGTGACCGCGGCCATGCACGAGCTCGCCGTCCGGGAGGCGCTGTCGAACCTGTCCGCCGCGGAGATCGAGCACATGCGGGCCGCCAATGCCCGCTTCGCGGAGGCGTTGTGCTCCGACGACGTCGATGCCGCCATCGCCGCGGACGACGAATTCCACGCGGTCACGGTGACGGCGTCGGCGAATCCCGCACTTCATGCCGTGCTGGACCAGTTCACCCCGGTGCTGAGGCGGATGGAGCGGTTACGCTTCTCGTCCCTGAACGGCCGCGACTCCGTCGCTCAACATGAGCGCATCATCGCCCTGTGTGAAGCCGGTGACGTCGAAGGGGCGGCCGCGGCCATGCGTGCCAACTGGCTGGCATTGGACCCGCTGCTCGACGCGCCTCCGACCGGCGACTGAGCATCCTGCCCATCGCCGGCGGTGAGGGTGACAGCGCGTCGCTGCCTCACCGCTGACCGGTCCTGCGTCCCGAGCGGCGATGCGCCGGTCGGCGTACCGTCGACCGGCGGTCGCGGGTCGAAGGCGGATGGAGCGGCAGTTCCGGCTGCGTTCCCCGCAGCGCCCGCAGGGCGTGGTACGCCTGTGACCGGATGCTGTCCGGCGGCAGGCCGAGTGCGGCGGCGGCGTCGAGCACGGAGTAGCCGCGCAGGTAGAGGAGGTCGACCACGACCCGATGCCCGGGGGCCAGCCGGCGCAGGCGCTCAGCCACCGCCACCGGGTCGACCGCCTGCTCGGCGTGCTCGTCCACGCTGGCGACGTGCCTCACCAGTGTCAGTAACCAAACCCGTGCGGTGACCCGGTCCTCGGGCAGGTCGTCGGTCTGCCGCCCGGCGCGGACCAGGGCTTCCTGCACGATGTCCTCGGCGTCCGCGCGGTCGCGGGTGAGCTGCGCGGCGTACGCCAACATCGCCCGGCCGTGCTCCAGCCAGAGCTGTCTGACCAGCGCCTCGCCCGGCACCTCCCGGTGGCCCGTGAACCGCCGCACCGACTACCCGCCTTCCCGCTGATCTCCGCGCCGGCCGCGATATCGGCCACTGCGCCCCCGTCGCTACCTACGGCCAGCGGGCGCCAGGATTCAGCGGAACCGCGAAGATCTCACCGGTGAGCACTCCGCCGAGCGCGCCGAGGGAGCAAGCTCACACCCACCCGGCCACCAGCGGTGGGCCGCGCCTCAGGTTTCGCCGAACCGGAGCGGCACACGGGATCGCGGGCGTAATGTGAACTGGTCGTTCAGTTTGCTTCAGGAGTTGAGATGACGGACCTCTCGGCGACCCCCAGCGGCACCTTCCGGCTCGGCGGCGATCTGCCGGTGACCCGGCTCGGCTTCGGCGCCATGCGCCTCACCGGCGAGGGGATCTGGGGCGACCCGCGTGACCCGGAGGAGGCGGTACGGGTCCTACGCCGAGCCGTCGAACTCGGCGTCACCTTCATCGACACCGCCGACTCGTACGGGCCGTTCACCGCCGACCTGCTGATCCGCAAGGCGCTGCACCCGTACCCCAACGACCTGGTCATCGCCACCAAGGTCGGATTCACCCGTCAGGGACCTGGCGTGTGGACCCCGGTCGGTCGGCCGGAGTATCTGCGCCAGCAGGTCGAGCTGAACCTGCGCCACCTCGGGGTCGACCGGATCGATCTGCTCCAGCTCCACCGCATCGACCCGAAGGTGCCCCTGGAGGACCAGGTCGGTGAGCTCCGCGCCCTCCAGGACGAAGGCAAGATCCGGCATGTCGGGCTGAGTCAGGTGTCGGTCGCCGAGATGAGGGCCGCCGCGAAGATCACTCCGATCGTGTCGGTGCAGAACCGGTACAACGTGACCGAGCGCGACGATGACGCGTTGCTCGACTACAGCGAGGAGCAGGGCATCGCCTTCATCCCCTGGGGGCCGCTGGGCAGCGGGCCGCTCGCCCGCGAGGCCGGGCCGCTGGAGCGGATCGCCGCGGCCCACCACGCCACCGCCGCGCAGCTCGCGCTCGCCTGGCTGCTCAAGCGGTCGCCGGTGATGCTGCCCATTCCCGGCACGTCCACCGTCGCCCACCTGGAGGAGAACATCGGCGCGGCCGGCATCGACCTCACCGACGCCGAGTTCGACACCCTCGGCACCGCGGCCTGACCGGCCGGCACGGGAAGGACGGTGGCCCGGTGCCAGGGCCGGAGGAAGCGTCCATTGACGACTGCGCGATCCGGGCTCATCCCATCGGCCGGCGCAGCGACCGGGTGCACGAGTCGGTGCTGCGCGCCACCGAGGAGCTGCTCCGCGAGGGCGGGTTGCCGGCGGCCACTGTCGACGCGATCGCGGCGCGATCCGGGGCGAGCAAGGCGACCATCTACAAGCACTGGCCGTCGCGCACCGCGGTGGCGGCGAAGGCGTTTGGTCGGATGATGGCGGACGCCTTGCCGCTGCCAGACACCGGCAGCGCCCGGGGCGACCTGACCGCCCAGCTGCGCCAGGTGAGTGCCTTCTACGCCAGCCCGGAGGGCCAGGTGTTCGCCCAGCTCATCGCGGCCGGGGTGGACGACCCGCAGGGCGCGGCGTACTTCCGGGAGTACTTCCTCGCCGGTCGGCGCACGGCGATCGCGGTCCTCTGGCGGCGGGCGGTCGAGCGCGGCGAGGCCCGGCCGGGCGTGGACGCGGATACCGCGACCGACGTGCTGTTCGGCCCACTCGTCTTCCGGCTGCTGACCCACCACCAGCCGCCGACCGAGGCCGAGGCCGACCGTCTCGCCGCGGCGGCGCTGGACGGGCTGCTGATCCACTGACTCCCGGCCGCCGAGGCCGGTCCCCGCGCAGCCCGGCAACCACATGCGGCCACGCGCTTCTGGCGGTTCTCGGGTTGCCGGTAGGGGAGTCTAGGAGTCCGGTCGCGGTGGGCGAGTTGCGTGCGGAGGCGAGTGGCCGGCGAGCCGACCCCGCTTCCGCCACCGGTAATGGCGCCACACCGCGACTATCGCCGCCACGGCAAAGAGCAGCGCGGCGCCGCCCTTCCAGGCTCGCTCGAACCATGACCTGTCGTGGCCGAACGCCGCATCGCCGACCGCCAGCAGCCATGTCCCCACCCACGCCCACTCCCAACCGCGTGGCCGGGCGAGCCTGTCGGGTCGGTCGGAAATGGCGAGGCAAACGGCGGTCACGGCGCCCGCAAGGACGATCAGCGGCAAACCGATGCGCCAAGCGGCCTCCGGCAACGGGGATCCCAGGGTCGTTCCTCCCCAACCTCACTCACGGCCGGAAGTACTCCGACATCATGTCGGTGACCCAGTCCGGCTGCGTGACGTCCGTCGGGAGGAACTCCCGCATCGCCGGCTTCAGGTCGATGACCGGGGTGCCCGAGACCGCGTCGAGGCCCACCACCGTCAACTCGCGACCGTCAACGGACTCGATGGCGCAGCACGTCACGCCGATGCGGTTCGGCCGACGGGGACCACGGCCGGCGAAGATGCCGACGGGCGGAAGGTCGAAGCGACCGCGGTAGGGGCGCGGCTCGCGGTAGTCGCCCTTCTCCGGGAACTGGTCGAAGACGAAGAGCACCTCCACGTGGGAGAAGCCCTCCAGGCCCTGGAGACACGCCTCGCCGAAACGTTCGTCGACGGTGATCGTGCTGCGAACCGCGCCCCAGTTGTCCGTGTCCTGGACATCCGTCCGGTCGTTTCGGACCGTAGCTATCGGCGTGATCTCAAAGCTCGGCATGGGCCCGAGGCTACCCCCACCGTGCATCCACCGGTGTCGAGGCCATCGGCGCCGCTGCCGACCCACCTCCGGGTCGCCGGCTCCTGCGTGTGCTGGAGCCGGGGGAGTGTCCGCTGCTGCGTGGTGGGAGTCACCCCGCTGGACGCCCGGACAAGCGGACGATGGGCGTCCCCCTGGGCTACGGTTTTAACCGGACGACAGCCGTCCGCCTCATGGATGGTCGGTGCGACGACGTCACCCCGTCTTATCCGAAACCTGGAGTTCTCGTGCCCGCCATCATCATCCGCAACGCCCACGTCATCACCCTGGACGACCGCCTCGGCGACCTCGCCCGTGCGGACATCCGGATCGACGACGACACCATCACCGCGATCGGCCCCGACCTCGACAGCGCCGGTGCCACCGTCATCGACGCCGCCGGCAAGGTGGCGCTGCCCGGCCTCGTCGACTCCCACCGGCACGTCTGGCAGGGAGCGATCGGCGGCGCCGGTGGAAAGGTCTCACTGGGCGGATACTTCGGTGTCGTCCTCGCCGGACTGCTCGACAAGTACGAGCCCGAGGACGTCTACGCGGGTGTCCTCTGGGGCGCGTTGCAGGCCCTCAACGCCGGCATCACCACGGTCGCCGACTGGTCCCACATCGTCACCTCCCCGGCGCACGCCGACGAGAACGTCCGCGCGCTGCGTGACTCCGGCATCCGGGGCCTGTTCCTCTACGGGCCACCCGTCGGCCAGGGCGTGGTGCGCTGGTTCCACGAGAGCACCGAACGTCACCCCGACGACGTCCGCCGGATGCGGAACGAACTCGCCGACGACGACGCCCGCGTCACCATGGGGCTCGCCCTGCGCGGACCGGAATTCTCCACCCCGGAAACCACCGCGTACGACTTCCACCTCGCCCGCGAACTGGACGTCCCGATCAGCATCCACTCCGGCATCCCCGGCTACCTCCGGACCTACCGCACGATCGAGACCCTGGACCGGCTCCGCCTGCTCGGCCCCGACGTCCACCACGCCCACGGCGCGCAGTTCGACGACACCGATCTCGCCCGGATCGCCGCGACCGGCGGCGCCGTCACGCCCTGCCCGACCGTCGACATGTCCATGGCGATGGGCACCTTCCCGATCACCGGCCGGGCTCTCGCCCACGGTCTCGTCCCCGCACTCGGCACCGACACCTCCGCCGGAGCCGGCACCGACCTGTTCAGCGAGATGCGACTGGCGCTGGCCGCGGAACGCAGCCGCGCCAACGCGGCGGCACTGGCCCACGACGACCCGCCGGCCACGGTAGACCTCGACCACCGCGACGTCCTGCGCTTCGCCACCGTCGCCGGCGCGGCCGCCTGGGGCCTGCAAGAACGGATCGGCACCCTGCGTCCGGGCAAACGGGCCGACCTCATCCTGATCGATGTAACCCGGCCCCACCTGGCACCGCTGAACGACCCGATCACCACGATCGTGCTCAACGCGGGCCCCAGCGACGTCGACACCGTCCTGGTCGACGGCGCGATCGTGAAGCGGGACGGCAAACTGGTCGGGCCCGTCGCCGACCGGGCCCGACAGCTCATCGAGGAATCCCGCCGGCGGCTGTTCACCCGTGCGAACCTCGCCGAAGTGCTCGGGCCGAACTGGTCGGCCTGACCTCCATGGACGCGGCTG
This sequence comes from Micromonospora sp. NPDC049366, assembly GCF_044466625.1. NCBI lineage: Bacteria > Bacillati > Actinomycetota > Actinomycetes > Micromonosporales > Micromonosporaceae > Micromonospora > Micromonospora sp. NPDC049366. Next base: position 143,153 of record NZ_JBITMV010000002.1, read on the forward strand.
ACCGTGGCCGAGGGGATCGGGCGGGCTACGCGAAGCGGTCGGCCAGCTTCGTCAGCTTGCTGACGTACGCCGGCCAGTCGTAGTCGTCAGGGACGTTGGTGTCCTCGCGCCGCAGGCCGACCGCGCTGTCGTGCTGCTCGCGCATGATGTCGGCGTGACCGGCGTGCCGGGCGAGGTCGCTGGTCACGTGGACGATGATGTGCTGGAGCGTCACAGACTGGTTCCCCGGCCACCACGACACCTGCCCCGGGGCGTCGAGCGGCAGCTGATCGATCGTCTGATCCGCGAACGCCCCGACCCGGCGATACAGGTCGACCAGCCCGTCCTTCGTCTCGTCCTCCCGCGCGTACCAGTCCGCCTGAGGGTCCTCGTCGTACGCCCGCATGGGGACCAACTCCTCAGGCATCGGGAACTCGCGCCCGAAGGTCGGCCCGAAGTAGCCGGCCTCGACGTTGAGGCAGTGCTTGATGACGCCCAGCAGGTTGTTGCCGGTCGCGGTGCGGGGCAGCCGGGCCTCGCGTTCATTCAGCCCGTCGAGCTTCCAGATCAGGTTCTCGCGAACGGACCGCAGGTAGCGGTGCAGGACAGCCTTCGCATCGTTCGAGTCAGCCATGCCGGCCAGTCTTCCCTATGCGCCGAGTCAGCATGCTCCCGTATGAACCAGGTTGGCCGGGTGGACATCCAGGGTGCGGAGCGCTCTGGACCCGCACCCAGGGATACCCGGCCTGACCGCACTCCGGGGATTGCACCGCGGTCAGCGTGGCTCGTCCGCACCCGCCGGCAGGTCGGCCAGCCAGCGTTCCAAATCGGTCGGGTGCTGGAACAGCAGCACCGGTGGAGCCGAGGGGTCGGCCTGCCAGGCGCGCATCCGTCGCCGTTCCCGGCCGAACCCGGTCAGGTGCCACATCAGGATCGACTCCGTCGACAGGACGCTGCCCCATGACTCGCGGTTGCCGTTGCAGATCACCTCACCGCTGGCGATCCGGCGGAGAGTGCGGCGCAGCAGCCACCCGAAGGACCGCCACCGTGGATGGTCCAGTCCGATGACCACGTCGGCGCGCGCGAGCGGTACGTCTCGCCATCCGTGGTAGGCGCCGTCGAGGATCCAGCGCTCCCGTCGGCAGATCTGCGCGATCCGCCGGCGCTGCTCGGTGACCGGCACCTCGATCCAGCCGGGTTCCCAGAGCAGGTCGTCGACCGGATACCAGGGCAACCCGAGGCGTACGGCCAGCCGCGCCGCCAACGTCGACTTCCCGGAGCCGTGGACCCCGTAGACCAGGACGCGGGAGATGGCGGTCACCGCGGGAAGCGTACGCATGGAACGAGTCTGCGCCAGCCGACTGGAGATGGCGCGACAGGCTCCGGCCCGGCGGGAATCCGCCGGGCCGGAGTGTCACTCGTCAACGGACCGGGTGGATCAGCTCGTTCGCACCGAGCCGTTGACCTTGCTGTCCCGCACGGTGGCGCCGATCGCGTCGATCGAACCGTTGACGCGGCTCTCCACGATCGACACCACGGAGGCGCCGCCGGCGTGGATCGAACCGTTGAGGGTCGAGTCGAAGGCGATCAGGCCCGCGCCCGGAGCGACCTTGATCGCCCCGTTCACGGTCGCCCCGTCCAGGCAGGTGACGCCGGAGGTAACGGTCAAGCCACCGTTGCGCCGCGTGTTCAGGACGGTGGTGCAGGCCGGGTAGCTGGGCTGGGTCTGGACGTTCAGCTCCGCGAAGGAGTACGCCCGCGCGTTGTTCGTACGCGGGTCGTCCAGCTTCAGGACGTCCAGGCCCTTCTGGATGTCGTTCGAGTAGATGTAGCCGTTGTGGTAGTAGGTCGACCAGGCGCCACCGAGGATCCGGCGGGTGTCCGAGAGCGGGCCACGCTCCCAGTAGGCGATCTCGACCGGGTTGGCGGAGTCGGTGAAGTCGATCACCGAGATGCCGCCCTGGTACCACGCCTGGACCATGATGTCGCGGCCCATCGCCGGGATCAGCGAGCCGTTGTGCGCGACGCAGTTCTCCAGGGTGGTGTTCAGCCGCGGGATCTTGAAGTAGCTGCGGAACACCAGTTCGCGGTCGGCGCCGGAGCCGACGATGTCGTAGATCGCGTCCGCGCCCTGGTTGGTCCGGTAGCTGCTGGTGCAGATCGCGCTGCTGCCGCCACCGAGCTCATCGGTGAAGATGACCTTCGTGCCGCTGTTGTTGAACGTGGCCGAGTGCCAGAACGCGAAGTTCGTGTCCCGGACCTGGCTGACGACCACCGGGTTCTCACGGTCGGAGATGTCGAACAGGACGCCGTCACCCATGCAGGCGCCGGCGGCCAGGTCCAGCTCCGGGTAGGCGGTGATGTCGTGGCAGCCGCTCGTGGAGCCGGCGCCGGTGGTGCCCGGGAAGAGGACCGGGGTGGCCACCACGGCGGCGCTGGTCGGGTTGTCCAGCGGCACCTTGACGATGGAGATCTTGTCGTGCGGGGGCTTGCAGTAGAACGCGCCGTTCGACGGGCCGTACGACTGGATGTAGACGTAGACGCTCTTGCCGTCCTTGCTCGGCACCAGCGTCTGGGTGTGCGATCCGCAGTCGGTCCGGACCGACTTGATGTACCGCGGGTTCGCCTTGTCGCTGATGTCGAAGATCCGGATGCCCTCCCAGGAGGTCTGCAGGGCGGACGACGCGCTCGTGCTGCTGCACGAGTCGTCGCTGCGGGGCGCGTCGACCGCGAGGAACAGCAGGTTCCCGAAGACCGACGGGTCGCCCTGCGAGCCGGAGCAGACCACCTGGCTGACCACCTGCGGCGCGGTGGGGTCGCTGACGTCGAAGACGTTGAAGCCCTCGTAGTTGCCGGCGAAGACGTACTTGCCCTGGAATGCCAGGTCCGAGTTGTACGCCCCCTCGGCGGCGAAGCCGCCGAACTTCGGGATGTTGGCGACCTGCCGGATGTTGTCGCTGCTGGAGATCTCGTCGACGCCCGGGATCTCCGCGGCGGCGGTCACGTCGTCGGCCGCGCCCTCCGCGATGCAGTACTCGGCGAAGTTGTCTCCGGCGGCCCGGAACGACTCGCAGTTGTCCGTGCCGGCCGTCGAGTCGACGGCGCCGCTCGCCGGCACCGCCGCCCCGACGGCGGCGAGGAGGAGGACGCCGGTGGCGGCCAGGCCGATGGCCAGCTTCCGGCGTCCCCGTGGGATTGGTTCTGACATGTAGCGACACCCTTCGTCGTGGTGAGCAATGGGTAACGGGACGATAACCCTGACTCAAGACTCAGCCGGCGCGGGTTTTGATCACGCTTCGGCAACACGACGAGATTTGTTGACGCTCAAATAACCGCAGGTCAGGCAATAGAGCCTTTTCGCTGCCGGTGGCACCGCCGCCGCTGGTCAACCCCGCGCTACCATCCCCGCCAACCTCGGGCTTACGGCGGGAGTCGACTTGTGCTAGGTGGACAGATGCGCGTGTTTTCCCGGCAGTCACGAACGATTGTGCTGATTGAACTCGGCATTTTCGTGGTTGTGGCGATCGGGGCGGTATTGGCGATCGGGTGGCCCGGCGGCGGCCCGCCGCCCGCGGGGAAGACGGACGCGCCGCAGGCGCTCAACCTGCCCGGCCTGCCGGACTCCACCGCGCCGGTGCTGATGCCCGGGCGTCCCGGCGAACCGGCGGCGAGCGGCCGGGCGAACGAGATGACCGCGGCGCCGCGCGCGTCGCACAACAACGCCGACATCCGGTTCGTCACGATGATGATCCCGCACCACGAGCAGGCGCTGGTGATGGCCCGGCTCGTCGCGGACCGGAGCGAGAACCCCCAGCTCAGGATCATCGCCGACCGGATCCTGGCCGCCCAGGAACCGGAGATCAGGACGTTGGAGACCTGGCTGACCGACCGGGGCCTGGACCGCACGTCCGGCGGCGACCACCAGCACACGATGCGGGGGATGCAGCCGGCGGAGGCGTTGACCCGCCTCACCGCCGCCCGAGGGGTCGAGTTCGACCGGATGTTCGTGACGATGATGACCGACCACCACCAGGGCGCGATCGACATGGCCGGAGAGGTGCTGGCGCTGGGTGTCGATCGCACCGTGAACGAGATGGCCAGCAGCGTCGTCGTCGAACAGGGCGCCGAGATGAACCGGATGCGTCAGGCGCTGGGCACCGCGAACTGACGCTCCGGGATATCGCGGACGAACCCCCGTGCGCCCCGGTCAGGCCGCCGTCGGTCGCGAGCGCCGCTCCGGCGATGAACCTGGTCTCGTCGCTCAGCAGGAAGGTCCGCGAACGGCGATCGAGGGCTAGCTGGTCGAGCGCCAGCAGCGCGGTCGGTGAGATTCATCGGTAGTGTTGCCGCGTTCTCAGGGCCGGCTTCCCGCCAGCGCGCGGACCCTATGGCCGATACCACGTATTTGCCCTCCCGGTCCAGAAGTGCTGGCCATTCAACAACGGCTCACCCTTCGCAGTTCGGGCCGTCGCGAGATGTTATCTTCCGCGGGGTCGTCGACTGAGAAGCGGTGGCGGGGCACTTCGTCTGATTTGTGGTTGATCGCATTCGAGGTGGCGTCACGTCGCCTCCGGGAGCGACCGCCTTTCATCCGTGTGTCTTGGAGGTGCTGGCTCGGTGCCTGCTTTTCAGAGTTCTGAGGATCTGGCGGAGTTCTTCAAGTGGTTTTATGGTGAGGAGCTTCCGGGTCTGCAGCCGGAGCGGTTTTATGCTTTGGCGCAGGAGTTGCACCAGGTCGCGGATTCTCTGGATGAGGCGGGGCTTGAGTTCCTGGACGGGGTGCGGACGATCCGTTCCGGGGTGATGGGCGCAGCCGAGGAGGCGTTCGTCGATTCGTCGGAGAACGTGGCGGAGTCGCTGGGGTTGGCTCCGGATTATGTGCGCACAATGGCGCAGATGATGAATCAGTTCTCCGCGTTGTTCAACTATGTGATCATCACGGTGATGGCGATCACCGCCCTGTTGCTGTTCGAGTTGATCGTCGCGTTGAAGCTGTTCTGGATCAACCCTGCTCTGTTGATGGAGTGGTTGGCGAAGGCGCCGGCTGTCCGTCAGGGTCTGTTCCGGTTGTTCATGCAGCTCACGGCGAAGGCCAGTCTGGGTGCGGCGTTCAACATCATCTACGAGTTGCTGGTCGACGTGTTCGCGCAGTTGATGAACCGGGCCAAGCGGTATCAGCGAGGGTGGAACAACAAGAACACCGGCGACGCGGTCGCCTCGGGCGCCCTGGAGAGCCTCGTCGGTGGCCTGTTCGGCCTCGGTAAGGGCGGGATGCGCCGGCTGGGCAGCCACACCCACGTCGGCGGGAAGAGCGTCACGGAGCATCTCCCCACGGGCAAGGGTGGGAAAGCCCTCGGGGCCGGGGCGGGTCTGGCCGGTAACGCGGGTGAGGAAGTCGCCACCGAGGTGGTCGTCGGTGGCATCTTGAACGGTCAGATCGACACCAACATTTTGGGCCCGACGGCGGTGTCGTCGCTGTTGAACGGGCTGACGTTCGGCGGCATCGGCGCCGGCCGGGACGCCCTCACCGGCAGCGGGCGTGGCAGCGACGGGGTCCCACCGCGGACGTCGAGCACCCCACCAACGGCCGCGCCCCCGGACACGGTCGCCGGCACCGACCCGGTGCCGGCCTATGAACCGCCACCACCGGCGTATGAAGAGCAACCGCCGGCGTACGCCGAAACCGACCCCCACCCCAGCACCAGCACCGGCACCGGCACCGGAGCGGGTGCGGCCGCCGGCACGGGCACGGCCCCCGGCGCGGGCACAGGCGCGGCCGCCAGCACGGGCCCGGGCACGGGTGCAGCCACCGGCACGGGCACGGCCCTGCCGAGTGCGGGCGGCCCGGGTGCCGCGGCCTCCACCGGCGCAAGTGTTCCACCGACTTCGGGCACCCCGGGCACCCGCACCGATCCACAAACCGACGTCGACCCACAGTCCGGCCTGCAGGCTGACACGCAGACGGTCCCGCCGACCGCCGTTACCCCTGAGTCGGTCCCGCAGATCGGTGTCAGTCCGCAGTCAGGCCTCCAGGCTGGCGCGCAGTCCGGCGCCAGCCCGCAGTCCGGCGTTGGGGTGCAGTTGGGCGCGCAGGCCGGCCCGCAGACCGGCGTTGGCATGCAATCGGGCGCGGAGGCTGGTGTCAGTCCGCAGTCGGGTTCGGAGGTTGCTCGTCCGGTTGATTCGGTGGCTCCGGTGTCGGGGCCCGGGCCGGGGCCGGTGTCGGGTCAGCCTGGTGTGTTGGCAGGCGCGAGCGCGGAGCAGGTGTATTCCGTTCTGGCTGAGTTGCAGGGCGAAGGGGGTCTGACTCTGGCCGGGATGACGTCCGTTGCGGAGCGGCTCGGTGGGGGGTGGAGCGCTCTTCAGGCGTCGGATCTGCCGCAGTTGAAGTCGGGGTGGGTGACTCCCCTCTGGGTGCAGAGGCCTGATGGGCCGATGGGATTGGTGCTCGTCGAGCGTCTCGGGGATGGCCGGTTGGTGCAGCTCGAGTGGGCGGGGGACGGGTCGTCGGTGCGCACGGAGATCGATCCGGCTACCTGGTCCGTTGGCGGGTCGGGGACCGTGCTGCGGGCGCTTCGCGATGACGACAGGTTGTGTCAGTTCATGGTCACGGACACCACCACGGACGTCCTACCGGTTGGAGGTGTGGCGGATACCCGGGGGCAGCGGGGTTCCTCGGTGCTGTCGGCTCCGCAGACCACCTCGGGGCTGTCGCTGCCGGGCGTAGCGGCTGCGGGTGGGATGTCGGTTGGTGTGCGTCGGGTGCTCTTCGGTGCGCAGACACCCGCCGCGTTTGACCGGGCGGGGTTGGAACGGATCGTCGATCAGGTCGCCGACCGGCCACGGCCCGCCCCAACGGCGAACCCGGCCGACGATGACCGGCGAGCGCAACTGTGTGTGGAACTCCTCGCCGAGATCCAGCAGCAGCTCTACCCCCACCGCGCGCCCATCGCCCGCGCCCAGACCGTCACCGACGACAGCCGGGTCGGCACCGGGCAGGTCACCGACCTGATCGGTGGCGGGGCCCAGTGGCGACCCGTGGGTTCCTGGACTGACCTTGAGGACAGCGTCAAGGCGGCCGGGCCGGGCAGCACAGCCCTCGTCCTGCAACAACGCTCCCACGGCATCGGTCACGCACTCGTGCTGCACCACAGCACCCCCACCAACGCCGACACCGACATCGCGACCGCCATCGAATCGCGACTGCACTGGCTCGAACCCCAGAACCCACCCGGTGACCGACTCCTCAACGGCCCCGATCGAGAGACCGTCCACGCACGCCTGGGCGCCCCCCTGCACGCTCACGCCATCATCCTGGACCCGACCGGCACCGCCAGCATCGTGCCCACATCAACCAACGATCACCACCGCAAACACGTCATCGCGACAACAAAACGACCCACAAACCCGTCCGAATCCACCGCCCATGCATTGATCGACGCACCACTGGACCACCGCTACGGCGCACCCCGCCGCCGACCGGCCGACAACGACCTGCCATCGCGGTCGACCGCAGGCCGCCGCGTCACCACCGGCACGACGACCACCGGGCAATCCACCACCAGCGGCAACACCGACCCGGCCCTGCCCCCAACACCCACACAGGCCCTCACCACCGAGTCCACCGAAACCTTTCCGTGGAGAGATGTCGAATTAATCTTCCGCGGGGCTTCCGTAGACTCCACGCTGACCAACACGGTGACGGGGGAATGGGCGGATTTACGTCCAGAGCATGCGGTGTTTCTGCGTCGCCTCCTTCAAATCCGGCTAGGACCTGAGCCAATAATATGGCCAGATGGGGTAACGCTCCGGGTGGGCTGCGCCGCGGATCTCGGCGTAGATTCCCTGCAGACACGTTGGGTGAGTGAAATCGCCGATTATTTTACCGATAGAATGTTCCCGAGGCTCGGCATCAAAACGAAGATCCTGCGCCCGCTCCGGGGCACGGATGGTGTGTGGATGATAGGGGATGAATCCGATGTGATTGCTGCTCAAAGGTCCAAGGAAGTTGAAGGAGTCGAATTAATTCTCGGTCTTCGTGGACATGAGCGAGTGATCAATAAGCGCACGAAATCCTATAAGATCATCGGTCCATACCCGGCAGCCTTTCTGTCTGATCTATTTGATGTCTATCCGCAAAGGCGATGGCTTACTGGGGAGCAGCATCAGGCGCGCGTGCCCGGTGCCAAAAATAACTACCTGACCTTGTCGGCCGAGAGGCTGAACGATGCCTTCACAAAGCTTGGTATTGGCATGATGGTCAAGCTTTCGTTGTCAGGCGGTGGACGCGGCGTGTGGGAGTTGTTGGTGACGCCGGATGAGCAGGGGGAGGGTGATGTTGGCGGTGCCGTCGCCGGGAGTCAAGTTGACCGGCGCCACTTGGCGGCTGCGGTACCTGCGGCCCCCGCTCCGCTACCCATCTACCCCAGCCATCCGCAGCCGAGTAGCGCGGAGCACGACGTCGTTGGTGTTCGCGATGCCATCAGTAGCGGCGTGCGCCTTCACCGACATGTGCCTCCGGTGTCACCTGACGAGGTTGTCCAGGTGCAGGGCGATGGGTGGTGCCTGCTCTACTCGACGATGTTGTCGGCGCCCGGTCAGGTGGCAGAGTTTCTCACACGTACCCAACCCGACGGTGTTGGCAATCTTGCAGCCGGGATGGTCGCTCAATGGTTGACGTTGATGGCTCAAGAGCTTCCACGTTCCGCGCGAGAGGTCACTGACAACTACCTGCATGACGCGGCGCTTGTCGTCGCCGCCCGACTGGCTCAGATGGTGAGGAGACCTCAGGATTTCCACTTCGAAGCCGCTTTGAATCGTGTCGTCAGTCCTGCCGATCGCGACGGCTTGGCACGGGCCGTCGAGACGTGGGGAGCGTCATGGAACGGACCGTACGGCAACAAGTTCCTTCGCCTTCTTGTCGAGGCGCTCGACGCGCGCGTGCACATCCACGGCAGCTACACCCACGCCCCGTACGGGATTGAGCTGGAAACGCAGACGCGGTCGTCGGAATTCCGCCTCTGGCGAGGAGAGCCAACCCATTGGGATGCGATCCCGCCGCAACCAGTTCGCACCAACGGCACTGCCCCCGCACCGTCAGGGCAAGCCGGTCCCGTCGCCACGGCCGCCGAACCAACGACCGCCGACCAGCCACCCGCCACTACCGGCGACACCGACCCCACCTCGTCCCCAGCACCCACAAACACCATCGTGCCGCAGGGCGGTCCTCCGGAAGAGCTTCACCCCGAGTTTGCGAATGGTATTCAATTTGCGGATATCAAACTGATCTTCCTTCCGGGTAGAAAATCGGTGATCGTCAACAGAAACACGGGGGATGTGGCGCCGGTGTCCCAATTGCATGCGGTCTTTCTGCGCCGCCTTTTGGAAGCCCGGCGAGGGCAAGGGCCCGGGTGGCTTTATGGAAACGACCTCAAGGCTGCCTATGTCGCAGAGCTCGGTCTAGACAGATCAAAGAGTCTCGATTTGTCTAACCTCGCCGACAAGCTGAACGGAACAATTCTCCGGAAAGTCGGCATTGCCGCGAGAATCTTGGAACCGGCCCCGGGCTTTCCGGATGGTGCGTGGCTAGTAGGGAATGAGTCGGACGTGGTTGACCTCCAGGCGGCCGTGGAAGGTCCCGGATTCGAACTGAGGGTCGGTCTGTATGGACAGGAGCGGCTGGTCAACTCGGAGAACACCGAAGAGCGGATACGGATTCTGCCGCAGACGGCGCTCTTGTTGGAGCATCTTCTTAAGATCTGGAAATCGGGAAGCAGGTGGCTTACCTCGGCCCAGCTTCGGAGAGAACTCGGCATCAATGCCACCAACTACAAGTTTCCATTCAACAAGGTCGATGAGCTGGACGAAGCTTTCCGCGATCTTCGTCTCAGTGTGAGGATCCACCGCGCTGAGACGAAGGGTGATACGTGGCGGTTGGTGACGTCGGCCGAGCATTGGATTGAGAGGTCTGGTGGTGCCGCGGCGGTTGCTGGCCGGGCTGGCGTACCGCGAGATTCCGGTGAGGCGCTCAACCGCGTCGACAGTCATCACGCGAGGGTGCGTGAGGCCCGTGAGGCGCACGGTGCGCTACCCGTCTACCCCGGCCACCCGCAGCAGGCTGCCCTTCGGTACGCCGAGACGTTGCCGCAGGCGCCCGACCATCCCGACCCCCAGAGCGCTCAGCCACCAAACCCTGAGCAGTCGCTGTCGGATATCATCGAGATGGCTCAATTTCTCGTCAGTGGCCGCCCGCGCTTCGATGGTTTCACCTTGCCCGACGCTACAGAAGACTGGGCGCTGTCGCCTGTCGATGAATACCAGGTGCGGCGCCCCTTCGCGCTCTGGGTGAGAGGCGAAGCCGAGGCTCCCGGAAGGGTGGATTCAACGATGTCCAGCTCGGAGGCAATCTTCCTCTGGGCCTGGTATGTCGGACTGATCAGCGAGGATTGGTTGCGCGGGACGCATGCCGCCGCCACCGCCGCCGCGAAGAATGAATTCTACACCTCGGGCGAGGATATCAGCGCGCTCCGTCAGTACATCGCATCGATGACGAGCTCCCTGGCAGTCAATCCTCAACCATACTTCCGGCACCCCGCAGGCGGCACCGGGGGTCAACGGCCCGACGGTGCGCAACAGCACCTACAACAGCCGATACCTGCAGGATATGTTGTTCTCTTCAACGGGCTCGAACATGTCGCTATCAGCCTCGGCACCCGCGATCCGCAGGGGCATCAGGAGATATTCAGCCCATACTTCGGATATACCACCGTGGAATTTGTGATTGATTACCTTGAACAGAGAGAGTATTCCCTGCCTGGCGGATTACCCATGTACGGGGAGCCCCCATGGCAGAGCCAATGATGCCGGCCGGCACCGGTCCACCGGCATCAGAGCTGGCAGCCCTGTCCACACGGGCCCATCGGATATTCGAAGGGCCGTTGCCGAGACTGAGGCTGGACGGCTGGGTGTCGATCGCACTGTGAGCGGGATGGCCAGCAGTGTCGCCGGCGAGCAGGGGGCCGAGATGAACCGGATGCGTCAGGCGCTGGGCACCGCGACCTGACGCTCCGGCATATCCCGGACGGGCCCCCTGGGCGTCCTACGTCAGGCGGCGGTCAGGCCGCCGTCGGTCGCGAGCGCCGCACCGGTGATGAACCTGGTCTCGTCGCTCAACAGGAAGGCCGCGAAGGCGGCGATCTCCTCGGGCTGCCCGACCCGTCCGACCGGGTGCATCGCGCCGAAGCCACGGATGGCCTCCTCGGGGTTCGGGCCGAGCGCGCCACGCAGCAGCGGGGTGTCGACGCCGCCGGTGACGAGCGCGTTGATACGCACACCCGTGGCGGCCACGTCGAGCGCGGCCGACCGGGTGAGCCCGACGACGCCGTGCTTGGCGGCGCTGTAGGCGGCCATGCCGGCGGCGCCGGTGACCGAGACGTTGGAGGCGTTGTTCACGATCGAGCCGCCGCCGGACGCCTGGAGCGCGGGGATCTGGTACTTCAGCCCGAAGAAGACGCTGTTGAGGTTGAGCGCGAGCTCGGCGGCCCAGGCGTCGTCGTCGACGTCGGTGATCGGACCGGTCGCGGTGGCCGCGCCCACGTTGTTGAAGGCGCCGTCGAGCCGGCCGTAGTGGTCGACCGCCTGCCGGACCAACTGCTCCACCTCGGACCCGACCGTCACATCGGTCGGCACGAAGATCGCCTCTCGACCGGCGGCCCGCAGCTCGGCGACGAAGGCGTCACCGGCTTCCTTGCCGCGGGCCGCCAGCACGACCTCCGCGCCCTCGGCGGAGACCCGCTCCGTGACGGCCCGCCCCATCCCCGAGGTGGCACCGGTGACCAGAATGACCTTGTCCGTGAAACGCATCGACACAATTAATCCTTTTCTGACTGTTGATCGGAGGGTTGGTGGGTGGCTCAGAAGGTGAGAACGAGGCGGCCGCGCACGCCGCCGGCCTCGAACCGGCGGTGGGCGTCGGGTGCGTCGGCGGCGGGCAGGGACTTCGCGACCCGTGGGATGAGCACACCCGACTCGGCGAGGCGGCGGATCTCGTCCAGCTTGTCCGCCCGGCCGGCATAGTCGGGCACGAACGGCGTCAGGATCCTGATGCCGCGGCTGCTGTCGACCTCGTAGCCACCGGGTTCGCCGGACTGGCGGATCCGGACCAGAGTGCCTCCGTCGCGGACGGCGTCCAACAGCCGCGGACCAACCAGCGCCACGTCCACGACCGCGTCCACACCGCCGGGGAAGTGGGCCAGGATCCGGTCGGCGACCTCGGGACCCCGGGCCACCACGTGGGACGCGCCGGACTCACGGACCAGGGCCTCGTCGGCCGGAGCGGCGTCGGCGATCACGGTCAGCCTGGCGTGGCTGGCCATCTGGACCAGGTAGCTACCCAGCGTTCCGGCAGCGCCGACCACGGCCAGGGTCGAGCCCGGCGCGAGGGCCAGTTGGTCGAGCGCCAGCAGGGCGGTCAGTGAGTTCATCGGCAGTGTCGCCGCGCTCTCGTGGCCGACCCCCGCCGGCGCCCGGACGACCCAGTCGGCCGGGAGCACCAGGTGCTCCACGTAACCACCGCCGCTGTTCTCCAGCGTGCCCTCGGCGGTCGGGGTCACCGGCAGGACCATCGCCATCACCGGGTCACCGATCGACAGGTCGGTCCGCGTGCCCGGGCCGATCTCGTCGACGACGCCCGCGGCGTCCATGCCGGGCACGTACGGCCCCGGCACCCCGGCCAGCGCGTTCGCGTGGACACCGGAGCGCAGCAGGGTGTCGGAGGGATTCACCGCGGCTGCCCGCACCCGCATCCGCACCTCGCCGGGACCGGCATGCGGTTCCGGCAGGTCGAGGACCTGCAGCACCTCCGGTCCACCGAACTCGTTCAGACCAACTGCTCGCACGACTGTTCCTCTCGTGTTCCTGGTAAGGGGTGACCAGCCCGGACCGGGCTGGGAAAGTTCACCGGCTGTTAGGCGGCGGGCGCTGTGCCCCGCTCCGCCGTACGGGGTGGCGGCACGTCGCAGGCGCCGTCCGCGTCGCATCCGGCCTGGTCGTCCGCGCCGACGATGACCAGGTCGCGGCGGCCGTCGGCCCAGGCCCGGTTCAGCGCCTCGGCGAACGCCTCGGCCGACTGCGCGCCGGCCACGCCGTACTCCCCGTCGACCAGGAAGAACGGCACGCCGGTGACGCCCAACTGCGCGGCCTCCGCCTCGTCCCTGCGCACCTTCTTGGCGTACGCCAGCTTGTCGGCGAGGACGGCGCGGACCTCGACCTCGTCCAGGCCGGCGCGGACGGCGAGCTCCACCTGGTGCTCCGGGTCGTAGATGGACCGCTCCGACGCGAAGTTGCCCTCGTAGAACAGGGCCAGCAGTTTCTCCTCGAGGCCCCGCGTCGCGGCCAGGTGCAGCAGCCGGTGCAGGTCGAAGGTGTTGCCGTGGTCGCGGAAGTCGACGAGGTACCCGAGTCCTTCCCGGCGGGCGAGACGCCCGAGGTTCTCCTCGGCCGCCCGGGCCTGGGCCGGGGTCAGGCCGTACTTCTTTGCGTGGGCCGGGGCGGTGGTCGAGCGGGTCTCGGTCAGGTGGGGGTCGAGCTCGAAGGAGCGGTGCACCACCTCGACGTGCTCCCGGTGCGGGAACGCGGCAAGGGCCTTCTTGAATCGGGCCTTGCCGATGAAGCACCACGGACACGAGATGTCGGACCAGATGTCGACGCGCATGGTTCTCCTCCTGCGGAGTGAAGGCTGTTCGCTGGGGTGGGATCGCGCTGGGCCGGCGTGGCATCTCCCGCGCGGGGGTTCCGCGCACACGACGTGGTGCGCGGTGCGGGTCAGGTCGGGCTACTCGGGAGGTTCCCCGTTCGTCGCGGGCTCGGTCATCCCGGGGTGGACCTGGGGGCCCGGCCCCTGGAAAGGGCTACGCCCGTGGACTCGGCGGTCGCGATGTCCCGAGCCGAGACGTCGAGCCCCCGGGAGGCAACCGCCTCCCGGGTCGCGACGATCAGTTGGCGCCGGTTGCGTTGTGCGTCCACCCGGGCGCCCGGCACCCCGTCGGAACGCGTCGTGGTGTCCTGCAGGCTGTGGAGGTCAGGCATCGGGGGCCCAGTTCTCCAGCGGGTCCATCCGGAACCGGGTGAGCAGCACCGAGTCGATCAGCCACTCCCCGTCGACCTTCTTGTAGGTCTCGCGGTACTGCCCGTAGCCGTTGTGCCCCTCCGGAGCGTTCGGGCCGACGGGAAAGGTCAGCAGGTCCTCCATCGCCCAGATCCCGGACGCTGTGTCCGGCCCCGTGATCTCGATCTCCGGCATGTGTCCGTGATGGACGGACGGAGCGGCGCCGGTGAGGTCGCGGATCGTGTACGCGAACTCCTGCGGCGATTTCCAGGTGATCCCGTCGGTCACCAGGTGGGCGTCGGGCGTGAACAGCGCGGCCAACTCGTCGTGCTTCTTCTCGTCGACGAAGCGGAAGTAGCGAGCCTTCAACTTCTTGATGCTCTCGACCGCTTCCAGCGCGTCCAGTCGTCGGACGATCTCGTCGAGGTGATTCATGATCGAGCCTCCCTTTGCTTCTTGACCCTTCCAACCCTTGATCGGACGACGTTCGTCCGGTTGGCTACCGTACCTCAAGAGGACGACGGTCGTCCGCATTTCCGCGTGGGTCGGCAATGTGATCCAGGCCATCGGGTGATTCGGGGCAAATTCCTACCGGCGGCGTGGCAGGCGGGAGTCGTGCTCGGGTTGGAACCGGGCGCGGTCGGGATTGGCTGTCCTGCTGCGCACCCCGGTTCGTGCGCCCGGTGCGCCGCTCCAGTGCCCGTCGTCCCTTTTCGGGAGCGGCCGACGTGTTTCGGGCGGCGGTGTCCAGGGTCACCCAGTCGACCGAGCAAATAAGCGGACGATGCTCGTCCTCCTCGGTAGGCTCGGTGGAAGCGGACGGCAGTCGTCCGAATGTGGGGCGCCGGATGGGCGTACACGTCACCCGTCGCGCGGGCCGGTCAGTTGATCTCTTTGCCCACGAGGTCGGGATCCACGGCTGCCGGCACCGACGCGGCGACGAAAGGAATCACGTCATGGACAAGCAGGAAACCCGGAAGGCAACGACGCTGCGTGCTCGCGTCACCGGAGCCGCCGCAGCGGCCGCGCTGCTGATCGGCGGCGGGGTGGGTGCGGCATCCCTCATCTCCGCACCGGCGAACGCACACGGGCATGGGCAGACGGTGAGCGCCCCGTCCAAGTCCCTCGCGGAACGCGTGCAGCGACTGGAGGACATCGAGGAGATCCACCAGCTCAAGGCCCGCTACTTCCGATTCGTGGACGAGAAGAAGCACGACGACCTGGCCGCGCTGTTCACGCCCGACGCCAGGCTCGAGACCGACGGGATCACGTGGAAGTCGCCGCAGGAGTTCGCGTACACGATCCGCGACCTCACCGGCGCCGCGCCGTCGGCACACTCGGGCGCCATGCCGGAGATCACCATCACGGGGCCGAACACGGCGTCCGGCATCTGGTCCATGGAGGACATCCTCACCTTCCCGGCCGGCCCGAACTCCCCGGAGGGGCACAACGGCTACGGGCAGTACCGCGAGACCTACAAGAAGGTCAACGGCAAGTGGCTGATCGATTCGGTGGTGCTGACCCGCTTCTGGATGGACCCGCTGCCCGCCTGGACGCCGCCGACGACCACGGGCCCGTCGAGCACCACGACCCCGCCCGCGACCACGAACGGCAAGTGAGGCGCGTGGCGTATCAGGTTGCCCAACCGGATGCGCCACCGCCTACACGCCGAAGCGGCCGTGCCCGTGGCCGGGGAACCCCGGCCAGGGGCCCGGTCGCGATGGTTACCACCACGAGCAGAGGAAGATCATGAACGACATCGACGTCTTGAACATCGAGCAGATCCGTCATCCGGAGGCTCGCTACGCGAGGTAGCTCGGATCGGGCGGTCCTTCTCCGGTCAGGTCTTCTCGCGGGGGAGGTGTCGCTCGCCCCACTGTGATAGGGGCTGGAGGGCGGCGATCAGCTCCTCAGCGCCGGGCGTGAGGGCGTACGTGATCTGGACCGGCGTGCTGGGGATCACCGTGCGTTCGATGAGCCCGCGCGCCTGTAGGTCCTTGAGCCGCAGCGTGAGCTGCGGATCCGAAATGCCCGCCACCATGGCCCGGTACTCCTTGAAGCGGCGGGCGCCGCGAGCCGCGGCGAGCAGGATCGGCCCGGTCCAGCGGACCCCGACGATGTCGAGCGCCCGCAGGATGCGCAGGCAGATCTCCTCATCGGGAGGGGTGCCGGGTGGCTTTGTCACTTGCCTAGAGTAAGTAACTTGGGTGGTCTTTGCCAACCCGGATTGGCCGGCGGGACGCTTTCCCCGACCGACGAGAGGGGAACGCATCATGGCGACGCAGCACGCACCAGCGACCCGGGGGGTGGATCGGGTTCTCGACAAGGTGCACATCGGTCCGACCGCCACGTCCGATCACAGCGCGTTGATCATCGCGCCGGGCCGCGACGCCTGGACCGATCCGTTCCTGCTGATGGGGGAGGAGTTGGTCAACCAGCCGGGATTCGAGTGGCACCCGCACCGCGGGCTGGAGACCGTGACCCTGATCCTCGACGGGGCGTTGGAGCACGGCGACAGCCTGGGCAACGCCGGTGTGCTCGGGCCGGGGGATGTGCAGTGGATGACAGCGGGACGGGGCATCATCCACCGCGAGGTCGCCGCCCGCTCGGAGCGGGCCCACATCCTCCAGCTGTGGGTCAACCTGCCGGCGAGTCAGAAGTTCGTCCCCACGCGCTACCAGGACCTGCGCGCCGGCGAGCACGCCGTGCACACCGAGCCCGGTGTGCTGGTCCAGCTGATCTCCGGGGAGTCCGGTTCCGTGCGTGGGCCGGCGGCAAACCACTGGCCGATCCTGGGCATGTTGATCACGCTCGACCCGAGGACCGAGTACCGGCAGGTGCTCGACGGGGACCAGCGCGCCTTCGTTCACGTGGTCTCGGGCCGGCTGACGATCGCCGGCCGGACCGTGCACGCCGGGCAGACCGCCTGGTCCGATCCGGTGTCCCGGCAGGGTGACCCGACCACGCTGACCCTGGCCACCGGCGACGGTGACGAGCAGACCCGGGTGATGCTGTTCGCCGGGCGGCCCATCGGCGAGTCCGTCTACGCCAGCGGTCCTTTCGTCATGAACAACCGCGCCGAGATCGAGCAGGCGTACCGCGACTTCCACTCCGGCAAGTTCGGCAGCATTCCCCGGCACACCCGCCTGCCCGCCGGCGCGTGATCGGTCGACGGGGGGTTCGATTCGGGAGCAGCCCGATGTCGCCGGCAGTCGACATCGGGCTGACGACCCGTTTAGATCCGGTCATACCGGGCATGCCGCCGCCCTTGGAACGACACGGGGGTGATCATGGCCTTGGTTAACCCGGCACCCGACTATTTCGCGCCCGGCGACGGGATGTTCCTCGCGACCCTGCTGATCGTGCGGGACGTGGATCGTTCCCGCGAGTTCTACGAGCGCGTCTTCGGCGCGGAGTGCGTCCATGAGTGCAACCCGCTGATCATGAAGTTCTTCAACAGCTACATCATCATCAACGACGAGGGAGGTCCGACGGACGACAAGCCGATGGTGCAGGCCAGAGCGCCCCAGGACCCCAACGTCCTGAGCTGCGCGATGAACGTGCGGGTGCGGGACATCCGCAAGCTCTATGCGGAGTGGAAAGCCAGGGGTGCGGACTTCATCACCGAGCCGAAGGACCACGGCACCGAGATCCGCTGCTACCTGCGCGACCCCGACGGCTATCTGGTAGAGGTCGGGCAGGGGCTCTGACGACCCGTAGGGTACGGGCCTGAGTTCGGGCTCAGCCGGGCATCGATGTCAGTCCAGGACCGTCGTCGAGCGCCCCCCTTCCACGGCGTACGCGCCCGCAGAGATCACACCGAGGTTCGTGGGGGTCAGGGTCAGCGAGACGACGCCGCCGGGCAGCACGCGCCCGATCTCCTCGGAGATCGCGAACGCCGAGGGCGTCGATCCGTCCGGGAACAGGCGCTTTCCGGTCCCGACGACGACCGGATACTGGAGCAGCCGGTAGAGATCGACGAGTCCGGCCTCGTGCAGCACCTGCACGAGCTTCCAGCTGCCGTGAACCTGGAGTTCCTTCCCGGGAAGCTCCTTGAGCCGGCGCACATCCTCGACGATGTCGTCGCGCAGGACCGTCGTCGGGCTCCAGTCGGCCTCCCGGTCCGACAGCGTCCTGCTGACGACGTACTTGGGTAGCGTGTTCAGCTTGGTGGCGATCAGGTCGTCGGCCGCGGTGACCTTCGGCCAGTGCCCGCCGAGCAGGTGGTAGCTCGTGCGGCCGAAGAGGAAGGCGTCCGCCTCACGGAACCAGCCCTCGACGACCTTGTTGGTCTCCGCGGAGGCGTGCGGGACGAGCCACCCGCCGCGCTCGAAGCCGCCGGAGCGGTCCTCGTCGGGAGATCCTGGTCCTTGCATGACCCCGTCGAGGCTGACGAAGACGTTGACGCTGAGCAGCACGGTTTCCTCCGAGTTCCGGATCGGGAACGGCCGCCGGTTGACCGGCAGACGGAGGTTAGCTACCCGGCGAGGGGTCGTTCTTGTACAAGAACGACATCGTGACGTCGTCGGCCGCCTGCAGCGTCCGGGCGGTGCGTCCGAGGTAGCGTCGCAGCGCGTGGGCGAGGTGAGCTTGGTCGAAGTACCCCAGCGCCTCGACCACCGTGCGCCAGTCGTGGCCGTCGCGCAGCATCGTGGCCGCGGCGTTGACGCGGTCGATCTGCGTGACCGCGGTTCGCGAGAGGCCGGTGACCGCCCGGTACCGCCGTTGACGGGTGCGCTGGGACAGCCGCCGCCTGGGCTGCTCGGCGGAGTGCTCCTCGATCACCAGACCGGATCGCACCAGCAGACCCGCGTCCCGCAGGCGCCGGACGAACTGCTCGGCGTTGTCGTACGTCGGCGCTTCCCAGTCGTCGCCGCCGATGATGACCCGGCCCGAGTCCGTCACCGGGAAGGGCGCGTGCCCGTCGACGATCGATGCTGCGGGATGCGGACGGAGAACGCTGCCGAGCGTGAGCCGGATCCCGAGGAACTCGGCATCCGGCGGGACCGGTGCCGTCGTCGCCCTGGTCTCCGGCCCGCGCACACTGGCGAACAGATGCCCCCGCGTCCGCGTGAAGATCAGTTGGCAGCACGTGCGCGCCGCGGAGGTCATCGTGTCCGCGGGGTCACTGTGCGTGCGCCACACCCGGTCGACGATGCTCACGTCGGTATCGGTGTCACGATGCTCGAATCGCAAGCGAAAGGCCTCCTCGACCGCAACCGGGCGGCGTCGTCTCCCGAGCATAGGGGACCGGGATGCCCGCCCAGCCGGTCGCCGACGGGCTCCGCATCCTGGCCGGGTCAGTCGCCGAGCTGGTCGCGGCGGCGGGTCAGGTAGGCACGCTCCGCGGGATTGCCGGCGAGATCGATCGCCCGGTCGTACGCGGCTCGCGACTCGCGGCCGCGCCGGAGTCGCCGCAGCAGGTCGGCGCGCGCGGCGTGGAACGCGTGGTAGCCGTCGAGGAGATCGGCGAGCCGGTCGACCTCGGCGAGGCCGACCGCCGGGCCGTCGACCTCGGCGATCGCGACCGCGCGGTTGAGCCGCACGATCGGTGACGGGTCGAGCACCACCAGGCGGCCGTAGAGGGCGACGATGGTCGACCAGTCGGTGTCCCGCGCGGAGGGCGCGTTCGTGTGGACCAGGTTGATCGCGGCCTGCACCTGGTACCGGCCGGGCGGGTCACCGCCGGACGCCACCGCTGCGACCCGCTCGCGGAGCAGGGCGTTGCCCTCGGCGATGAGGGTGCGGTCCCACGCGCCGCGGTCCTGCTCGTCAAGGGTCACCAGTTCCCCGGACCGGGACACGCGCGCCGACCGCCGGGCGTCAGTGAGGAGCATCAGCGCGAGCAGGCCGGTCACCTCGCCGCTGTCGGGGAGGAGGGATCGGAGCAACCGGCCGAGGCGGATCGCCTCGTTGGTGAGTTCGCGACGCATCGGGTCGTCCCCCGTGCTGGCGAGGTAGCCCTCGTTGAAGACGAGGTAGACGACCGCGAGCACACCGGCGAGCCGCTCGCGGATGTCGTCGGCCGAGGGCACCCGGTAGGGGATGCGGGCCGCCTTGATCTTCGCCTTGGCGCGGGTGATCCGTCGCGCCATCGTGGTCTCCGGTACGAGGAAGGCATGGGCGATCTCGACGACGGTGAGGCCGCCGAGCAGGCGCAGGGTGAGCGCCACCCGTGCCTCCATCGCCAGCGCGGGGTGGCAGCAGGTGAAGAGCAGCCTGAGCCGGTCGTCCTCGACCGGGCCGGTCGGCTGAGGGGGCGTGTCGTCGGACACGATCAGGGCAGCCTGGTGCTTGGCGTCGCGTTGCGATTCGCGACGAAGGTGGTCGATCGCCTTACGGGTCGCGGTGGTGGCGAGCCAACCGCCGGGATTGGGCGGTACGCCCTCGTGCGGCCACCGCTGGGCAGCCGCCGCGAACGCCTCGGCCGTCGCGTCCTCGGCAACGTCGAGATCGCCGAAACGGCGTGCGAGGCGGGCCACCACCCGCGCCCACTCCTCGTGGTGGGCGCGGGTGATCGCCTGCTCGACCGTGGGACCGGTCACGGCACCAGCGGGTAGGGCCGGTCGGGGATGGTCACGTCCCCGCCCCGTTACGCCGGGCCTCACCGGGACCCCGAAACCGGTGCACCTCCTGCGGCCAGTCGAGCGCCTTCGCGAGCCTGCCGGCCCAGTACCGCGCCGCGGCGTCGTCGGGCACGTCCACGACGGCGAAGCCGCCGAGGTGCTCCTTCGTCTCGACGTACGGGCCGTCGGTGAAGACGGGCTCGCCGTCAACCAGTTCGACGCTGCACAGCGCGGTGGACCGGTCGAGCGCGCCGTTGCTGAAGATCAGGACATCTGCGGCCTGCATCTCCGCCATCACGGCACGGCTGGCGATGCCCTTCTCGCGCAGCTGCTCCGCCGTGTGGTGGGGGACCCACTCATCGTTGAAGGCGATCAGGTACTCCGGCATTAGCCGTCTCCTCTCAGTCCTCGACGAGGACTCTGCCGATTCTCCGCGCGTGGCGGCCGGCCCGGCCGCCGCACACACCTCCTCCACGAGCGGCAGGGCCCGGATACGACACCGGTCCGGAGATTTCTCGTTGGTGGACGATGATTCAGCGGCCCGCGACGGGCTACTCCGCTCATGGTCGAACCAGGGCAGGTCCCTGATTACACTCATGACAAATGCCGTCCTACCCGCCCACCTTCGCCGACCAGGTCATCGCGCAGCCGCTCGGTGCCCAGTTCGAGGCTTTCCTCGACGAGCACCGCGACGCGCTCGATGCCTGCCTGGACGGGCTGACCGAGGAGCAGGCGCGCCGGTCGTTGGTCGCCTCACGGACCACGTTGCTGGGCCTGGTGAAGCATGCGACGTTCGTCGAGAGGGTCTGGTTCGACGAAGCCGTCACGGGCCGATCGCGCGCGGAAATGGGCATCCCGGAGAGGTCGGAGGACTCGTTCCTCCTCAACGACGACGACACGATCGCCTTGGTCCGGCAGGCGCACCGCGAAGCCTGCGAGGCGTCCCGCCGTGCGACCGCTTCCCTGGGTCTGGACGACATCCTCCCCGGGCACCGGCGCGGGCCGCTTCCACTGCGGTGGGTGTATCTCCACGTGCTGCGCGAGCTCGCCCAGCACTGTGGGCACGCCGACATTCTCCGAGAGCAGCTCGTGAACGAGTAGTACGCCCCGAGGTCGTGGATCGTGCCGCCGGCGACGGCGTGGAGCTCACCTGACGAAAGCGTCGGTGGCGGCCGCTAACCTCCCGGCATGGTGCAGATCGATGTGGAGAAGGCCGCGCTGTGTGAGTTCCTCGACTATCAGCGTGCCAGTGTCCGAGCCATCCTCGCGGATCTGGACCAGACCTCGCTGCGCACGGCGGTCCTGCCCGCCGGATGGTCGCCGCTCGGCCTGGTGGAGCATCTCGGATATGCCGAGCGCCACTGGTTCCAGGAGGTGTTTCGCGGTTCGGCAGAGCCGCTCCCCTGGCCCGACGACAACACACCGCTCGTCACGACCCGCTCGTCGTCCCAGGTCTTCGGTTGGTATCGCGACCAGTGTGCGATCTCGGATTCGATCATCGCCGCGGCCCCCTTGACGGCGGCACCCGCCGGGCGACATCCGTTTGAGCCGCTGGCGTCGCAGACCACCGATCTGCGCCGGATCGTTCTGCACGTCATCGAGGAGACCGCGCGGCACGCCGGTCACCTGGATGTCGTGCGCGAGCTCATCGACGGGCGCACCGGGCTGGGACCACGCTGACGGAGCGGGCACCCCGATCCTTGTGTGGGTCGCGTCGCCAGGCGTCGCAACGCTTGACGCGGTTGCAAGATAGACCGATGGCGACGATACGACGGTTCGACGACGCCGACGCCCCCGCCGTGGCGGGCCTCATCGAACGCTGCCTGCGTGAGGTCAACAGCCGCGACTATCCGAGCGAGGTCATCGAGCGGATGTGCGACCACTTCACCGAACAACGCATCAAGCAACTCGCCGCCCAACGACAGATGTTCGTGGCGGCGGAGGACGGGATCGTCGGCACGGTTTCCCGCGACGGCAACAAGGTCTACACCATGTTCGTGCACCCGCGGGCAGCCGGTCGCGGCATAGGGCGGCTCCTCATGCGCCACATCGAGGCGCTGGCCGTGGCCGACGGCTACGACCACATGGAGACCGGCGCGAGCATCACCGGGCATGGCTTCTACCATCGGCTCGGCTACGTCGACGTCCGCTCCACGGAGACGGAGTTCGGCTTCAACTACATCCTGCGCCGCAGCCTGCCCTGACGGGTAGCAGCCACCGAAGCGAGGCGGGGGATGGGCCCTCATCCGCCGACCCTCGGTCCCGTCGTCACGGTCAGGCGAGGTGCCATGTCGCGTCGACGATGTCGTAGACCGCCGTGCGGTCGACCCGGCCCGGAAGCGGGTGGGCCAGTCGCCACGGCCGGGACGTGGCGGACAGGCTCACGGTCACCGTTGTCGGGGAGACGGTGCCGAGCGTCCCCACCCACTGCTGGCTCTCGGCGAGCATAGCGCCGACGAGGGCCTCGGGCGGATCCGACAGCTCCACCGACAGGGCGTCGGTGACCAGGGCCGATCCAGCCAGCAGGGTCAGCAGTCGACCGAAGACGGCCAGGGGAACCCTGCCATCGCCTGCCTCCACCCAGACGTAACAGTCGTCATGTCCGGAATACCAGAGGCAGCAGCCGGTGAGCGTCGGCAGGACAGGTCGGTCGTGACGGGCGGTTCCGACGGCAAGCGCGATCTCGTCCAACCTGTCCGCGCCGGGCGTCTCCGCAAGGCCGAGCATCGTCAATTCGTACGGGTACCAGCCGTCCAGGAAGCCGGGCAGGTCATCAGCGCGCATCACGAGGACCTCCTCGCTGAGCCCTACGACGCCGGCAGCCAGCTCACCCAGGTCGTGCGTCGAGCAGTCGACGCCCTGAGCCGCGGCGATCCGCGATGGCTTCCACTGCACGTACTGGTCGTCCAGGAAGCTGGTGGTCTCGAGGTCCACCACGACGACGGTGTCCTTCGCGGCATCGGTCAGGATGTCCGCCAGTTCGGCGGCCTGCGCCGCCGTCGCGTGAACCACCCAGCAGTCGGCGGCCTCGCGGACGCTGAAGCTCAGCGGGAACGTCTCGCGGTTGAGGCCAACGCTGTTGACCGAGAACGCGCCGTCACGTCGGACCTCGACCACACCGTCCCCTCCCCGCGAGACCCTGACGCTGCCCGCCTGGATCCTGCCCCCCCCGGCCCCGGGATGTCGTCAGGGCCGCTCGTGACCATCAGGCCGAGCGCTGCCGGCAGACCGAGACGCGACCCTAGCGGATCGGTCTGGCTCGAGGAATGGCTCACCGTCCGGGGGGACTGCCAACCTACGCGCGGGCCGGCACAACAGTTGTCGAGAGGACTCGAAGCTCAGCCGCTCATACACCGGCACCGCCCTGCGACCGGAGTGGACCGTCACACGCGCCGCCCCGAGGCGTGTCGCATGCTCCGACGCAGCCTCCACGAGTGCCGAACCGATCCCCTGACCGCGGTGTTCCGGCAGGACGAAGACGCTCTGAAGGTCCGCGGAGAACCGACCGGTCGCTCCGGGCCTCGGCACCCGGGGGAGGAGGGCGACCCAGGCCATACCGACGATCTCCGGGGTGCGGAGCCGGGCGACGTACGCCACGTGGGTGTGCCGGTGAGCGGTCCACCACTGCCCGACGTCGACTGCGAAGGCGTCAGCGGACGTGCTCGCTGGTTCCTCGTCGAGGGTGTCGCGCCACAGCAGCCGAGCCAGCCCCGTCACGTCATCCTCGTCGGCCTGACTGATCCTCACCGAAACGTCTGTCACCTGATGGGCCTCGCTCTCAGCCGCTCGTCACCTACGCCAGCATCTCGTGCCAGCGGGCCGGAGGCGGAGGGCTCCCAAAATTCCGGTGACGTCCGCGGTCGTCTCGGTGAGACTGGCCGACGTGGAGAAGGTCGAGGTCGTCGTCGGCCATCAGGAGCGCGTGACCCTGCGGGTCGGCGACGTGTTCCTGAAGGTCGACTCCGATCAGGCCCGCACCGACGTCGAGGTCGAGGCGATGGCCATGGCGCCGATCCCCACTCCGGAGGTCCTGTGGCGCAAGCCGCCCGTACTGGCGCTCGCCGCGCTCCCCGGCCGGGCACTCGGCTGTCTCGGCGAGCCGTCGACGGCGTCGTCCGCGGCGTGGGCCGCGGCCGGTGCCGCCGTACGGATGCTGCATGACGCGCCGTTGCCGCCGTGGCCCGGCCGCCGCGTCGACGAGATCGCCGCGCGCCTCGACGAGGAGTGCGAGCGGCTGGTCGCGAACGACGTCCTCCCCGCCGGCCTGGTCACGCGCAACCGTCTCGTCGCCGAGGCCGCGCTCCGACCGTGGACCCCGGTGTTCACGCACGGCGACCTGCAGATCACCCATGTGTTCGTCGACGGTGACGACGTCAGCGGTGTGCTCGACTGGTCCGAGGCGAGCCGGGGCGATGCCCTCTACGACCTGGCCATCCTGACGCTCGGTCACGAGGAGCGCCTCGGCGACGTCGTCGCCGGCTACGGCACCGACGTCGACCTGGACGTGATCCGCGCATGGTGGTCGTTGCGAAGCCTGCTGGCGATCCGCTGGCTGGCGGAACACGGCTTCGACCCGTTCGCGCCGGGCTGCGAGGTCGACGTGCTGCGATCCCGGATGTGAGGCGCCGCCTGAGCAGCGTCCGGGCCGATTATCGTTCTGCCGTGCACATTCGCTTTGACGTCCCCGCCGATCCCGCCTACCCCGGCCGCGTGGCCGCCGCGCTCAGCAGTGTTCGGCTGCGCCGGTTCGGCTATATCGGCGCGGTACTCACGGCGGTCGGGGTGATCGTCTTCGTCGTCTCGCGGGGTTTCGCGTGGGGCGACCGGATCGTGCCGCTGTGCACGGCGATGGTCCTGGCCGGCCTGCTGTCGATGCTCTACGCGCCGTGGGTGCGGTGGCGCGCCCGGCGCCGCTCCGCGGGCTACGCGGTCGAGGGCGGCTACGACATCACCGACGACAACATCATGATGCGCAGCGGCTCAGAATCCGGCGGCATCGCCTGGGACGGGGTCGCCAAGGTGGGAGACACTCCGGAGTTCTGGATCGTGTACGTCGGCCGGATGCCGGCGACCGTCATCCCACGTCGCCTGATGTCCGGCGAGGACGCGGAGACGTTGCGCGCCTTCATGGTCGAGCGCGGTCTGCTTCAATCCCGGTGATCTCGGACGTGCCGTCCGGGGGCCGCCGGCCCATTCCGGTGACCGATCAGCGCCGGCCGCGGACCTGCCTCAGCCGAGCTGTTCGGCCAGTCCGACGATGATGCCCTCCGGGCCGCGGACGTAGCAGAGCCGGTAGCTGTTCTCGAACTGTGCCAGGTCGCCGACGAGTTCGGCGCCCCGCGTACGCAGGCGGGCGACGACGTCCTCGATGTCGTCGACGGCGAACATGATGCGACGAATGCCCAGCGTGTTCGCCGGTGCGTCGCGCGGGGTGGCGCTGATCGCCTTCGGCGTGTGGAACCTCGCCAGTTCGATCCGGCCGTGGCCGTCCGGGGTCCTCAGCATCGCGATGTCCTGGCGGACGTTGTCGATCCCGATGACACGCTCGACCCAGCGTCCCTCGACCGGCCCCTTGCCCTCCAGCTCCATGCCGAGTTCGACGAAGAACGCGATGACCGCGTCGAGGTCGTCGACGACGATGAGGACGTTGTCCATCCGCTGGATCGTCATGCGGGTCTCCCTGGTCCGGTGCGGCCCGGCGGCGGCATCTGTTGGCGGGGACGGAGCGACCGGGCCGTTCTCGACAGACTGGCACATCTTCTCCCGCGGGGATTCGCGTGACGCGACGCTGCCCATCGCCCGCCCGCCGGCCGGACCGCGTCGCCGTCAGCGGCGCGCCGTCGCGCGGCACGGTCTCAAGGGATCAGGACGCGGCGGAAGTGGGCGAGCGTGGTGTCGACGATCGGCGTCAGCGGCACACCGACGAAGCAGTGGCCGGCCCCGGGGATCACGAGCAGTTCGACGTCGGCGCCGACGGCCCGCAGGGCGGCTGCCAGTTCCTGACTCTGTCCGACCGGCACGATCAGGTCGCGGTCGCCGTGCACCAGCAGCATCGGCGGTGCCTGCGGGCTCACGTACGTGACGGGGCTGGCCGCCCGCGCCAGGTCGGGGTGCTGCGGGACGGGACCGCCGATGAGCAGGGACTCCGGTGCGTCCGGTGCGTCGTGGTCGATCTCGGCGAGCGGGTGCGCCTGTCGTTGCATGTGGGAGAGGTTCGACGGGGCGTACCAGCAGACCGCGGCCCGGACGCGGCTGTCGTCGTCGGTCCCGGTGAGCGCGATCATCGAGGCCAGGTGCCCGCCGGCCGACTCGCCCCACACCCCGATGCGGCCGCCGTCCAGCCCCAACGCGCCGCCGTCGCGCCGCAGCCAGCGTACGGCCGACCGCACGTCGTCGAGTTGCGCGGGGAACCGTGCCTCGCCGCTGAGCCGGTACTGCGCGAACGCGACGGCGAATCCCGCGCGGAGGGCCGTGGTGAAGGGATCCGCGGCCATCAGCCAGTCGGCCGGCTGCTTGGGTGAGCCGTGCAGCCACGCGCCACCGTGGATGAACAGCAGGACGGGGGCCGGGGCCGAGGCGGCCGGGGGGACCGCGACGTCCAGGGTGAGCGGCCGGAAGCCGGCGTGCGCGGCCACCACGATGTCGCGGTGGAGGATTCGGTCCGCCAGACGCGACGGCTCGGGAATCGTCATCGGGAAGGATCCTCGCACGGTCGTGCCGAGCCGAGGGTGCGGGCGGCGACTCAGATGACGGTCGCCGCGATGGCGGCGTGCGGCCGATGGGCGGCGTCGTCGAGCCGTGGGAGGCGCTCCACCTCGGTGAACCCGGCGCGGCTCAGTCGCTCGGAGAACTCGTCGACGGGCCAGCGCCAGGCGGTCGCGACCTTGTGGTCGAAGGCGGCGACCTCGTCGCCCACGAAGATTCCGAGCACCAACGTCCCGGCCGGGGCCATCGCTCGCCGGAACCGGGCGAGCACGTCGTCGAGATCCTGCGGGGGTCGGTGGATCAACGAATACCAGGCCAGGATGCCGGCGACGGAGTGGTCGGCGACGGCGAGATCGTCGAGAGAGCCGAGTTGATATCTCCCGTCCGGATGGGTCGCCCGCGCGTGGGCGATGAACTCGGGCACCATGTCGATCCCGGACGCGTCGACGCCCAGCGAGCGAAGGTAACCGGTGAGGTGGCCCGGCCCGCAGCCCAGGTCGAGCACCGGGCCGGGCCGTCCCGCCAGATGCCGTCCGATGAAGGCGAGGTCGTCGGCGTGCACCTGCTCCCGGCTACCGAACAGCTCGATGTAGAGATCGGCGACGGATGCGTAGGCCTGCCGGACCTGCTCCTGGTTCACCGCGCGAAATATACGCCCGGGCCGGGGGAGCGGGGGAGACGCGGCACCGGGCGGCGCCCTTGCTGAGAATCCTTCACGAGCGTAGGAAGGACGACATCCATCACCGTCGTGCCGTGCTCCGACCCACCGTCCCGTGTCGAAGGAGATGCGTGTGACCACCTCCAGACGGCTCCGTCTCGCCGTGTCCGTGCTGGTGACCGCCGGCGCCGTCCTGTCCGGCGCGTCCACGACCGCGGCACCACCCGCGACCACCGGACCCGCCGCCGCCCAGCCGAACTGCGACCCGATCGACCCGGCGGCCTGCCTGTTGCCGTTCCCCAACGACTACTACACCGTCCCGGATCGGAGCAGCCCCACCGGCAAGCGGGTGCGGATCGCGGCCGCCGCGATGCCCGCCAACGTGCAGGGCACGCCGATCGACCCGACCGAGTGGAACCGGCAGGACGGGTTCAGCCCCGGCTCCCCGATCCTGGTGCGGGTGCCCGGCCTCGACACCGCGAAGACCGGGATCGCACCGGTCACCGACATCGGCCGCTCGCTGGCGCCGGACGCGCCGATCGTGCTGGTCGACACCCGGACCGGCAAGCGCACGCCCTACTGGGCCGAGCTGGACGCGCACGCCGCCGGCCAGCCCGACCGGCAGCTGCTGATCATCCGCCCGGCGGTGGCGCTGACCGAGGGCACCCGGTACGTCGTCGGCCTGCGCCGCCTGCGCGACGGCGACGGCTCCCTCATCCCCGCGCCGAAGGCGTTCACGGCGTACGTCACCGGTGCCGGCCTGCGCCACCGGGACGATCGCGCCCCGCAGATGAAGCGGATCCTGACCGACCTGACCAGGACCGGCGTGCAGCGGCACAGCCTCTACCTCGC
The DNA here is from genome assembly GCF_044466625.1 of Micromonospora sp. NPDC049366. Taxonomy (NCBI): domain Bacteria; kingdom Bacillati; phylum Actinomycetota; class Actinomycetes; order Micromonosporales; family Micromonosporaceae; genus Micromonospora; species Micromonospora sp. NPDC049366. The sequence goes on from NZ_JBITMV010000002.1 coordinate 172,017, forward strand.
CTGGGACTTCACCGTGGCCAGCCGGCAGGGGCTGACCGGGCGGATGCTGGCGATCCGGGATGGCGCGTTCGCCGCCCTCGGCCGGGCCGCGCCGTCGTTCACCGTCACCCAGGTGACCGACTACCCGCCCGAGCAGGAACCACTGATCGCCCGGCAGGTCACCGGCACCGTCGCCGTACCGTCCTACCTGACCGGCGACGGCGGGCCCGGCTCCCGGCTGCACTACGGCCCGGCCGGTGGCCGCGGAACGCCGCCGACGCCGAACGCGCTGCCCACACCGTCCGGCGCGACGGTGGCGGCGGACTTCGTCTGCAACATCCCGCGCAGCGCCTCCGCCAAGAATCCGGCGCACCTCTCCCTCTACGGCCACGGCCTGCTCGGCAGACCGACCGAGATCAACGCCGGCAACGTCAAGACGATGTCGAACACGTACGACTTCACCTTCTGCGCGACCAGCTGGATCGGCATGGCCGCCGCCGACGTCCCCTACGTGGCCGGCGCCTTCACCGACCTCAGCGCCTTCCCCGCGGTGGCGGACCGGTTGCAGCAGAGCTTCCTGAACTTCCTCTTCCTGGGGCGCGCGATGATCCACCCGCGCGGGTTCGCCGCCCATCCAGCGTTCCGGGACGCCACCGCGCGGCCGTTGATCAACGTGGCCGGCGGGCTGCACTACGACGGCAACAGCCAGGGCGGCATCAACGGCGGCGCGCTCACCGCCGTCGCCCAGGACTGGACCCGGTCGGTGCTCGGCGTGCCGGCGATGAACTACTCCACGCTGCTGCAACGCAGCGTGGACTTCGCCCCGTTCCAGACGGTCATGGACGGCTACTACCCGGACAAGGTCGACCAGCAGCTGATCTTCGCGCTGCTGCAGATGCTGTGGGACCGGTCGGAGGCCAACGGGTACGCCCAGCACATGACCGACCGCCCCCTGCCCGGCACCCCGCGACACCAGGTGCTGATGCACGTGGCCTTCGGCGACCAGCAGGTCTCGCCCGCCGCGGCGGAGGTCCAGGCGCGGACCATCGGCGCCCGCCTGCACGCACCCGCGCTCGCCGGCGGCTGGTCGCTGGACGTACGCCCCTACTGGGGCATCCCACCGATCCGCAGCTACCCGTACACCGGCTCGGCGATGGTGGTCTGGAACAGCGGCGCGGCCCAGGCGCCGCCCCCGACCAACCTCGCCCCGGCCGGGCCCGAGTACGGCGACGATCCGCACGAGTTCCCCCGCGCCCAGGCCGCAGCCCAGAAGCAGAAGGCGGTGTTCCTGCTCACCGGCAAGGTCATCGACGTCTGCGCGCGGAAGCCCTGCTCCTGACGCGCTGAACAATCGTGGCGTCGCGGCCCGCCGGGTTTCACCGACCCGGTGGGCCGCCTCCGGCTGTCCGGCCGTTGCGGCGATGGCGTCGGTGTCGCCGTCGCGCTAGCCTGGCGGCGCGCCGACATCGGCGTCCGATTCGGCTTCCGGAGGCCGCGCGGATGACCAAGCCCGCAGTGACATCCCACGATCTCGGCGGTGCGCCGCGCGCCCAGGTGGCGATCACCGTGCTGCTCATCGTCGCCGGTGTCCTCGTTCTCTTCGTTCCCGCCGGTGACGAAGGCCCGGTCCTGGTGCCGATCAGCGAAGGTCACGGCCTCTCCGCCGTGGACGGGATCGGCGCGGCGCTGCTGACGGTGGGCGGCACCTGGCTGGAAGTGCTCGTCGTACGCCGCCTGCCGCACCTCGCCCTGCCCCCGCGGGCCCTGTTCGGCCTCGGTCTGCTGGCCGGCCTCGGCCTCGGGCTCCTGATCGCCTCGGTCTTCTCGGGATTCTTCTGGTGGTGGGCGATCGGCGTGGCCGCGCTCGGCGTCGCGATCCTCGTCCTCGTGCCTCTCACGGCGAGCCGTCCGGGCCGTTGACGGGTCCCGATTTAATGCGTTGTTGCCTTGTCGGGCCGGTGCCTAGGGTGCGGTCATGCGACTTTTGGCGGTGACCTTCGACGCGCAGGACCCGGCTCGTCTGGCGCGGTTCTGGGCCGGTCTGTTGGGCAGGGACGCCGTCGAGGATCGCGGCGGGGTGCTCCTGCCCGGCGCGGGCGGCCAACTCGGCCTGCGGTTCCAGCCAGGTCCTGCGGCGCAGGTGGGGCCGCACCGGAGACTGCACCTGCACCTGACCAGTGCCAGCCTCACCGACCAGCAGGACACGGTCGAGACGGCCCTGAAGCTCGGCGGCAGCCACCTCGACGTCGGGCAGCTCCCGGAGGAGGAGCACATCGTCCTGGCCGATCCCGAGGGCAACGCGTTCTGCGTGATCGAGCCGGGCAACTCCTTCCTCGCCGGGTGCGGCCCGCTCGGGGAGGTCGCCTGCGACGGCACCCGGGAGGTCGGCGTCTTCTGGAGCGAGGCGCTGGGCTGGCCGCTGGTCTGGGACCAGAACCAGGAGACGGCGATCCAGTCACCGCAGGGCGGCACGAAGGTCGCGTGGGGAGGGCCGCCCGTCCCCCCGAAGCAGGCGCGGAACCGGCAGTGCTTCGAGCTCACCGTCGAGGGTGACCAGCAGGCGCAGATCGACCGACTGGTCACCCTCGGCGCCACTGCGCTGGAGACCGATGACGACGGCGTCGTCCTGATGGCCGACCCCGACGGCAACGAGTTCCGCGTGCGAGGGCACTGACGTCCGCTCGACGAGGTGCACCGCCGAGCCCGTCAGCAAGGGTCACGAGAGCGGGGAGGCCTCGCTGATGTCCGTGGTGGTGGCCAGGTCGCGGCCGGCCTCGATGTCCTCGGTGAGGCTGCGGACGCCGGCGGTGGCCAGGGCGTACGAGTCGGACCCGAGGAGCTGGTGCAGGGGAGCCCTGTCGCTCTCGGCGATGTGGATGATCGCGGTGGCGGCTCTGACCGGATCACCGAGCTGGGTGCCGGGCATGGCCAGATGCTCGTCGGTCATCTGCCGGACGGCGTCGTAGCCGTCGGCGGTCCGCGCCGGCAGCCGCAGGCTGTGGGTGCGCAGGAAGTCGGTGCGCAGGTAGCCGGGCTCGACCAGGTTGACGCGGATACCGAAGTCGGCGACCTCGGCGGCGAGCGCTCCGGTGAGGCCCTCCAGCGCGTATTTGGCGGCACAGTAGGCGCCCCAACCCGGGAAGGTGGTGAGCCCGAGGATGGAGGAGACGTTGATGATGTGGCCGCCACGGCGGGCTCGCATACCCGGGCAGAACCGCTCGTAGCACGTTCCAGGTGCCGAAGAGCTGCACGTCGAACAGGTCCCGCGCCTCGGCGTCAGTGACCTCCTCCACGGCGCCCAGCAGACCGTATCCGGCGTTGTTGACCACGACGTCGACGGCGCCGAACCGGTCCCGGGCCGCCTCCACGGCGGCGACGACGGCCTTCTCGTCGGCGAGCGTGATCGGCAGGGCCAGCAGCCGTGCCGTGTCGACGGAACCCAGCGCGGCGGTCAGCCGCTCGGTCGAGCGGGTGGTGGCGGCGACGTTGTCCCCGCGCTGAAGCAACTGCCTGACCAGCTCCAGACCGAGTCCGCGGGACGTGCCCGTGACGAACCAGGTCGCCGGTCCGGTGGTGGGGTACGGCATGAGATGTCTCCTCGGCTGCTCATCGGCGCGTCCCCGGACGGGGCCGCCACCCCATGCTGCGTCGGCCCCCGGGGCGGGGACACGGCCAGCCACGCCCAGCCCTACCTGGGAATGACGTGCCCACCCAACCGCTGGCGACCCCGCCTCCACCCGAGCCATCATTGAGCGCATGGCAGGGCGTACAGATCTGGGTGTCTTCCTCAGGAAATGCCGGGCCGACATGACGCCGGAGGCCGCCGGTCTCCTCGATCACGCCGGTCACACCGGCCGGCGGGTGCGTGGCCTTCGCCGGGAAGAGGTGGCCCTGCTCGCCGGCGTGAGCGTCGACTACTACACCCGCCTGGAGCAGGGCCGGCACACCAGCCCCTCGGAGGCGGTCCTCGACGCCCTCGGCCGGGTCTTCCAGCTCGACGCCGCCGCCCGCGCCCACCTCGTCGACCTGGCCCGACCCGCCCGCCGGAGCAGCGCGCAGGTCACCACCCAGCGGGTCCGCCCGGCGCTGCAGCAGATGATCGCGTCGATGGTCGACCACCCGGCGTTCATCGTCGGTCGCCGCACCGACGTGCTCGCGTCCAACACCCTGGCGCGTGCCCTGCTCACTGACTGGACCCGCCTGCCACCGCGGCACCGCAACTACACGCGCTGGGTCTTCCTCGACCCGGCCGCCCGCGACGCCTTCGTCAACTGGTCGACGGTGGCGGCCGAGGTGGTGGGCACCCTGCGCCTCTACGCCGGGCGCTTCCCCGACGATCCCTGGCTCAACGAACTGGTCGGCGAGCTCACGATCAAGAGCCCGGAGTTCCGCACGTGGTGGAACGGGCATCGGGTGCACGAGCGTACGCACGGCACCAAACACATGCGGCATCCGGCCGTCGGGGAGATCACCATTCGCTACGAGGGGCTGGCCTTGCCCGGCGACCCCGATCAGACACTCTTCATCTACACGACCGACCCGGGAAGCCCGTCGCACGACAACCTCCGCCTGCTCGCCTCCTGGGCCGCGGACCACGACAGCCGGGCCACGACGGGCACCGCGATGCCGACGCGCGCATCGCTCGACCCGAGCAGCGTGACCGACGCCGGTTGAGCGCACGCCGTCAGCGAGAACCTGCGACGCTGACGCCCTGCGGGGGTGCTGGATCTTCCCTCAGGCGGCGGCGACCGCTTCGATCTCCAGCAGCCACGCCTCGTCGTAGATGCCGGTGATGATGATGGTGAGCGCGGGGCAGTGGTCGCCGAGGACCTCGCGGCGGATGCGGCCGTTGGCTTCCCGGTAGCTGCGGTCGGACAGGAAGATGGTGACCTTGACGAGGTGACGCTCGGTCATGCCCGCCTCGCCCAGGACCGTCAGCACGTTTCGCCACGCCAGGCGGCACTGACTGTCGAAGTCGTCCGGCACGGTCCCATCGGGTGCCTCCGGGACCTGGCCACTGATGAACAGGACTCGGTCGGCGCCCGTGACCAGGGCGCCCTGAGCGTAGGACCAGGGCTGCGGATCGATGCTGGTGAGCTGCATGGCGGGCACCCTAAGGGTGGTGTCGCCGAAACGTCCAGCGACGGACGCGCCGGGCCCCCCACGGGCGCGTAACGCCATCGACGTCGGCCGTCATCGAATACGATCGCGGTTTCGCCACTCCCCGTCGAAGACGTCGGCGTGGTGGTCGGTCCACGAGGAGGACGGTGACCGAGAAGACGAGCGGTGCTCCCGCGGTCCTGCCTCCGGCCGGGCGTCGGTGGCGGCTGTCGCCGTCGTGGATGGCTGTGTTCGTCGCGGTCGTCCTCGTCGCGGTCGTCGCCAGAGGCCTGGCGTCGTTCAACAGCGACTACTACGAGGTCTGGATCTACAACGACGCGCAGACCGGCGAGGAGCAGCGCGCGCAGCTCATGGTCGACGTGTTCATGGCCCACACGTCCGGCTTCCTCTGGGGTCAGATCATCACGCTGCTCCTCGGCGCGTTCCTTGCCGTACGCCTGCGTGCACTGCCCCGGGCGTTCACCGCGGCCCTGTCGGCCGGTCTGGTCCTCGCGCTCGTCAACGTCGCTGTCGCCTGGCATTCGTCGGCCGTCAGTCGACGGGCGCTGACCCGGTGGGCCGAGAAGTCCCCGGGGGACTTCGGCTCGGACCTGCTCGCCGATGACCGGTTCCTGCAGGTGCTGACCGCGGGGCTGGCCCTGTTCCCCGTCGCCGCGATCGCCGGAGTGGGGCTCGGCAACCTGATCGCCCCACTGCGGCACGCGCCGGTTGCTGCCCTGGCGAGCCTCGCGGTCATCGCCACGGTGCCGTACGGCGTCCTCACCGCGGCCCTCGGTTGGCTGGTAGCCACCGAGGAGTCGGCACCCCTGGCGCTCCTCATCCCGATCGCAGTTCTGCCGCCGGCGGCGGTCACACCCGCGGTGGTTCGCACCGCCCTCGGTGACCACGGCGAGACCTTCACCCTCACGATGGTGGTCAGCGGCTTCACCTGGGCCCTGCTGCTGGTCAGTGCGGGTCTGCTCATGCGACGGCGCGGAGGACGCTCGGCGCGCTGACCGGCCAGGAGGCCAGGTGTGGCACGGGTGTCGTCGTGCCACACCTGGCCCGGCTCTCGGATCAGCCGTTGACGAGGGTGAACTTCTCCCAGGTGTTGATCGTGTCGCGGTCGGCGATCAGCGGATCGGCTCCGTAGTTCGGGGCGGTGACGTACTTGCCGTTGACCGCGGCCCGCAGACTGACCGTGCCGTCCGAGTTCCGGATCAACGCGAACGTCTCCCACGTGCCGATGGCGGCACGGTTGGCGATCAACGGTTGCGTGCCCTTCTCGGCGGCGGACACGTACTGGTTGTTGATGCGGGCCCGCAGGGCGACGTTGCCGTTACCCAGGTCGACCAGGTCGAGCCGCTCCCAGACCCCGATCGCGCCGGCGGCGGCGATCAGCGGGCCCGCTCCGGCGTCCGAGGCGCTGACGTACTTGCTGTTGACGACCGCACGCAGCACGACCGGGCCCTGCTGGCTGGGCGTCGGCGTCGGCGTCGGCGAGGCAGTCGGAGTCGGAGTCGGCGACGGGGAGGCCGTCGGAGTCGGAGTCGGCGACGCGGTGGTGTTCGTGCCGACGAGGATCCGCAGCGCGTCCACCATGCCGATGCCCGACGGACCCTTGTTGACGATGCGGATGGTGTGGGTGCCGTTCGTCATGCCGGTGCGGCTGAAGACCACCTGCTGGACCTGGCGCCCGGTGTTGACGTACAGGTTGACGTTCTTCTGGAACACGTCGTCGAGGTAGACGTCGACGCTGCCCTCGTCACCGTTGCGTTCGGTGAGGTATTCGACGCCCGTACCCACGAAGGTGTACGACGCGGCCGCCCCGACCACGGAGGTGTAGTGGACGTCGTCGCTGTAGTCACCCACGCCGCGCTTGTTCGTCAGGAGCCAGTTCTGGTCGTACGTCAGCAGGGTGTTGTTGACCATGGAGCTCTTCGCGTCCAGGCCGAGCGTCGAGGCGGTGCCGGCGAGGGTCTTCTCCACCTGGTTGGCGGTGCCGCGCAGGGTGGTGCCGGTGTAGCCGGACAGCGGCTTGGCGGTGCGCTCGACCACGTACGTCGTGTTCGCCGCGGTGGCGAAGCTGATCTCCGCGGCGGAGCTGGTGGTCAGGATCGCGTTGTCCGACGTGCGCCGCACCCGGACCTGCTGGCCGCTCCACGGGTTGACCACCGTGGCCTGCTTGCCGTAGAGGCTCTTGACGCCGACGTACTTGACGTCGCCGGCTTCGCGCTCGGAGCTGACCTGAGAGCCGTCCTTCGCCAGCAGGGTGAACTTCCCGACGAAGCTGGAGTCGGTCGGCACGGCCGGGAAGACCCGGATCTTGTCGTTGTACGACTGCAGCAGCGACTCGTTCACCGCCATCAGGTGGTTGCCGAGGTACTCGAAGACGCCGTTGTCGTTGGCGGTCAGGCCGTTCGGGTAGTTCTGGTACCGCTGCGTCAGGTACTTCATGCCCTGGAACGCCTCGTTGCCCAGGCCCAGCCGCGCGGCGTGCACGTGGTCGTTGGCCCAGATGTTGTCGTACGGGTGCGGCCGCGTCTTCCAGGTGTTGATCGCGGTCTGCTGGTCGGAGTAGCCGATGCCGGTCTGGTCGCTGGGCCAGACCAGCTCCAGTGCGACGTTCTCACCGTTGCGGATCTGCGCGGCCGGCGGGTCGTGCGGCAGGTAGGCGCCGTTCTGCACCTGGTACGGCGCGAGCTTGCTGACGATGGTCTGCCAGTTGGAGCGCAGCTCCGAGTCGACGCCGAGCTGCTGGCTGGCCGCGACGGTCAGCGGGAAGAGCATCCGGACCGCGGCGAGGTCGCTGATGGCGTTGCGGACGTCCCAGTACGTCTCACGGGCGTTCGAGGACGCCATGTAGTACTGGCCCTTGCCGGCGTCGTAGGAGAGCTTGTCCTCGTAGAACTTCACCACCTCCCGCATGAACGGGTAGGCGGTGTTCCGCAGGTACGCCTCGTCGTTCGTGTACCGGTACTGCAGGTACATCTGGTAGGCGACCTCGGGACCGGTCGAGTAGAGGTCGTTGACGAAGTCGCTGTTGATCGTGCCCCGGGCGTTGCCGTCCCAGCCCATCGTCTCCGGCACCCAGAGACCGTCGCTGCCGTACCGCGTCGTGGTGTACGCCTTCAGGGCGTCGTAGTTGCGGCTCCAGAGCCGGTTGGAGGTCGCCACCAGGTCGGCGTGGTTGGAGGCGTAGAACGAGTTGTAGATGGCGCGCTGGTTCCAGTGCCAGTACGCGTTGGTCCACTTGCTCTGGTCCTGCGTCGCCCGGAACACGCCGTTGATGAAGTGGAACGGGTAGTTCCCGTAGCCACCCGCGGCGATCATGTACGTCGCCAGGTAGTAGACGTTCTCCAGGTAGTCGGCGTCACCGGACCCGTTCGAGTACTGGACGAACGACTTCGCCCAGAAGTCGTGCCACCAGTTGCGGTAGCTGGTCAGGGTGTTGGTGTAACCGGTGCCCTTGACCGCGGCGAGCTGGTTGCGTGCCTGGCTCACCGAGTCGAAGTTCGGCGCGTTGATACGGCTCGCCGCGGTGAACCAGATGGTGTAGCTGGTCGTCGGGGTGATGGTCAGCCGCACCCGCCGGCCGTCCACGACCTGGGAGGTGAAGCTCGCCCCTTCGACGGTCGCGGCGAGGGTGTAACCGAAGTGGTTCGCGTCGGTCTGGCCACGGCTGATCCCGACACCGTTCGAGTCGGCGAACGTCGAGTACGTGCGCCAGGTGTTGAGGTCCGGCACGTCGGCGATGTTCTGGACCGTGTTCGGGTCCCAGAGGCTCAGGTCCAGGCCGATGCTGCTGACCCCGGTGCGGGTGTCCTCGACGTGGATGCCCATCACCTCGGAGTTCGGCGAACCCATGACGGTGACGGTGCGGTTACTGTCGTACTTCGTGGTCAGCGTTCCGTCGTACAGCGACAGCCGCTGCTGGAAGGTGGTGTACCCGGTGTCGAAGCCGGGGTTGCTGAACAGGTTGACGTTGCCGGCCGCGTAGGTGGACTGCTCGGCCAGGTCCACCCCGGAGACCTGCATCGACAGGCCCTTCTCGCTCCAGACCATCGCGCCGGTCCGACCGTTGCCGACGGTCAGGCCGTGCAGCGGGTTGGTGTTCGGCCGGTTGTAGACGACGTCATGCTTGGCGAGGTAGCTCGCGTAGTCGACGTTGAGGGCGCCGGTAGCCGCGTTGAACGCGGTGTCCGTCGCCGCGGCCGGGGCCGCTTGGGGCGGGGCGGTGGCGACCAACGCTCCCGCGAGCAGGACGGCCGCCGCCGCACGCAGCGGCTTGGTGAACTTCACGAAGATCCTTCCGATGATCGTGCCGAGGCCGCCGGGAGGGTCTCCTCCCGGCGGCCGGTTCGGCTGGTGTTGCACCGTGGTGCCGGAGTGGGGGCCCACGGCGGGCTCGGGCGCTAGGCGCTCGGCAGAATCCACTGCTGGTTGGCGCTGCCCGCGCAGTCCCAGATCTGCAGGCGGGTGCCGTTGGCGGAGCTCGGGCCCGTCGCGTCGAGGCAGCGCCCCGACTTCGGGTTGACCAGCCGGTTGTTCGCTCCCGCCTGCCACTTCTGAGCAGTGGTGCCGTTGCAGTCGTAGAGCTGGACCTGAGTGCCGTTGGCGGTGCCGGCGCTGGTGAGATCCATGCACTTGCCGAGGCCCCGGATGGTCCCGTCGGCGGCCACGGTCCACTTCTGGGCGGCCGTGCCGTTGCAGTCGTAGAGCTGGACGGCCGTGCCGTTCGCCGTCTTGGCGCCGGCGATGTCGATGCACTTGCCCTCGTACCCGACGATCTGGCCGGTGCGGGACGGGGTGGCCGTCGGGGTCGCGGACGCCGTCGGCTTCGGCGTGGCGGTCGCCGTCGGCTTCGGCGTCGCGGTCGCCGTCGCGGTGGGCGTCGTCGGCGTCGTCGCGACCGCCTGCCAGTAGTTGATGTTCAGCGAACCGCCGAGGAACTCCAGCCGCACGGTGTGGTACTTGCCGGCGGGCAGGGAGAACGTGCCCGCGTCGACGGTCTGGTAGGTCTGCCAGTCGCCGGTGTTCGGGGTGGTGATGGTGGGCCCGGCGACGCCGTCGACGACGAACCGGAACCGGGTGTCCGGGTTGGGGGTGGCGACGCGGGCCTTCAGCGTGACCGTGTTCTGCAGCGGCACCTCCTGCCACTGCAACCACTCACCGCTGGTGACGGAGCCCACGTTCCAGCCCCCGCCCGCGTCCAGCGACGTCTGGACGTCCAGGTCGCCCGCCCGGTACTCGCTCCACAGGTTGCCGGGCGTGCTGTCCTGGTGACTGTCGGCGGTCTCCGCCTCCACCCGCAGGTCGGTAGGGAACGGGTTGCGGGAGTAGCGGCGCAGGACGTTGAGCATCTGGTTGGGGTAGTCGACCAGCCGCTCGGCGTACGTGCCGGCCGCCATCCGCCAGACCGCCGCGTTCTCCTCCCAGTCGGTGAAGCCCTCGACCAGGGTGGCCGCCGCGCCCGCGTTCACGGTGGCGTTGAGGTTGTTGGCGAACGTCTGGCCGTGGTTGGGCTCGATGACCATGTTCGTGGTGTCGCGGACCATGCGGAACCCGGGCACCGCCACCCCGTAGCTGCGACCGTTGAAGGTCACCAGCGAGCGTCCGCCGTTGGGCATGTTGAACCAGGCGTTCATACCGCCGGCCACCGTGCTCACCGTCGGGTCGAGCTGCATCCAGGTCTGGTCGAGGTTGAAGAACGGGTCGGCGCCGAACTCCGCCTTCGCCCGGTCGCGGACGTACTGCAGCATCTTGGCCGCGTTGCCGTTGCCCTGGTTGACGAAGAAGGTGTTGCTCAGCGACCACTCGTAGACCACCGGACGGCCGTCGATCTTGAAGCGCAGGTTGTCCGGTACGGCGGTGAAGAAGGCGCGCAGGTTGTTGTCCCAGATGTACTGGTAGCCGCCCTCGCCGGTGCCGGTGGTGTCGGCCAGGTCGAACGGCGGGTCGTAGCCGCCGCGGTTGTGCACGGCCAGGTTCTTCCGGTCCGTCATCGACGCCGGCGTGTCGTCGAACGCGGCGATTTTGAGCTGGTCCGCGACGCCCCGACGGTTGATGGCCTGGACCAGCTCGGCCAGCAGCCGCGGGTCGCCGCCGCCGTTGGGCACCGCGCTGCCCGGGGTGTAGCCCCGCAGGACGGGGGCGACGAAGTCGACGCCCGAGGCCACCAGTTCCTCGACGTAGTTGTCCCAGAACTTGGTGCGGTCCGCGCCGCCGAGATACATCGGCAGGTTGAAGATGGTGTTGCCGTACCCGTTGTACGGGCCACCGTTGCGGGTGCCGTCACTGAGTCCGAACGTCACGCCGACCGGCCCGGTCGCGGTGGCGCTGCGACCGGGGAGAGTGGTGCCGCCGGTGACGCTGACCGGCGCGGCGGCGGCCGTCGTCGTGGTCACGGTCAGCGCGCCGGCCGGGAGCAGCAGCGCGAGGCCCAGCGCCAGGAGCGGGCGGGAAAGCACCCCGCGGGACCACCGCCGGGGCCGGTCGGCCGTCGGCGGCGGGTTGCCGGAGGGGGTAAAGCTCGGTGATCGGCCGGATCGCATCGGCGCGTCATCCTTTCAGCGGTGCGTGTTGTCCGCGTACACGACGGAACACGAATGGGTACGGTTCATCGCAATGCGCGACGAGGCCGGCCAGGGGTCGCCCGGCCGGCCTCGACGAGGGGTGTCGTTAAACTAGTGGAAGCTCGTGCAGGTTGGTCTTGACCAGCTCGACGATCTCGTCGCCCCGGCCGGAGAGCACCGTGCGCGTCGCGAACAGCGTGAAGCCCTTGAGCTGCTCGTACGTGATCTTCGGCGGCATCGCGAGCTCGTGGCGCGCGGTGCGGGCGTCCACGACGGCGGGCCCGTCGTGGGCGAAGGCGGCGCGCAGCGTCTCGTCCAGCTGCTCCGCGTGGTCCACCCGCGCCCCGAACAGCCCGGCGCCGCGCGCCACCGCCGCCAGGTCGACGTGGTCGAGCTCCGTGCCGTAGTTCACGATGCCGGCGGCCTTCATCTCCAGCTCCACGAATGACAGCGCGCTGTTGTTGAACACGACGATCTTCACCGGCAGGTTCAGCTGACGCAGCGTGACGAGCTCGCCGAGGAGCATGGTCAGACCGCCGTCGCCGCACAGCGCGACGACCTGTCGGCCCGGCTGCGCGGCCTGGACGCCGATGGCCTGGGGGAGGGCGTTCGCCATGCTGCCGTGGCTGAACGAGCCGATGAGTCGCCGGCGACCGTTCATGGTCAGGTAGCGGGCCGCCCACACCGTCGGCGTGCCGACGTCGGCGGTGAACACCGTGTCGGCCCCGGCGATCTCGTCGACCCGGGCGGCGACGTACTGCGGGTGCATCGGCCGGTCCGGCGGCGTCGCCTCGGCCAGCCGATCCAGACGCGCCCGTACGCGCCGGTAGTGGCCGGTCATCGTGTCCAGGAAGCCGCTGTCGCTCTTGGGCCGGAGCAGGGGCGCCAGCGCCCGGGCCGTGTCCTTGACCGTGCCCACCAGCGGCACGTCGACATCCGTGCGCCGCCCGATGTGCTCGCCGCGCACATCCACCTGCACCACCGGGACCTGGGGGTCGGGGTAGAACTGCCGGTAGGGGAAGTCGGTGCCGAGCATGAGCAGCGCGTCACAGTGCTCCATCGCCCGGTAGCCGGAGCTGTAGCCGATGAGGCCCGTCAGCCCGACGGTGAACGGGTTGTCGTACTCCAGGTACTCCTTGCCGCGCAGCGCGTGCACGATCGGGGCCTTCAGCAGCCGCGCGACCTCGACCGTCTCGTCGTGCGCGTCGTGGCACCCCGCGCCGGCCAGGATGGCCGGCCGTCGCGCGGCGTTGAGCACGTCGGCGGCGCGGGCCAGGGCGGCGTCGTCCGGGATCACGTGCGATGAGGTGCCGGTCACCGGGCGGGGGTGCGGGTTGGCCACGGCATCGGCGAGGAACAGCTCGCCGGGGATCACGACGACGGCGACCCCACGACGCTCCAGGGCGTTGCGCATCGCGATGCGCAGCAGCCGCGGCACCTGCTCCGCGGTGCTCGCCAACTCGCAGTAGACGCTGCACTCGCGGAAGAGTTCCTGGGGATGCGTCTCCTGGAAGTACTCGCTGCCGATCTCCTCGCGCGGAATGTGCGCCGCGATCGCCAGGACCGGCACCCGGCTGCGCTGCGCGTCGAACAGCCCGTTGATCAGGTGCAGGTTGCCCGGCCCGCAACTGCCGGCCGTCACCGCCAGCTCCCCGGTGACCGCCGCCTCGCCGGCAGCGGCGAAGGCGGCGGCTTCCTCGTGCCGCACGTGGGCCCACCGCACGTCGCTGCGGCGCAGGGCGTCGGTGAACCCGTTCAGCGAATCACCGGGCAGGCCGTACACGCGCTGCACACCCGATGCCGACAACGTGGCGACGATGGCGTCGGCGACTGTCGTACCCATGGTTATCTCCTGTGACATCGACAGCACTCGTCGCGGATGCCCGCCGGCCGGGTGCTGAGTCCTGATCGGTTCGGCTAGGCCTGGCTCTGCCGCGCCCACTCCGCTTCCTCGCCCGGCTCGGGCAGGAGCCGGCCGGCCTCGACGGCTGAGTGGGCGGGGCTGTCCTGGATCACCACCAGCACGTGGTCCTTGTGTACGCCGGTGATGCGGGAGGCCGCCGTGGCGATCTCCAGGGCGAGCCGGCTCGTGCCCTCCTGCGGGTGGCCCCGTCGGGCCCAGCCGTTCACCAGGACCGGCGCCCCGGGCTCACCACCGACGAAGACGTCGTCCGGCGGCAGCTCGGCGAAGACCACGTTGACGTACGCGGCGGGGACGTGGTTGATGGTGGAGTGGATCCGGGTGATCTCCGCGGCCAGGGCCTTCTTGGCCTCGGCCGTGAGGGTTCCCCGGGCGGTGGTGCAGGTGTACACGGGCATCTCGTGACTCCTTCGACTGGATCAGGCTTGCTGGGGTACGGGCGCTGACGGGGTCGCGTCGCTGCGGCGGGCCCGGCTGACGCGTCCGGCCGAGGCCGCCACCGCGGCGACGGTGCCCACGACTGCGTAGGTAACGAGCACCCAGACCGGGCGGGTGACGGCGTGACCGGCGAAGTAGACGGTGTTGCGTATCGCGGTCGTCGCGGCGCCCGGCGGCAGCCACGGGCCGATGGCACTCCAGAACGGCGGCAGCAGGCTGTACGGGTAGGCACCGCCGGCGCTCGGATTGCCGAGGACGACGAAGAGGGTGACGGCGGTGCCGACGCCGATGATGCCCATCAGGTTCTGCAGGGCGACGGTGGTGGCCGCGGCCGCGAAGACGACGAGCGATCCGAACAGCCACAGCGCGCCGAAGTGCCCCGGCAGTGCGTTCATGACCGGGCCGACGATGACGGCTCCCCCGAGCCCCGAGCCCACCGCGTAGAGCGCGAGGACTCCGAGCCGGATGACGGTGCGGTGCACGTTCGCGGGGCGCGCTCCCGCGGCCATGCCGAGAATGGCCGCGGCGAGATAGCCGCCGACGATCCAACCGAGGGCCAGATAGAACGAGGACATCCCTCGGCCGTCGCCGGCATCGGGTGGCCGGATGTCCACCACCCGCAGCTGCCGGTGCTGCTGATCCTCCACCGCCTGCGCGATCTGCTGCGCGGCGGTGGAGACCGCCACGCCGCCGGCGGACGCGACCAGCAGGGTGTCGGTGGTGCCGCGGACGTCCACCAAGATGGCCGCCTCGACGTTCCGGTCGAGGATGAGGGCACGGGCCTGCTGCTCGCCGGTGGTGGGGCGGGCGAGGACCGGCTCGCCGGGCAGGCGGTTGAGCTGCGCGACGAGCGTGTCGGACGCCGGGGCGGGCGCCACCACCGCGACGGGAATGTGATGTGGCTTCGGCGCGTGGAACGCGCCGATGTAGGAGAGGACGAACCCCATCTGCACCGCGAGGACGGCGACGACGAGCAGGACGGTGCGCGGGCTGACGGCGTCGCGTAGCTCGGCGCCGAATCGGGACCGCGGTGTGCTCGATGCCGAGCCGTCGCCGGTGTCGAATGTTGTCGTGGTCGCCATGTCGTCCTTCGTTGTTCAGCGCCAGGGAGGGCAGGTACGGAAGTGGTGCCGGGCAGGCGGTGGGTGACGTCCGGCCGCCGAGGGCCCGCGTCCGGTGGTCGGCCCCGGACGTGGGCCCTCGCCAGCGGGTGGGCGGGTCAGGCGGTGTAGTCGATGAGGGTCTTCAGGTCGGTCACCGTGTAGGCGAGGTGGAAGCGGTAGCCGGCACCGGTGCGCTGGATGTTGAGGTCGGCGAGCTCCTCGCCCGCCGCGTCGGGGAAGGACAGCTCGCCCGTGCCGGCCCAGGCCTCGGCGACGGCGAGGTCGTCGAGGACGGCCAGGACCAGTTCGTGCACGGCCGGCTGGTCCTGCCGCTCCTTGGCGAGGCGGGGGAAGTGGCGGAGGTTGACCACCGGTCGGGTCGCGAGGACCCGCGGGTCGGCCACCGGCTGCTGCAGCGTGACCCGGGCCTCCGCGATGCGCCGCCCGGAGGCTGAGGCGGTGGCGCCGAACTGCCCGCCGGCCGCGACGGCCGGGGTGGCGGGTTCGCCGATGGGGTAGGCGCGCGTCTGGTGGACGCTGCCGAGCTTCTTCGGGAAGCCCTGGACCCAGCCGCGGGCCATCGCGGCGTCGTTGTCGACGTAGATGTACGGGCACCACGCCACCGGGGTGTCGTTCCAGCGGGCGTTCAGCGTGATGAAGAACTCGTGGTACTGGGCGCGGGCCGGGTCCAGGTACTCCTTGCCCGTCGAGGAGTACTGCCAGTCGATGAACAGGGCCACACCGTGTCCCGGCGTCTCCGGGTCGAGGACGAGCCCCTCGGGCAGCGTCGCCTCGGCGGCGGCCGGGTCCGCGACGAACTCGACGGCGACCACGGTGCCCGCGTAGTGCCACGGCGGGGCCGGAGCCAGGTTGGCGATGCCGCGTGGGGACAGGGGAACGGTGTAGCCCTGCATGGGTCACTCCTTCGTGGGATCGGGCGGTTCACGACGAGCCGTCCTGGTCGTCGGTGCGAACCGTGGGCCGCGGCCGGAGGACCGGGCGGCACCGACGCCGACAAGTTTGTGACCACCGGGTGGACGACCTCATCTGACAAACAACTGTGGTTCCGACGGTGATCGAGCAGTGCCCGCGTCGACGCCCCGCGCGCCCTGGCGTCGATGGCGGGCATGTCGCTCGGCGGGCCGGGTGGGCGCGAGCGCGAGGAGCCGCCCGCACCCACCCGGCAGGCGTCGCCACCAGGGAGACAGTCATTTGACTCATGCCGCCCGGCGCGGAGCCCCCGATACTCGCGGTTGGGCTGTCATCGGTGCGAGTTGGTGGTGGGGTTCCTATGTCAGAGGTTGTCCTGGTGACCGACGCCGGCGGTGTGCTGGGGGCGGCGGTGGCGCGGGCGCTGGCCGACGGTGGCCGCCGGGTGTTCGCCGGGGTCGACCCGCAGCGCGAGGGGTATCGGGCGGCGCTGGCCGAGCACGCCGAGCACGCGCGGCGGCGCGGGCGGCCCCTCACCGGCGTCGACCTGCCACTGGGGGATCAGCGTGCGGTCGAGAGCGGTGTGGCCGCTGTGGTGGGGCAGGCCGGGCTGCTCGACGTCGTGGTGCATGTGACCGAGTCCGCCGTCGTGGGTCCGGTCGAGTCCTTCACCGTCTACCAGCTCACCCAGATGTTCGACCGGGCCGTCCTGCGGGGGCAGCGGGTGAACCGTGCCGTGCTTCCGCTCCTGCGCGATCAGGGGCGTGGGCGGATCCTCTGGGTCGGCGTACGGCCGGTCACCGAGGGCCGCCCGGACGTCGGACTGGTCGCCGGGTGGAGTGCGTTGAGCGATCGGATCGTGGCCGGCTACGCCAGTGAGCTGGCGCCCCTGGGCGTCGAGGTGTGCGGCGTGACGGCGGAGGTCGACCACGCTCTGTTGCGCCCCGTGCTGCCCGCCGACAGGGGAGTCGCCGAGTCCTATGGCGCCCGGCCGGGAAGCGACGCTCTCTCCGGGGTGGGATGGACCACACCGCCGAGCCGCCCCGGCGGCGCCGGGCCGGAGACGACGGTCCCGGGCCGGGAGGAGGTGGTCGCCGCCGCGATCGCCCGCGCCGTCGCCGGTCTGCTCGGCGGCGACGATCCGCTGCCACGCCACGTCCTGCTCGACCAGCAGGGACGGCCCGCCGACCGGACGCGGACCGCGACCCGCCAGGTGTCCGACTCCGGCCCGGCGGGCGGCTAGGGAACGACCGCCCAGCCGAACCGGCGGCGGTCGTCCCGGGTCGCGCGCCCCTCTCGTGGGACGGTGCCCGAGACCGACGTGACGCGTTGCGGTCATCTGCGGACGCTATGATCCCGCCTCGTGTCGTCGGGCCCGAGAGACGTCTGGGGTGTGGTGCGGGAGGCTGACCCGTGGTCGCGGCGCGCGCAAGGACGGTTGGCGCGGGGGAGAGGCCGAGGGTGAGTGAGGCGGGGCGGCGCGACGTCGACACCGATCTGCTGGGGCGCGACGACGATCTCGCGGTGATCCGCGGCTTCCTCCTGGACGACGCGCCGAACTCCCTGGTGCTCCTCGGCGAGCCAGGGGTCGGCAAGACCGCGCTGATGGCGGCGGCGGCCGCCACCGCGACCGACACCGGGATGCGGGTGATGCGCGCCTCCGGCGTCGAGTTCGAGGCCGACGTCGCCTACGCGGCGCTGCACCAACTGCTGTTTCCGCTGGCCGGGGAGATGGAGCACCTCGACCCCGAGCACCGCGTCGCGCTGCGGGTCGCCCTCGGCTTCGGCACGGGTCCGACGCCGGATCGGCTGCTGGCGTCGCACGCGGCGCTGATGCTGCTGCAGCGCGGGGCCGCCGAGCAGCCCCTGCTGCTGCTCATGGACGACCTGCAGTGGATGGACCGGGCCAGCGCCGATGCCGTCGCGTTCGTCGCCCGCCGGCTGTCCGGCACCCGCGTACGCTTCCTCGGCGCGATCCGGACGGGCAGCTGCGGGGTGTTCGAGAACAGCGGCCTGCGCCGGCACGTGGTGACGCCGCTGCGGGAGACGGCGGCCCGACAACTGCTCGACGCCCGCCACCCCGGGCTGACCCGTACGGTGGCCGACCGGGTCCTCGCCGGGGCGAAAGGTAACCCTCTGGCGTTGCTGGAACTGCCCTCGGCCCTGAGCCGGGGGCAACGTGAAGGGCACGTCGATCTGCCCGCGGTGCTCCCCCTCGGTGATCGGTTGGAGGCGCTGTTCGTCCGCCGGGTGGCGGACCTGCCGCGCCCGACCCGCGAGCTGCTGCTGTTGGCGACGCTGGAGGGCACCGGCGACCTGGGCGTGTTGCAGGCGGCGGCACAGCGGTTGGCCGACCCGCCGGAGCTCGCCGACCTGGCGCCGGCGGAGGCGGACCTCCTCATCTCGGTGGACGAGTCGAGTGGCGTGCTGACGTTTCGTCACCCGCTGACGCGCTCCGGAGTCATTCGAGCTTCGACGAGCACCGACCGTCGGCGCGCCCACACGGCGCTGGCCGCCGCGACCAACCACTCGGAGCGTCGAGCCTGGCATCTGGGGCAGGCGACGGTGGGCACCGACGAGCCGGTCGCCGCCCTGCTGGAGGACGCCGCGCGGCAGAAGGCGACCCGGGGCGACATCCGCGGGGCCGTGGCCGCGCTGATCCGCGCCGCGGAGCTGAGTCCCGCCGCCGGCCGAGCCCGCCGTCTCGCGGAGGCCGCGTACCTCGACGCGCACGCGGCGGGGGACTTCCACAGCGCCGCGCAGCTGCTGGCGTCGGCGCGGCATGCCCAGCCGCACGCGGCGCCGTCGCTGCACGCGGCGGCGGCGACGACCCTCGTGGTCATCAACAACGGCGGCCACCTGGACACCGCCCACCGCTTGCTGGTGCACGCGATCGAGTCCGGTGACCACGGCTTCGACGCGCGTGAGCCGGCCCTGACCGAGGCGCTGCACCTGCTGCTCCTGCTGTGCTTCTTCAGCGGGCGACCCGAAGGGTGGGCGGACTTCGCCCGACTGCTGGCCATGGTCCGGCCGCAACCCGAACACCTGCTGGTGGTGGCCGGCGCCACGGTCCTCGACCCGGGACGCGTCTCGCCGGAGATGATCGAGCACCTGGACACCCTGATCGCCGGCGTCCACCAGGAGACCGATCCATCCCGCATCCTCCGCCTGGGTCTCGCCGCCCAGCACACGGACCGCCACGGCGACATGCGCGACGCCCTGTGGCACGTCATCCGGCAGGGCCGCGACGGCGGCCCCGCCCGACTGCACCTCAGCGCGCTGCTGCAGCTCGCCCGGGACGACTTCAAGATGGGCCTGTGGGCCGAGGCCGACGAGCTCGCCGCCGAAGGGCTGCAGGTGTGCGAGCAGTCGCAGTGCTCCTTCTTCACCTGGTACTTCGAGTACATCCAGGCGCTGCTCGCCGCCGTCCGAGGAGACACCGCCACGGCCATCGAGCTCAGCGAACGGATGATCAGCATGAACGCCGTCCGCGGTGCCCAGACCGCCGTCCGCTGGGGCCACCACGCCCGCACGCTTGCCGAACTCGGCGGCGGCGACTACGAACAGGCATTCCTCGCCGCCGCGCGGATCAGCAAGCCCGGGGAACTGGCCGCACACGTGCAGGTCTCCCTGTGGGCGGCGATCGACCTGGTGGAGGCCGCACTGCGGACCGGACGCCACGCCGAGGCCGTCGCGCACGTGACGACCCTGCAACGGGCCGGCGTGGCACGGATCTCTCCGCTGCACGGGTTCCTCATGGTGGCGCTCGCCGCGATGGTCGAGCCGGACGACGAGCGGGCGCTGACGGCGTACCAACGCGCCGTGAGCGAGGACGGCGCCCACCGGTGGCCCTTCGACCTGGCCCGGGTGCGACTGGCGTACGGGGAGCGGCTGCGCCGTGCCCGCGCCACGAGCGAGGCACGGGGCCCGTTGATCCAGGCCCTCAGGGCGTTCGAGGAGCTGGGCGCCGTGCCGTGGGCGGAACGGGCCCGAATCGAGCTGCGGGCCGCGCGCTGGGTCGGTGACCAGGACGACGCGAACCCGGACGCGGTGCTGACGCCGCAGGAGCGGGAGATCGCACTGCTGGCCGCCTCGGGACTGACGAACCGGCAGATCGGCGAACGACTGTTCATCTCCCACCGCACGGTGGGCGCTCACCTCTACCAGATCTTCCCCAAGCTGGGGATCTCCTCGCGGGCCGCGCTCCGGGACACCCTGGCCGACCTCGACAGCCGTGGGCGGGGCTGACGGCGAAGCCGCCCCGCGGCGACCCGCGTCCGCACCCCGGTCAGGATCCGGTCAGGTCCTGCGGCAGCAGGAAGACGAGGTCTTCCCGGCTGGGTTCGGAGATGCCGCAGACGCGCCCCGACTGGTGGAGGATCAGGTTCTCCAACACCCGCTCGGCGAGGCGGCCGTTGCGTAGCCCCGGCTCCCCGCTCGGTGAGCCGAAGTAGTCGAGCAGCTTCGCCCGGGTCCGCGGGCCCACCTCGTAGCCGGCCGCACCGGCGTGCTGCTCCACGATCGTGGCCAGCTGCTGCGGGCTGTAGTCCGCGAATTGGATCGTGCGGGCGAAGCGCGCGCTCAGGGCCGGACTGGCCTCGAGAAAGGCGGTCATCTCGGCCTGCTGGCCGGCGGCTATCACCACCATGTCGTCGCGGTTGTCGTCGATCAGCCTGACCAGCAGCTCGCGGGCTTCGCGCGCGACATCCGCATGGCCGTGGCCGGGGGAGGCGAGCGCGTACGCCTCATCGATGAAGAGCACCCCGCCGCGCGCCCGCTCGAAGACCTCTCTCATGCGCTGCGCCGTGTGGCCCAGGTACTCGGCGACGAGGTCGGCCCGGCTGACCTCGACGAGGTGCCCGGTGGCGAGCACGTTCAGCGCGGCCAGCACCTGTCCGTAGAGGCGCGCGACGGTCGTCTTTCCAGTGCCAGACGACCCGCAGAAGACGAGGTTGCGGGCCAGCGCCGGCATCGGCAGGCCCGCCTCGGCCCGCCGGTGCGCGATGGTCAGCAGGTTGACGGTGTTGTCGATCTCCCGTTTGGCCTCCGCCAGGCCGACCATGCCCGCGAGCCTGGCGCGCAGCTCGGTGAGCGTGCCGTCCCGGGTGGCGCGGTTGATCCGCCTGCGGCCGGCGACCGGAGGCCGGACGTCCTGGGCGCGAAGGGTGGTCAACTCGTCGGCGGGCAACTCCGCCAGCTGGGACAGCCGCTGGGCCTGCCGGCCGATGGCGTCCTCGAACACCTTCCGTGCCGTCCGGCCGTTGCCGAAGGCGGCGTCGCGCGGCATGCCGGCGAAGTGGTCCCGCAGCGCACCGGTCGCCTCCTCGTCGAGCGTGTAGCGATGGCGTCGGCAGAGGCCCTCGACGATCGTGACCAGCTCGTCGTCGGAGTAGCTCTCGAACTCGATGGTCCTGGTGAACCGGGAGGCGAGGCCCGGGTTGGACGACAGGAACGTCCGCATCTGGGGCGAGTACCCGGCGACCACGACGACGACGTCGTCACGGTGGTCCTCCATGAGCTTGACCAGGGTCTCGATCGCCTCCTGACCGAACGACGGGCCGGTGCCGAGGCTGTCGTCGGTGAGCGCGTACGCCTCGTCGATGAACAGCAGGCCACCCAGCGCCTCCCGGAACTTCTCGGCCGTCTTGATCGCCGTACCGCCGACGATCTGGGCGACGAGGTCCGCGCGGGCCACCTCGACCACGTGGCCCCTGCGCAGGGTGCCCAGGGCGCGCAGGATCTGCCCGTACAGGCGAGCAACCGTGGTCTTGCCGGTGCCGGGTGGGCCGGCGAAGACGAGATGCCGACTCATCGGCGGCGGCGGCAGCCCGGCCGCGGCGCGGCGGGCCGCCAGCAGGTGCAGGTCGACCAGCATGGTGACCTCCTGCTTGACCCCGGTCAGGCCGACCAGGCCGTCGAGTTCGGCCAGCACGCCCGCCAACGCCGGCGCCACCGGGGCCCGGCCGAACTCGCGGACCGGCGGTGGATACTCCGCAACCTCGACGACGCCCGCGGAGGGCGTCTCGTCCGTCTCCGAGTCCCGAGTCGTCCCGACCGGGTCGCGAAGCCGCTCCGGGTCCGCGTCGACCCCGAAGCCCTCCGGCGGATCCGCAAGCTCGTCCGCGGCGGACTCCGAGGGCTCGACCGGCCGGGGCCGCTCGTCGGGCTCGGGGTCGACGACCGACGATGGATCGTCCGCCGGGGCGGCCGGTGCGACGGCCCACTCGTCACCCGCCTCGGCATACCCGACCGGCTCCGGGCGACGCGGCACCTCCGCCCGCCCGATCGCGATCGGACGTTCGTCCGGCCGCGGCGGATCGTCCGGGTGCCCGCCCGTGTCGGGGTGCTCGCCCGCGTCCGCGTCGGGGTGCCCGTCCGTGTCGGGGTGCTCGTCCGTGTCGGGGTGCGTGCCCGTGTCCGCGTCGTGGTCGGCGTCGGCGTCGGCGTTGTCATGGATCGCGAGGTCGGTCACCGCCAGCCCGCTGTCCGCGGCGGCGCGACGGAGGCCCCGGCCGCCGTTGTGGTGCGCCGAACCTCCCTCGACCGATCCGACCGGTTGGCCGTCGACCCGGATGCCGTCCGCGGTGTTCTCGAACACCTCGCAACGGAGGATCCAGGCGGTGGCGGCGTCATCGACCCGGACACCCTGCTCACCGTTCGCGCGGACCGTGCACTCCTCCAACATCACCTCGCCGCCGCTCCTGGCGTACACGCCGTCGCGGCCGGACGCGCCGATGTCACAGCCGCGCAGGACGACCACCGCGCCGTCGTCGGCGACCACCCCTGAGTCTCCGGAGTCGGTCAGGCGGGTACGGACCAGCTCCGGAGCGCCGCCGGCGGAGACGTGCAGGTTCGCGCCGCGCGAGCCGTCCACCGCCGAGTCCTCCCACCGCCCACGCCCGTCGGAGGCGACGGTGATCCCGTGGCTGCGGCTACCGGTCACCGACAGCCGTTGGAAGAGCGGATCGGCGCCGTCGAGCACCGCCAGGCCCGCTGTGCTGTCGGCGATGGTGAGGCCCACGTACGTCCCGGTGGCCTTTCCCGTGACCACGAGGCCGTGGGTGGCCGCCGCGGCGACCGAGGCGTTGACCACGTGCGGGTCCGCCCCGCTGTCCACGACGATGCCGGCCCCGGCCGTGCCGGTGATCCGGCACTCCTCCACGACCGGGCGGGCCTCACCGGTCACCAGGAGCCCGACGTCGTACGTCTGCGCCACGACGCTCGACCGCACCACCGCGTTGCAGGCGCCCTCGACGGCGATCGCCGGACCCGTCACGCGGGTGACGTTGCAGCGTTCCACGGTGAGCCAGGACTGCTCAGTGCCGCAGATGCCGTTGCCGCCGGCGTCGGAGACCACGCTGTTGCGCAGCACCATCGTCGCCGACGCCTGGACGACCACGGCGGAGGTCTGGATCTCGGTGAGACTGCTGTCCCGGACGAGAACGGCGGCCTCATCGACCGCGATGATCCCCGCGCCGCCCGTGTTGCTGATCTGGCAGCCGGTCACCGTCAGGCTCGACGACGCGCGGGCGCAGATCGCGGCACCCGCCGCGGCCTCGATTCGGCACTCCGCGAGGCGTAGCCGACCGCTGGACAGGTCCAGCACGGCGAGGTCCGGGTCGACGCCGGCGAGAGTCAGGCCGTCGAGCACCACGTCCTCCGCCTGCGACACCACGGCGCTGCCGGCGGCCGCCGAGATGACGACCGTGCCCGGGCCGTCCGTGGCGCGGATGGTGCAGGGCGAACGGACGGTCAACGACTCGGGATAGCTACCGGGCTCGACGTCGATGACGGAGCCCGGCTGGGCCGCCTGTAGCGCCGCGCTGATCGTGCGGTGGGCGTCGGTGGCCGTGGCGGACACGGTGAGACGGGGCTGGTTCACAGGACTGCCGTTCGGGGATGTGGTCGGGCGGGCGGAAACAGCGCGGGTCAGCCCGCGGAGGCGTACCCGACTCGGGCTACCGCCAGCTCCACTTCTGGTTGTCCGTGCCCGAACAACTCCACAACTGGACGGCGGCGCCGTTGGCGGTGCTGTTGTCCCGCACGTCGACGCACCTGCCCGACTGTCGGCCGACGATGTCGTGCGCGGAGTTCAGGGCGAACTTCTGCGCCGAGTTGCCGTTGCACTTGGCCACCTGGAGGGTGGTGCCGTCGGCGGTGGCGCCCCACGGCGCGTCCAGGCAGAAGCCACCGGTCCTGATCGTGCCGTCGGAGCCGACGCTCCATTGCTGCTTCGTGGAGCCGTCGCAGGCCCAGATCTGCACCGGTGAGCCGTCCTTCGCGGTGGCCTGGAGGCACTTGCCCGAGTCGTGACTGACGATCGCGCGGCCGCTCGACGCCGGCGGCTTGGTCGTCTGGCCCGCGGAGGGCGCCTGCGTCGTGGCGACCGGCGGTGCGGCCGGTGCGCCTGGCGTCGGCGCCTGCACGGGGCTGCCCGGTGGTGGGGCGGACGTGCCCGGCGGCGGCGCCTGCCCGGGACCGCCCGGCGGCGACATCGGGGCGCCCGGTGACGGTGGGGCCTGGGGTGCGCCGCTGACCGGCGGCGTGCTCTGCGGTGCGCCCGGCGTGCTTGAGGCCGAGCTGCCCGACGGATCCATCTGGCCGGGCGCGCCGGATGGCGGGTTGCCACCCCGGGGGAGTTCCTCCGACGCCCTTCCCGGCATCGCTGCCCGGTCACCGTCGACGGAGCCGCCGTGGGGCAGGAACGGCAGCACGAGGAGGGGGACGACGGCCAGGCCGACCGCGGCGAGAGCCTTGCCCTGCCACCGGTGCAGGCTGAACCGCCCTGGCGTGCCGCCGCGCAACCCGGCCGTCAGGTACGGGCGCGGAAGGGCGTCCGGCAGGTCGCGGCGCTCGCGCGCGCTGTCGGTGGGCATGTCGGTCACAGCTGGTCCTCGGTCCGGTCACGGTCGGTCGCGCGGGACCTGATCGTCCCGGCGGTGGTCGGCGGGGCGGCGACGTGACCCGGGTGGCCGGCCGTCGCCGACGCCGGGGCGCCCGCTGGCTCAGCCGACGTTGACGTAGCCGGTCGCTCAGCCGACGCCGAGGCGGCGGGTAGCTCAGCCGGCGTCAGCGGTGGCCGTGGCGCGAGAAGCGGTTGGACGACGGGCAGGGCGCCGCGAGCCGCGGCGGCCGGGGCGGTCGGAGCGGTCGGGGCGGCCGGGACCGGTCGCGTGGGAGAAGCGGGCGAGACGGCCGGAGCCGGCCGCCGGACCGCGCGGTTGACTCCCGCGCCCGGCGTCGGCGCGCTGGGCGCGACCGGTGTCGGGAGCTGTGCGAAGCGCAGGCTGCCACGGACGTCGGCGGGCAGGCGTTCGGCGAGCCGGCGAGCGACGTCGAGCGGCTCGGTGCCGGACGCGGAGACGACGAACTCGTTGCCGCCGGCCGGCGCTGGGCGCAGCCGTACCTCGTCCGGGGCGGAGGTGCCGGCCTCGCGCAGCCAGTACCCACTGCGCACCACCTCGAGGACCCACCGCTCGTCGATCTTCACGACCGGTGAGCCCGTCTCGACGCGCTGGCTGACCGGGCTGATCCAGGACTCGACGCGGGGCGCAGGGTCGTTGGTGACGTAGGACATCGTTTGCGAGGCGGACCTCACGCCGATCCCGCCGTCCCGGTTGACCGGTACGTAGCACCTCGCGCCCCGCACCCGGACGGGCAGCCCCGCGGTGCGTCGTACGGTGACGTGCAGCTCGGTGCTGGCGTGGGTGGCGACCTCGTCGAGCAGAGCGTCCCACGGCCCGTACGGCATCAGCGTCAGCTGGTTGAGGGTCTTCTCGGGCAGCTGGGACAGCCACCGGTAGAGCCGCCGCGCCGACGGTGGCCTGCGGTCCGGCTGACCGACGAGGACCACCACCTGCTCGTCGTCGACCTCGATCGCGAAGGCGGGATCGTCGTGGGCGCCGGACGCGAAAAGGGTCCGGGTCACCCAGTAGCCCGCCGGCACGTTCCGAGCTGACAGCCCGCCGTACCGCCACCCCGCCCGGCCGGGCAGCGGCGTCTGCCACGACGGGGTGGGGTGGCGAGGCTGGTCGAGGGACTTGGCGGCCTTGCCCGGCCGGTGGATGCGCCACGCCCCCAGGCCGGAGCGGGTGGAAACGAACAGGGCCCCCGGCGCGACCAGCATGGTCGGTCCGGCCGGCGCGACGACCTCGATTCCGGCCTGGTCGGCGAGTCGTTGCGCGGCGGCGACGGTACGGCTTCCGGCCGCGGCGAGCCGGATCGACGTGGGGTCTCGCAACTCGGTGCGCACGACCTCGGCGACGAGTTCGGTCGGGATCGGTTCGTCGCCGGCCAGCAGCACCGTGTGCCGATCACGTTCGCGGGGCAGCGCCGCCACGAGGTCGCCGGGTAGCCGGTCGTCCGCCCCGATCACCAGGGTGCTGCCGTACCACCGTGTTCGTGTGTCACCCACGTCAAAGGCCTCCTCCGGAAGGGGGGTCCCGGTGCGGCCGCCCCGGGCGGGTTGAACCCGGCGGGCGTCACCTTCGCGGGCTGGTCCTTGACGGCTGTCCGACCTGTCACCGCGAGCAGGCAGGAACAGCGGGTGGATGTCGCTCGCGTCCGCCTCCGGTCTGCTGGTGGCCACGCCGCCACACCACGACCGGAGCATAGCGACGATCTTGCGGGGGAGAACGTCGGGGCCGAGTGTGAACGACCGGGGCGGTTTGCGTGACCGGAAGGTTGCCGCCGGCTGAATGTCAGGTGCGACCGGATGTCCCGCCCGGCGGCGATGCGACACGAAACTGTGCCGCTCGGGAAATGATCAGGAAACGCGGTGCCGCGAGGGTGCGGAGGCGGTGGCAGGCGTTGCCGGCAGACGGGTGACGGCCTCCCGCAGAGCCCCGGTCCCGCTCCGGCAGCACTTATGATCTTGCCCCGCGCGCGCTGAGCGCGTGCCTTCATCATCTACAAGGGAGCAGGATGCTCAGGAAAACGCGGTGGCTGCTGGCCATCGCCGTCACGGCGACGGCGCTCGGCGTCGTGCCGAGCGGCCCGGCCACAGCCGACCCCGGCGACGCCCCGGCGGGCGCGTCCGACCACCCCACCGGCGGCACGACCCACACCGTCACCCTCCTGACCGGAGACGTCGTGACGGTCCAGGACACCGGCAAGGGATGCCCGACGGCGACCGTGCGGCCCGCGCAGCCGGACGCCGTCATCCGGCAGACCTGCGGACCGGACGGCCACCTGCACGTCATCCCCGCGCAGGTCGCGGCCAAGGTCGGCGGTCTCCTCGACCCCGACCTGTTCGACGTCAGCGCCCTCATCGCCGACGGCTACGACGACGAGACCAGCGACGCGCTGCCCGTCATCGTGCGGTCGGCCACGCAGAACGCCCGCGTCACCGGCCTCGACGACGTGCTCGCGTTGCCGAGCATCAACGCGGTGGCCGGCCACGTACCCAAGAAGACCGGAGCCACCGCGAAGAAAGCCGCCGACTCGCTGCTCGCCGGCGCGACGAAGGTCTGGCTCGACCGCAAGGTCCGCGCGACCGCGCTGACCGGCGGTGGCCACGGCGCGGCTTCCAGCCGCGACCTCGACCGGAACCTGGGCCAGATCGCCGCGCCGGAGGCGTGGAAGGCCGGCTACACCGGCAAGGGCGTCCGGGTCGCGGTCCTCGACTCCGGCGCCGACTTCACCCACCCCGACCTGGTCGGCCGGGTGGTCGACCGGGCCGACTTCACCGTCGAGGGCGGTGACGCCGTCGACCACATGGGCCACGGCACACACGTCGCGTCGACCATCGCGGGCTCCGGCGCCGCCGCCGACGGCCAGCGCCGCGGCGTCGCACCGGACGCCCGCCTCGTGATCGGCAAGGTTCTCGACGACCACGGCTACGGCGACGACTCCGGCATCATCGTCGGCATGGAGTGGGCCGCCTCCCGCGCGGACGTCATCAACATGAGCCTCGGCGGTGAAGACGGTGACGACGGCAACGACCCGCTGTCGCTCGCCGTCGACGAGCTGAGCAAGTCCAGCGGCGCGCTGTTCGTCATCTCCGCCGGCAACAGCGGTGGCGCCATCTCCTCGCCCGGCTCCGCCGCGACCGCCCTCACCGTCGGCGCGGTCGACGGTGACGACGAGCTCGCGTACTTCTCCAGCCGTGGGCCGCTGGTCGGCGGCAGCGTGGCGAAGCCCGAGCTCGTCGCACCGGGCGTCGACATCATCGCCGCCCGCGCCGCCGGGACGAACCTGCAGGACCCGATCGACCAGTACTACGAGGTCTCCACCGGCACCTCGATGGCCGCCCCGCACGTGGCCGGCGCCGCCGCCCTGCTCGCGCAGCGGCACCCGGACTGGACGGGTGCGCAGCTCAAGGCCGCCCTCGTCGGCGCCGCCGACCCGCTGGCGGACAACGACCCGTACACCGTCGGCGCGGGACGGCTCAACGCCGTACGGGCCCTCGACGGCCCGGTCAGCAACCAGCCGGTGGTCAACCTCGGCACCTTCGCCTACCCGCAGTCCGGCGCCAGCGAGACGACGCTGACCTGGAGCGGCGACAAGACGCCGGCGACCGTCAACCTCGATCTCGACGTGACCGTCACCGCCCACGACGGCGCCCCGGCACCGCGCGACGCGGCGTCGCTGTCGTCGTCCCGGCTGGCACTCAAGCGCGGCGGCCCGGCCGGCGTGACGCTGCGGCTCAACCGCCCGGCCCTGGCCGACCATCCCGGTTACTACGTGGCCACCGTCACCGCCCGCACCGGACGCACGCTGGTCTCTACCACGCCGGTGAGCTTCTACGTCGAGCCTCCCAGCTACGACGTGACGATCCACACCAAGCCCATACCGGCGGTGCGGGAGGACGCGGACAATTCGGTCTTCGTCGAGGTGACCAACCTCAGCGATCCGCTGATCTACGCCGGCATGGTTAGCGGCGCGCAGGGCGAAACCCTCACGGTGCGGGTGCCGGCCGGGCGGTACGCGATCATCGGCGCGTACATCTCGTTCTACGGCGGCTGGACCACCGAGCAGCAGGCGACGGTCGTCGGCAGCACCGACATCACGGTGACGGGCGCCCGCAGCCTGACCCTCGACCCGGCACGGGCCCGGCCCGTGACCGCGAAGGTCGACGGCGTCTCCGCCAACCCCTTCCAGGTCGACTTCACCATGCTCCGGAGCGCCGCCAACGGCTTCTCGTGGCTGAGTCAGGTCAACGGCGTCGGCCCCGCGGCGAAGGTGTCGGTGGGGGAGCTGCCCCAGCCCGGCATCGGCTCCCAGCGTGCCTGGTCCGCCGTCAGCCTGGAGTCGCCGGCCGCGGCAACCACCCCGTACCACTACTACCTGGTGCACGAGTACCCGAAGGGCGTGCCGGCCGACCCGGCGTTCCGGATCACCGCGGCCGAGCGGGCCAAGCTGGCCCGGATCGACGAGCGGTTCCACCAGGTCGACCTGGAGTCGATGGAGACCCAGCTCCTGCGCGGCGGGTACACCGCGGACGGGATCCCGGTGGCGCAGACCTCCGAGGGCGGCCTGACGGGGAACCGCACCGACTACCTCTCGCCCGATGTCGTCTGGCGCGACCACGGCACGTACGGCGGCACGCCGGCCCACGAGCCGCCGCGCACCTACGTGCCGGGCAGCCAGCAGACCAAGATCTGGGCGCGTCAGCCACTGCACCCCGGCTGGTCCGACAACCCGGCCGGCACCGGCTACGGGTGCGTGAAAAATCCGACCGCTCCGTCGCGGACGCGCGGCAACCTGCACGTCGACCTCGTCACGTTCATCGACCAGCACGACCGCGTCGACTGCCTCCGGGGGCCGCTGATCGGGGTGACCCGCGATCTGGCCCTCTACCGCGACGGCAAGCTGGTCGCCAAGGGCAGCGGCCCGTACGCGGACCTCGGTGTGCCTCGGCAGGCGGCCGACTACCGGCTGACCTACGACGTCGACGCGAGCCTGCTGCTGCCCGTCTCCTCCCGGACCAGCACCACCTGGACGTTCCGGTCCGCCGGCCCGGAGGGGACCGGAAGCGTGCCGTTGCCGCTGCTCGCGCTTGACTACGTGCTGCCGCTGGACCTCGCCAACCACCCCGCGGGTGGCACGGCGGAGTTCACCGTCCGGCAGTCCCGGGACCTGCCCGCGCAGAAGGTGACCACGTTCCAGGTCTGGACCTCCACCGACGACGGTGGCACGTGGCAGACGGCCCGGGTCACCCGCAGCGGGGACAGCTACCGGATCGAGCTGCCCAAGGTGAAGACCGGGAAGGCGGTCTCGCTCCGGGTGAAGGCCGAGGGCAACGCCGGTAGCGGCATCGATCAGACGATCATCCGGGCGTACCAGGCCGGCTGACCGTCGCGCCCGGTGCGGCCGGCTCGACAGCCGGCCGCACCGGGCCCATCGGCACCCGCATCGTGCCGGCGCTCCTCCCCGCCACAAGATCACGATTTCGACGTCGGATGAACCGAGAACGTCCGGCGCTCGACGTGGAGGTGGCAACTCGCGTGCTCCACGGCGCTTCCGCACGACCGGGGAGCGCCGTGGCGCGGATACCGGTGCCCCGATCAGTGGGGCGCCGGTCGAACTGGAGGAACGCTTGTCAGCACGACACATGCGCTCGGCGTCCGGTAGACGGAGGACACGGCCCGCGCTCGTCCTCGCGACGGTCGCCCTGCTCGGCCTCGTCGCACAACCGGCGGCCGCGCACGCCGCACCGTCATCGGCCACGGTGGACGCCCAGGTCACCACGGCGGTGGCCACCGAGGGCGCCAACACCACCTTCCTGGTCTACCTCAAGGAGCGGGCGCACCTGGACCAGGCGGCGAGGGTCCGCGGTGCCGACGCCCGGGCCGCCGCGGTGCACCACCAGCTCAGGGACACCGCCGATCGCGCCCAGGCGGGCCTACGCGACCTGCTGCGCACCAAGCGAGCCGCGTACACCTCGTACTGGATCGCGAACGCCGTCCAGGTGACCGGCGACCGCGCGCTGCTCGACACGATCGCCGCTCGCCCCGAGGTCGCGAGGATCGAGCCGGTACGCCAGTACCCGGTGGTCACGCCGAAGCCCGGCACGAACGCCGCCACGGTCGCCACGGCCGCGCCCGAGTGGGGCGTCACGAACATCGGGGCGGACCGGGTCTGGGACGAGTTCGCCGACCGGGGCGAGGGCATCGTCGTCGCCAACATCGACGGCGGGGTCCAGTACGACCACCCCGCACTGGTCGACACGTACCGGGGCAACAACGGTGACGGCACCTTCACCCACGACTACAACTGGTTCGACCCGTCCGGGGTCTGCGGCGCCGACACGCCCTGCGACACCGCCGGCCACGGCACCCACACCATGGGGACGATGGTCGGCGATGGTGGCGCCGGCAACCAGGTCGGCGTCGCCCCCCGCGCGACGTGGATCGCGGCGAAGGCCTGCGAGCGGGCCTTCTGCTCGAACAGCTCGCTGATGCTCGCCGGTCAGTGGATGCTCGCACCGACCGACCGCAACGGCCAGAACCCGCGGCCCGACCTGCGGCCCGACATCGTCAACAACTCCTGGGGCGGGGGCCAGGGCGACCTGTGGTACCAGCAGGTGGTCGACGCCTGGCGCGCGGCCGGCATCTTCGCCGCGTTCGCCGCGGGCAACGAGGGCCCGGACTGCAACACCGCCGACTCACCGGGCGACTACCCGACGTCGTACGCCGTCGGCGGCTACAACGTCGCCAACCAGGTCTACGAGTACTCCAGCCGGGGCAGCTCCGGGGCGGACGGCGGCATCAAGCCGAACATCTCCGCGCCGGGTGAGAACGTCCGGTCCACCTGGCCCGGCAGCGGCTACCAGACGATCAGCGGCACCTCGATGGCCACGCCGCACGTCTCCGCGACGGTGGCACTGATCTGGTCCGCGGCGCCGAGCCTGCGCGGTGACGTCGCCGCGACCGAGAAGCTGCTCAACGAGACCGCCACGGACGTCGACGCGACCGAGTGCGGCGGCACCCCCGCCAACAACAACGTCTTCGGCGAGGGGCGGCTGAACGCGTACCAGGCCGTGTTGAAGGCGCCCCGGGGCGCCGTCGGTCGGGTCGGTGGCACCGTCACCGACGCCGCCACCGGTGCGCCCCTGGCCGGCGTCACGGTCACGGCCGGCGACCTGCGCGCGACGACCGGCGACGATGGCGGCTACGCGCTCGCCCTGCCGCCCGGCACGCACACGGTCACCGCCACCGCGTACGGCTATGCGACCCGGACCGCGACGGTGACCGTCGTCGCCGGCGGCTCCTACACCGCGAACCTCGCGTTGGCGCCGCTGCCGATGGTCACGGTCTCCGGAAAGGTCACCGACGGCTCCGGCCACGGTTGGCCGCTCTACGCCACGATCGAGGTCGGTGGCCGCCCCGGCGGGCCGGTCTTCACCGACCCGATCACCGGCAAGTACTCGTTCACGGTGCCGGCCGACAGCACGTACACCGTCGGCACGACCGCGCGCTACCCCGGTTACCGGAAGGTCGTCAGCACGCTGCGGGTGGCGGGTGAGGCCAAGACGTTCAACGTCAAGGTCCCGGTCGACCACGGCTGCACCGCGGCGGGCTACTCCGGCAGCTTCTCCGCGCCACTGGCGGGCACCGAGACCTTCGACGGGGCCACCGTCCCGGCGGGCTGGTCGGTACGCGACCGCACCACGTCCGCGGCCTGGTCCTTCGACGACCCCGGCCACCGGGGCAACAACACCGGCGGCAGCGGCAACTTCGCCGTCGCCGACAGCATCCGGCAGGGCAGCGAGCCGCAGGACTCCGACCTCGTCTCCCGGCCGTACGACCTCAGCGGCACCCGCGCCCCCTACCTGCGGTTCAACAGTGACCTGCTGGCCACCAGCCCGGAGGACATGGGCGACGTCGACCTCTCGCTCGACGGCGGCACCAGCTGGCAGAACGTCTGGCACGGCGACGACTACCGCACGGGCCCGAGGCAGGAGGTGGTCCCGCTGGAGGCCGCCGCGGGCGCGGCGAACGTCCTGGTGCGGTTCCGCTACCAGGGCTACTACGGCTGGTGGTGGGGAGTGGACAACGTCGAGGTCGTCGACCGGGTCTGCGTGCCGACGCCGGCCGGACTGGTCGCGGGCTTCGTCACGGACAAGAACACCGGCGCCGGACTCACCGGCGTCACCGTCGCCAGTCCGGACGGCCCGCAGGAGCGGGCGGTCACCGTGGCGACGCCGGAGGACCCGAACATCGGTGACGGGTTGTACTGGCTCACGTCGACCCTCACCGGAACCCACCCGTTCGAGGCCGCCAAGCGGCCCTACCAGGCGGTGGCCAAGGACGTCGCGGTCGCGGCCGACAAGACGACCAGGGCGAACATCGCCCTGACGGCGGGACGGGTCACCGTCAACCAGACCGGCATCGAGGTCAACCAGCCGTACGGCGGCACGCGGTCCACCACCGTGACGGTCAAGAACACCGGCAGCGCCCCTGCCACCGTCGAGGTGCTGAAGCGGACCAGCCAACTCGACGCGCTCGCCGCGCGGAAGAGGACGCCACTGATCGAGCAGCGGGTCGCGGGTGTGACCAACGCCCGCACCGGCGTCGCCACCGTCGCAGCTGAGGTCTCGGCTGCGGCCGGTCAGCCGTCGGGCGGTGACCCGGCGTGGAGCAGGATCGCCAACACCCCGGCGCCGATCTACGACAACGCCGCCGTCACCTTCGGTGGCAAGGTCTACTCCCTGGGTGGACAGGGCGCCGAGCGGTCGCTCTGGCGCTACGACCCCGACACCGACGTCTGGAGTGCGCTGGCCGAGATGCCCAGGGGCCGGATCCAGCCGTCGGCGGCGGTGGTGAACGGCAAGATCTACGTGCTCGGTGGCTGGTCCGCCACGGGCGCCCCGATCCCGGCCGTGGACGTCTACGACCCGAAGGCGGGCACGTGGAGCACCCTGGTCGGCGTGATGAGCCCGGCGCCCCGTGCCGCGGCCGGCACGGCGGTCGTCGGCGGCAGGATCGTCCTGGTCGGCGGCTGCGTCGACAGTGACTGCGCCGAGTCGGACGATGTGCTGGTCTTCGACCCGAGCAGCCGCACGTTCAGCACCCGGGCCCGCTACCCGGTGCCCGTGTCGTTCATCGCGTGCGGCGGCATCGGCACCGGTGTCTACTGTGCCGGTGGCACCAACGGGCAGACCCTGCGCAGCACCTACGGGTACGACCCGGCCGTGGACGCCTGGACCCAACTGCCCGACCTGCCCGTCGAGGTGTGGGGCGCGCAGACCGCCGTGGCGGGTGGAGCACTGATCGTGTCCGGTGGGCTCACCACCGACTCGACCAGCGTCACCAACCGGACGGTGGCCTACGACCCCGGCGCCCGGGTCTGGAGGCAGCTACCCAACGCGCAGGTCGCCGCGTTCCGTGGCGCCATGGCGTGCGGGCTGTACAAGATCGGTGGTGTCCGGCCCGCCGGCAGGCTCAGCGACGCCGAGCACCTGGGCGGATTCGGCGGCTGCGACACGGCGGACGCCCCGTGGCTCACGACGACGCCCGCGGCCTTCACCCTGGCGGCGGGGGAGTCGAAGAAGATCACCGTCACCGTGACGGCCACGCCCGAGGTCGGCATCAGCCAACCCGGCACCTACCGGGCCGAGTTCGGGCTCCTGACCGACACCCCGTATCCGGTGTCGAATGTCGACGTCACCGTCGGTGTCGCGGCCCCCGCGGACTGGGGGAAGATCCAGGGCACCGTCACCGGTCAGACCTGCGCCGGGCAGCGGCTCCCGCTGGCGGCCAACGTCCGCCTCAACCTCGCCGGGACGGGCGGCGACACCGGCTACACGGTGCAGGCGGACAGCCAGGGACGCTACGTCCACTGGCTCCCGGCCGGGACGTACCAGACGGTGGTCAGCAGGGACGGCTGGACCGCCACCGTCAAGCGGAGGACGGTCGAGGCGGGGATCACGCTGACGTACGACGTCACCCTGCAACCCGCGACGTCGTGCGGTAGTCGGGTGGGCGGGATCTGACCGGACGGTCACCTGACGGCGATGGCCGCCGGCCCCTTGGGGTCGGCGGCCATCGCCCGTTTGTCCGCGGGAAGCGGCGGTATCGCCGGCGCTGAACGATTTCCGCGAAGTGTCTCCGCGACCATTCAGGCTCCGGTTACCGGCCTGTGATGTTCCCGACAGGCGACCGGTCTGAACTTTCTTCGCCCCATTGCGTCAAGAGGGGTGTCACCGTCGCTACCGGAGGATTAAGTTGCTCAGCCAGTCGCAGCCCTTGTTGCCGTACCCGGGTGAGGCACCCGTCGGTGCCCACCGGGCCGGGTCATCGGTCATCAAGGAATTGAATTCCTTGCGACTGCCGGTTCTGGGGGGAATCTGGACGGCCGCAATAACGCTCTTCGCGTACGAGCCCGTCGCCGCGTCGATCGCGCGCACGGTCCGTGGCGACCACCACGCCAACCCCGTGGAAGAGCTGCTCGAGCTGGCCATGGCCGGTGTGTTCGGTGACGACGAGCAGCGGCTGCGACTCAACCGGACCCCCGAGCCCGCACGGAAGCTCGGGTGGCGGAAACGGCGTGACGCCTCGACATTTCAGCAGCAGGATCCGCTGCATTCGACGGCCGTTTACACCATCGTCTTGTACAGCCTGATGCGCGTGCAGGAGTTGTTCTGCCGGCGGTTCACCGACCGCGAGCGGGAGGCATATTGCCGCGACGCGACGCATGGCATCGGCGCGGTGCTGGCCCCTCGCGGGCGAGTTCCGCAGACTTACGACGAACTGCGATTCCACTACAGTCTGATCGTCGAACGGCAACTGAGATTCGACCGCCGGTTCACCGAACTGTTCGAGCGGTCCTTCGAGCAGGACCTCGCCGGCGCGCCGATGCGGGAGCTGACCGCTCTGGCCGCGCGGGCGCTCCCGCCGAGGTTCCTGGGCGTTCCCCGACTGGCCGAGATCGCCAGTGGACCGATCCCGACGATGATGGCGGCCGGCCGGTTCGACGATCGCTTCTGACGGCTCCGGCCGAACGAACAGGCACGGCGTGATCGACGCCTCCCCTCCCTCATCCCGGGCTGACCGGCGTCCCGCGTACTCGCGCCTCAGGCGGTCCGGTCGCGTTGCGGCCGGACCGCCTGAGGCGTTCTGCGGTGACCGATTCAGCTCACTGCCGGCTCGACCTCTGTTGTCCGTTCGCACGCTGGTCGACGGCTGCACTACGCGGTCGATCCGCGGCTTTCCGGGGTCCCCGGGTGGCGAGATGTGACCACTGCATGGCGCGGCCGTGACCGCTGCGTGAACGTAACGAGAAGTTCTTCCGCGTCCGCGAGTGTTTGTATTGAATGTGTAGGAGCTTCTTCTGCCGACCGTGTGCCCGACCGTATGCTGCACCGAAGCTGCCGGGGGCCCCTTCAGGGGCGTCCACGGGAGCGACGGATGATGGCAATTGGGGAGGCGGTTCGTTGTTGCTGGAACTCAGCGACTCCGGCCGGGCTTTGTACAGCGACGTTCGTGGCGACGACCAGCCAGACGAGACAGTGCTGGCGAGGGCCCGGATGCGCAGGGTGTACGCGGAGCATTCCGAGGCGCTCTTCCGTTTCCTGCTCCGCCTGAGCTGGGGCGAGCGGGAGCTGGCGGAGGACCTGCTGCAGGAGACGATGTTGCAGGCCTGGCGGCACCTGGACCGCCTGCCCACTTCCCGGGAGTCGACCCGTCGTTGGTTGTTCATCGTCGCCCGCCGGATCGCCATCGATGCGGCCCGCGCCCGCCAGGCGCGCCCGATCGAGGTCGGGTTGCATGATGTCGGGGATCTGCCCTCGAAGGACGACATCACCGAAGCGGTGGTGGCCGCGCAGACGATCCGTCGGGCGATGCCGAAGTTGACCCCGGCCCACCGCGCGGTGCTGATCGAGCTGTACTTCCACGGGCACAGCACCGACGAGGTCGCGCGGCGGCTCGGAATACCGGAGGGAACGGTGAAATCGCGGGCGTACTACGCGTTGCGGGCACTGCGTGCCGCAATCGGCCGGACCACCGTGAATTGACGGGCTGTAACCGACTTTCCCTGCGGCGCTGCTTACTTGACCCGTTGCCGACACGTAGAGTGTCGCTGTTCAGCAATTCGCCCGGACCCGCGCCGTGCACACCGGCCTGGGTCAACGAAGCAGATCAGGCACGCCAATGACGGACGACGGCCTCGAGGTCACGTGTGACAGCTGCGGGCCCTACCTGCTGGGTGAGCTGGGCCCGAACATCGTCGTGGCCTTCGAGGCGCACCTGCTGGACTGCCGCGACTGCCAGCGGGAGTGCGCGGAGATCGGCCCGCTGATCGGCACCATGCTCGGGCTGGGACCTGACGATGTCACCGAGTCACCGGCTGTCACGCGGCCGCCGGCCCGTCGTCGCTACCCGGGCAAGTCGTCGAGGCCCGGCGTGTTCCGACGCCTGGGTCGGTTCTGCCCCGGTCCGGGCAACGCCCCGCAGTCCCGGTGGCTGGGCCATCCGGATTCGTAATCGGGCTCGCCGGTCGGAGCCGGGCTGACCCCCGAGTGCTGTGACAGAACGAAGACATGGCGCTGACGGGCTCCAGACCTACCGCGCCGAACATGGGACGGGTGAACCCTGGACCGTCGACCATCGCCAGGCCGGTGTCCGACCCGCCGGCGCGGCGATCGCTGCCACCCGCCCGCGACGGCGCTCACCCGAGCCTGCCGCTGCTCGGGGCGGCCGTCTGTTACCTGCTCGCCCTGAGCGTGACCTGCGGCGTGTTCCTCTGGACGCGGGCCGGTCAGCGGCTGGACGGTCTCCTGCTGCCCCGCGCCGAGCGGGGCGGCGGGTACGAGCAGCGCACCGCCCTGCTGGGCCCGGCCAGGACCGTGCTGGATGTCTTCGGCGACCCGATGGTGCTGGCGGCCCTGCTCGGCGGGGTGCTGCTGCTGGGCCTGCTCGGCCGGCGGCTGCTGGCGGGGGCGGTCGGCGTCGCCATGGTCCTCGGCGCGGTAGTCGTGGCCGGCGTGGCCAAGTCGGTGCTGATCCGCCCCGACCTGCAGGTGGAGAGCTCCACCACCCACAACAGCTTCCCGAGCGGGCATGTCACGGCCGCGGCCGCGCTGCTGATGGCGTTTCTGCTGGTCGTACCCCGCTGGGCCCGGCCCTGGGTCGCCGTGCCGGGCGCGGTGGGCGTCTCGGTGGTGGCCTCGGCCACGATGCTCACCGGGTGGCACCGCGCCAGTGACGCGGTCGGCGGCGTCCTGCTGGCCGCGACGCTCTGCTGCCTCGCCTCGGCCGCGCTGGCCCGGCGTCGGCGAGCCGATCGGGAGCACGCCACCGATCGCGGCGCGGTGGCGGCCCTCGGCGTCGCGTTGGGGCTGGTCCTGCTGGTCTGGGCGCTTCTGGTGGTCCTACCCGGTCTGGTCGCCTCGGTCGAGCCGGGGCCGCTCACCGCCGTGATGACGGTCACCGGGCTGACGGTGGCGATCGTGGTCTCGGTGCTGCTTCCCCTGCATAGGGCCGACCTCCGGGGCGCCCCGGACCGGCCGTGGCCGGGGAAGGAGGGGAACGGTGAAACCCGCTCATGATGCGATACTTGCCGACATGTCCCGAGTCCTGCTGATCGAAGACCACCAGACCGTGCGCGACGGCCTGCGGTTGGCGCTGACCCGGCAGGGGCACAGTGTGGACGCCGTGGCGACCGGTGAGCAGGGGCTGGAGCGGTTGGACGCCGGCGACGCCGACGTCGTGGTCCTCGACCTCATGCTGCCCGGGATGGACGGGTTCGAGGTCTGCCGCCGGATCCGGTCGCTCGGTGACCTGCCGATCATCATGCTCACCGCCCGGAACGACGACATGGACGTGGTGGCGGGCCTGGAGGCCGGTGCCGACGACTACGTGGTCAAGCCCGTACAGCCTCGGGTGCTCGAGGCGCGCATCCGGGCGGTGCTGCGGCGGGCCGTCGGCGAGTCGCGGCGCGGCGGCGCCGCGCCGGGCGTGGAACGGCACGGCCGCCTCACCATCGACCGGGCCGCCCTGGTGGTCGGCAAGGACGGCGCGCCGGTCAGCCTCGCGCCGACCGAGCTGCGCCTGCTGCTGGAACTCTCCCGGACCCCGGGTCGGGTGCTGAGCCGGCAGCAACTGCTGGAGGCCGTCTGGGAACACGGCTACCTCGGCGACTCGCGACTCGTGGACGCCTGCGTGCAGCGGTTGCGCGCGAAGATCGAGGACGACTCGTCGGCGCCGGTCTACGTGCAGACGGTGCGCGGATTCGGATACCGGTTCGGGCCGCTGTGACGCGCCGGCCCGGTCTGCGGGCGGCCGGGCTCCGGGTCCGGCTGCTTCTCGCCTTCGTGCTGCTCGGGCTCCTGACCACGGCCGCCGTCGCCGGTGGAAGCTACTTCCAGGCGCGTAACGTCATCCTGCAACAGGCACAGGACGCCGCGGTCGTGTCCCTGGTCGACCAGCTCACGGAGGTGTACCCGATCCGCGAGCTCCCGCCCGGCCAGGATGAGCTCGACCGGCTGGCGCAGCTGCTCTCGGACCGCGACGAATCCGCCATCGTCAGGTACCACGACCGCACGTCGGGGAACGGCATGACGCCCGACCCGATCTCCGCGGAACTCCGCCGGGAGGTGCAGAGCGGCGACCGTGTCTTCTGGCAGCGGGTCTCGTTCCACGGGATGCCCGCCCTGGTCATCGGGGTGCAGCTGCGGCTGGAGCAGCCGAACGGCACGTCGATCCCCTCCGGCGTGGAGGTCTACTCCATCCGCAGCCTGTTGGCCGAGCAGCAGAGCATCGACCGGCTCGCCACCTGGGCCTGGCTGACCGGCGGGCTGTCCCTGCTCGTCGCGGCCGTGCTGGCCTCGGTGGCCGCGAGCGGCGTGCTGCGGCCCGTACGCGAGCTGGGCCGAGCCGCGCACCGCCTCGGCGAGGGTGACCTGAGCACCCGGCTGACGGTCCGGGGCTCCGACGAGCTGACCGAGGTGGCGCGCACCTTCAACCACACCGCGGAGCTGCTGGAGCGGCAGGTGGGGGAGCTGCGCCGGATGGAGGCCGACGCCCGCCGCTTCGTGGCAGACGTGTCGCACGAGCTGCGTACGCCGTTGGCGGCGATGACGGCGGTCACCGACGTCCTCGACGAGGAGGCGTACCGGCTGCCCGGCGACGCCGGTCAGGCCGCCCGGCTGGTCAGTCAGGAGACGCAGCGGCTCACCCTGCTGGTCAACGACCTGATCGAGGTGAGCAGGTTCGACTCGGGCACCGCACGGCTGGCACTGGACGACATCGACGTGGCCGCCGCGGTGACCGCGACGCTGCGGGCCCGAGGCTGGGCCGACCGGGTACGGACCGAACTGCCAGCGGGAATCGTGGCGCGACTGGACCCCCGCCGCCTGGATGTCATCGTCGCCAACCTGGTCGGCAACGCCTTCCGGCACGGCGCCCCGCCGGTGTGGCTGCGCCTGAGCGCCGCGTCGGGCTGGATCACCATCGAGGTCGGCGACAGCGGACCGGGGCTGGACCCGGAGGTGCTGCCGCACGTCTTCGACCGGTTCTACAAGGCCGACACCGCGCGGACCCGGTCCGAGGGCAGCGGACTGGGCCTCGCCATCTCGTGGGAGAACGCCCGACTGCACCGGTAC
This sequence comes from Micromonospora sp. NPDC049366, assembly GCF_044466625.1. Classification (NCBI taxonomy): domain Bacteria; kingdom Bacillati; phylum Actinomycetota; class Actinomycetes; order Micromonosporales; family Micromonosporaceae; genus Micromonospora; species Micromonospora sp. NPDC049366. The sequence continues at coordinate 212,610 of NZ_JBITMV010000002.1, forward strand.
GCCGGACGGACGGGTGACCTGGTGGCCGCGAACGGTCCGGACGGTGGGGCGCTGTTCACGCTCCGCCTGCCGTCGGTGACCGCCGACCCCGCTGCCACCGACACCGCGGACCCTGGAGGCGTACCGTGACCGGACCGACGGCGCAACGTGCCCGGCGGGCGGGCGTGTCCCGGCTCGCCGCGCTGCTGGCCGGCTTGATGCTGGTCACCCTCGTCGCCGCCGGCTGCGGGGTGCGGCCCAGCGGGGTCGTCATCGGCCGCCCCGCACCGGCCGGCCCGACCGAGGGCGCCCGGCTGTACCTGGTCCGGCAGGGTGAGCTGACGCCGGTCGTCCGCCTGACCAAGCAGCGCTTCACGCCCGAGCAGGTGGTCGGGCTGCTGCCGGCGGGGCCCACCGAGCGGGAGCGGAGCCAGGGGCTCACCACCGAGGTGCCGCCGGGTCTCGTGCCGACGGGTTCGCCGGTGCCGACACCCGGCGCGGTCGGTGTCACGCTGACCATGACGGGGACGGTGACGACCCTGTCGGCGGTCGCCGCCGACCAGATCATCTGCACGGCGTCCGACGCCACGGGCTTCGCCGACCTCGGGCGGAAGTCGGTCCCGGTCACGATCGCCGGATCCGACGGGTCCCGGGCGCCGCGGGTCTGTCCACTCTGACCCGCGGCACCCTGGCCCGTCCTACCGTGGGTCGCCGTCCGGGCCGTGGCCCACCTTGAGCAGGGAACGATCGGTCAGCGCGCCGCCGATCAGGATGTCGATCAGAGCGGAGAACCCGACCCCGGCCTGCTGCCAGATGCGGGGATACTGCGACGCGGCGGTGAACCCCGGAAAGGTGTTGACCTCGTTGAGGATGGGCTCGCCGTACGTCGAGCCGCCGTCCCGGCGCGCCCCGGCCCCGGGGGACAGCTCCGGCAGGAAGAAGTCGACCCGCAGCAGGCCGCGGCAGCCGAGCGCGTGGAAGGCACGTGCCGCACGATCCTGCAGCAGCGCGGTGGTGGCGGGATCGAGCGGGGCGGGGATCTGGAACACGGCCCCGCCGTCGTACTTCGCGTCGTAGTCGAAGAAGCCGGTGCCGGTCACGCTGATCTCCAGCGGCGGGCCGGCCGCGAGCCGACCGTCCGGGTACTGGAGAACGGCCACGTCAATCTCCCGTCCCCCCACGGCCTGCTCCACCAGCACCTTCGTGTCGAACGTCCGGGCCAGCCGCAGCGCGTCGGGCAGCGCGGCCCAGTCGTCGACCCGGGTGACACCGAGGCTGGAGCCGGCCCGGGCCGGCTTCACGAACACCGGCAGGCCCAGCCGCCGCTGGTCGTCGGCGTGCAGCTCCTCGTCGGCCCGGAGGGTGACACCCGGGGTGACCCGCAGACCGTCCGCGGCGAGCAGCTTCTTCGTGACCTCCTTGTCCATGCCGGCCGCGCCGGCCAGGACCCCGTTTCCGACGTACGGCACGTTGAGCCACTCCAGCAGCGACGCCACGGTGCCGTCCTCGCCGTACGGGCCGTGCAGGGCCGGGAAGACCACGTCCTGTCCGGCCAGCACACGCAGCGCCTCCGCCATCGGCAGCGGCTCCCCGTCGACGTGCCATCCGCCGCCCCGGCCGATGAGCACCTCCGTCACCTCGTACCGATCCCGGTCCACCGCGGCGAGAATGCTCGCCGCCGACTGGCAGGACACCTCGTGCTCGCCGCTCCGCCCGCCGAACAGCACCGCGAGTCGGGTCTTCATGACAGCTCCGTTTCGTCGTGTCGGTATCGGCGGGCCACTCTGGCTCCGATACCGGTCAAGATCTCATTGGGGATGGTCCTCGCCCACCGGGCCCACTGGGCCACGGTCGGCTGCGTGCGGCCGTCGTCCCGCTCGGGACCGAAAACCACGGCCTCATCGCCGATCTCCACGGGAAGGTCCCCGGCGTCGACGACGCACTGGTCCATGGCGATGCGCCCGACGATCGGGCACCGCCGGCCCGCCAGCAGCACCGCGGCGCGACCCTCGGCCGCGCGGGGCAGACCGTCGGCGTAGCCGAGCGGCAGCAGGGCCAGCGTGGTCGGCCCGCGGGTCACGTGCTCGGGCCCGTAGGAGACACCCGTGCCGCCCGGTACCCGCTTCACGTTGACCACGCCCGCCCGCAGGGTCATCGCGGCGCGCAGCCCGTACCGGCCCGGCCCGTTCCCGCCGAACGGGTCCACGCCGTAGAGCGCCAGCCCGATCCGGCACAGGTCGTAGCGGGTCCGGGGGGCGCCGAGCGCGGCGGCCGAGTTGGCCAGGTGCACCAGGTCGGGGTCGAGTCCCGCCGCCCGCGCGAGCGCCAACGCCTCCTCGAAGAGGGTCACCTGCCGCGACAGGCCCGGGCTGTCCGGCACGTCCGCGTCGGCCAGGTGCGACCAGACCGCGCGCACCCGTACCGCCCCCTCCAGCTCGAACTTGCGGGCCCAACCGGTCACCTCGGGCCAGTCCCGCTCGCCGGCGCCGTTGCGGGACAACCCGGTGTCGGCCTTGAGCTGCACCGTCGCCGGCACGCCGAGCGCGCGGGCCGCGTCGGCGACCGCGTGCAGGTGCGCCACCGTCGACACGCCGATGTCCGTCTCGGCCGCGATCAGCGCCGCGAAGTCGTCGTCGGGGCGGTGCAACCAGCTCAGCACCGGTGCGGTGATGCCCGCCGCGCGCAGCGCGAGCGCCTCGGCCGCCGTGGCGACCCCGAGCCAGCCGGCGCCGGCCCGCAGCGCGGCCCGGGCCACCGGCACCGCGCCGTGCCCGAAGCCGTCGGCCTTGACGACCGCCATCAGCCCGGTGTCGGCCGCCGTGCCGATCGTGCGGACGTTCGCCTCGATCGCCGTCAGGTCGACCGCCGCCTCGGCCAACGCGTTCATCGGGCCACCGCCGACCGGTGAGCGGTCGACCGGCCGCGGCCGGGCAGGTCGAACAGCCACGGGGCCCGCCCCGACAGGGCCCGGTGAACGGCCAGGCTCAGCCCCATGACGAGCGCGGTCAGCAGGATCGGGTAGCCGAGGACGACGATCTCCTGGCCGACCCGGTCGAGCCCGGACAGCGGCCCGACGAGCAGCCGGTGCAGCAGGGCCAGGACGGGCATGTGGATGACGTAGACGGGCAGCGTGTTGCGCCCGAGCGCGACGAGTGGGCCGGCGAGGGACCGCCACCGGCACAGCCGGGCCGCCGCGGTGATCCCGAAGGCGACCGCCACCACCGAGACCAGCGGCCACACACCGAGCCAGGTCTGTGCCCCGAGCGCGGCCATCGCGCCCAGGGCGAGGGCGTACGCGCCGCCGGTGAGCACGAGCCGCCGCCCGGTCGCGCCGGCCGCCCACGCCTCGATCCACGGTCGCAGGTACAGGCCGGCGAGGAAGAAGACCAGGTTCTGGTAGAACCCGCCCCGGTTGCCGGGGGTGTCGAGCAGGCCGGCGGCGGTGACGACGGACAGGGCCGCGGCGGGCACGAGCACCAACGCCCGGGGTACCCGGCGCACCGCCTTGGCGACGGTGAAGTACAGCGCCAGGGCGTAGAGGTACCAGAGGTTCGAGGGGGTGATGGTGAGCTGCTCCAGAAGCCCGGCCGCGGAGGTGGCGCGGTCGGTCGGGAAGCCCGGGGCCAGGGCGAGGACCGCCGTGTGGATCAGCAGCCAGACGGCGTACAGGTAGCCGAAGCGGGCGACCCGCTTGCGTGCCACGGCCCGCCAGGGGCGCTGGACGGCGTTGGCCGCGAAGACGCCCGAGATGGTGAAGAAGAGCGGCATCCGCAGCGGCAGGAACTGCTCGCCCAGCGCCCCCCACAGACCCGGCACCGGCATCCCCAGGCGCCAGTCGACCTGCAGGTAGTCCTTGACCACGACGTGCCACGCGACGACCAGCACGATGCAGAAGCCCTTCGCCGCGTCGGCCCACTCCACCCGGCCCGGCCCCCGGTCGGCGGCCGCGCCCGGCACCGCGGCGAGGGGGACGGTGTCGGCCTCCCACACCGCGGGCCGGACGGCGCGCAGTTCTCGTTCTCCGATCACCCGCCCGACGTTGTCATCCGCATATCCGTGCCCGGCGCGCGAATTGTCACGAGCCGGTAATGGAAGGCGGACCGGCCGGGGGCGTCAGCGGGCCAGCGGTGGGGCGTACCGGACGCCGACCACGGCGGGGAGGCCGGGGGAGGTCACGGCGCCCTGCAGCAGCGGGTCGTACTGCCGCTGTCCGGACAGGTGGCGCAGGAAGAACGCCGCCGCGTACGCCTCCGTGACCTGCCGCTGCTGCGACTCGGTGAGGGCCTTCTGGTCGGGCTGCGCGGGCGCGGCCCCGTCGCGGTCCGGCGGGAACTGGGCCTTGCAGTAACCGCGCCGGGTGCCCGGGGTAGCGTCGTCCACTCCGCCGACCTGCCCGCTGTCGGGCGACCACTGGGTGTTGTAGAAGTCGTGGTTGCCGCCGGCGAGCGTGTACTTGTAGATCGGCGCGCGGTTGCGGCCGGCCGTCGACTCGACGTAGCCGCCGGTGTTGACGGCGTCGCAGGTGCCCCACATCACCGCGAACGGGACGGTCGTGACCTCCACCGGGTCGAAGGTGCCGGCGGGGGCGAGCGTGAAGACGGCCTTCACCGTGACGCCGGCCGGCCACTGCTGGTGCCCGTCGGCCACGTGCTGCATGACGCCTCCGCCACCCATCGAGTGCCCGACGGTGCCGACCCGCGTCAGGTCCACGTGTCCCCGGAAGTCGACGTTCCGCGGCCGGTGGGTGCGGGAGTCGACGAACCTGCCGCGCAGCGGCCCGCCGCCGGTGGCCGCCAGCCGCTGCCACATGGCGAGCTGCCTGTTCAGCAGCGCCGCACGCGTCTGGTAGACCGTCGCCCCCTGGCCGAAGGACGTCGCGTTGATGCCGTTGGTGCCGATCGACACCACCACGAAGCCCAGCGACGCCAGCCTCCGGCCGAGGTACTCGTAGCCGAGGTAGCTGGGCAGCTGCGGCGTGCCCGCCGTGCAGGGCCAGCGCGACAGTTCACTGCCCGCCGCGGCGATGATCTCCCACAGCCGGTCCACCTCGGCGGTGTTCCCGGCCTGTTCGGCGGCGGGCAGCGCGGCCTTCGCGGCATCCATCCGGGCCTGCGCCCGGGCGTCGGCGCAGGTGTGCCACTGCCCGTGCTCGATCATGACCAGCGGGTGCGTGCCGCGGCCGAGGTCGGTGGGGAAGTAGACGACGCCGTTGAGTTCGTTGTCCCCGTCGTAGTCGAGCTCCGCTGCCGGGTGGAAGGCGCGGTCGCCCAGGTCGTAGCGGACCGAGTCGACCGGCCGGATCGCCGGCCCGGTCCTGGTGGTGTCGATCGGTGCCGCGGCGCTCGCCGAGGCGGGGCCGAGCATTGCCGGCAGGAGTGCCGTCGCGGTTGTCAGAACGCCGAGAAGCGCCGTTACTGTTCTTCCTCGCATCGGCGCACGATATCGACCAGATGTGAGGAACCTGTCAGATTGTGGTGAGGCCGTCGTGGCCGTTCACGGTCAGCCGGCCCGTCGGCCGGCTGACCGATCACCGCGCCCAGGTCACGACGTGGTGCCGGTGGCGACGACGCCGATGTCGACGGTGGCGGTCTGTCCCACCACGACGGACAGGACCGGCGTCTCCCCGTTGCTGGTGTAGGTGGTCTCGGAGACCTGGGTCACGTCGGAGTCGACGGCGTCGTTGGTGCCGACGTTCGGCGTGGTGAACCGCCAGTTGCTTTTGGAGAGTTGGACCCGGCCGACGTACGCCTTCGCCGGGACGTCGAAGCGGTAGGTGCCGTCGTGGGAGTTGGAGAAGCCGTACTGGTCGTCGTCGTCGACGCTCCAGAAGCCCAACCCCACGCCGGTGACCAGCGGCTCGCCCGACTCCCGGATGCCGTCGGCGTCGAGATCGTTCCAGATGACGCCGCGGAGCGTGCCCTTGCCGACGATCTGGAACTGCTTCCTGCCCGTGTTGTTGCCGACCCTGCGCTCGAACGTCGTGGTGGAGACCGCGGCGACGGCGTCGACCGGCGTGCCGACCGGTGCGCCGTACAGGCTTCCGGTGAGGTTGACGGCGGGCGCCGACGCGCCGGGCGCCAGGTCCTCCACCAGGTCACAGGTGACGGTCGGGGTGGCGAAGTCGCAGTCCCACGCGTTCGTCGTGGCGATCTGCGAGATCTGGAAGGGCGCGGGCAGCGTGAACACCAGCCGGACCCCGGCCGCCGCCCTGGTGCCGACGTTGCGCGCCACCGCGTCCACCGAGGTCCAGCCGTCGCTGGGCAGGATGAAACGCTCACTGCTCACGTCGACGGTCACGTCCGCGATCCACGGCGGGGGCAGCTCGGACCCGACCGATGACGGGGCCGGTGGTGCGGCGATCGCCGGGACCGCCGACAGTAGGACCGCGCCGAGGCCGGCCACCGCGGCGATGGCTCTCCGTACGTACATTGATGATCTCCCGCGTCGATGGACCTCCACCCTAGGTGGCCCCGCCACCCCGCGCCGCCCGGTTTCCGGGCGCTCGCGCGCAGACCGGTCCCGGAGCCGTGAGGCGACCGACGCGGCGATGGGGTCAGGACGCTGCGGCGGGCCTCTTCGTCGGGTCGGCCGCAGTGGAGTCCGGCACGGGACGCCGGGTCAGAACCTGGGGGCCGGAGGCCGTGACGGCGACCGTGTGTTCGGAGTGGGCGGTGCGGGACCCGTCGGCGGAGCGGATCGTCCACCCGTCCTGGTCGAACCTGATCTTGTCGGTGGAGCGGCAGAACCAGGGCTCGATGGCGATGGTGAGGCCGGGGTCGAGCCGGATGCCGCGGCGGGCCCGGCCGTTGTTGGGGACGTGCGGGGCCTCGTGCATGGTGCGGCCGATGCCGTGGCCGCCGAACTCGGAGTTGACGCCGTAGCCGTAGTCGCGGGCGACCTCACCGATCGCGGCGGAGACGTCACCGAGCCGGCCACCGGGCTGGGCGGCGTTGATGCCGGCCTCCAGCGCGACCTCGGTGGCCTCGATCAGCCTCAGGTCGTCCGGGTCGGGGGTGCCGACGACGACGGAGACCGCGGAGTCGGCGACCCAGCCGTCGATGCCGACCGCCATGTCGATGCTGACCAGGTCGCCGTCGCGCAGGACGTAGTCGTGCGGCAGGCCGTGCAGGACCGCGTCGTTGACCGACAGGCACAGCACGTTGCGGAACGGGCCGCGGCCGAACGAGGGGGCGTAGTCCCAGTAGCAGGATTCGGCGCCGCGTTCGGAGATCCGGCGGCGGGCGTGGTGTTCGAGGTCCATCAGGTTGACGCCGACGGCGGCGACACCGCTCAGTTCGGCGAGCAACTCGCCGACGAACTGGCCGGTCACCGCCATCCGGTTGATCTCCTCGGCGGACTTGAGCTCGATCACGACAGCCTCCCTCTCCGTGGCGGTATTTTTATACCACGCCAGGTCGGGGCCGCTCCGGGGGTATCCTGCTGCCATGGTTCGCCAACCACTCACCGCCGAACAGATCGCCGCGGGCCAACGTCTCGGAGCCGCCCTGCGGGTCGCGCGGGCCGATCGCAGCCTCGTCGAGGTGGCCCTGGCGGCCGGCATCTCGCCCGAGACGCTGCGCAAGATCGAGGCGGGCCGGCTTCCCGCGCCGGCGTTCGGCACCGTGGTCGGCCTCAGTCGGGCCCTCGACGTCCCCCTCAGCGACCTGGCCGACGTCTGGCTGACCGATATGGCCGTCCGCCAGGCGTCCTGACGATCGGACACCCCGCAGCCGGTCCTGCCGCCCAGGTCGACGACGACCTGGGCGGCAGGACCGGCGGAGGCCGAGGAGAGCGTGGGCGCTGAATACCAGATCCCCCGCGCAGCGGAGGTCCCGAATCGAACGGGGTCAGAAGGAAGCGCCCACATGGCCTCGGCTAGCCGGGGATCAGCTCGCTGAGTCGATCAAGGGTATAGGCCTCGGACCCGGCTGGCAGATCCTCGGGCGCCGCGATCCCGACGAAGGTCACCGGCTCGTCCGGCAGCCGGCCGTCCCACATCGTCACCTCGGCCCGCGCACGCCATCGCTCCACGAGGTAGGACACGGTGAGATACCGCCGCTCCATCAGAGCCCGGACCCGGTCGCCCGTGGTGAAGATGTTCCCCTCCACCCGGTTGAACGACGGCCTACCGCGCAGATAGAGGTGCAGCCATACGGCCTCCCAGCCGCGTGTGCCCCGGGCGAACACCATCGGCAGCGCGACGCGGCCCTGACCCCGCAGGTGCGAACGCGCCCGCACGGTCCGTGCGTCGAACGGCGCACCGCGCTGGTCCCGGGAGCGGGTCTGGTACCCGAACATCGACTCGGCCACCTCGTCGAACGACTCGCCCGTGTAGATGTGGACCTGTGGAACCACGTAGGTCCCGCGGACGGTCAAGGGCACGTCGATGAACTCGGTCGCACCGTTCGGCGCGTCGGTGATGTCACCGGAGTGCACCACCCCGTCGTGGTGGTAGTTCGTCCAGGACACCTGGCCCGCACTGTGGAACTCGTCGTCGAGCATCAGCACCGACAGGTCGTAGTCGGTGCGACGGCTCGCCTGACGCCAGTACGTGAAGAAGCGCAGCAGCTCACCGGAGATTGATGCGCGCGAGCCCCGGGGCAGGACCGCGAAGCCGGCCTCGGCCGCCTTACCGGACAGCGGCAGTGCGACATCGAGCACCTCCGGGTCCACCACCAGCGGTCGCTCCGGCTCCGGCAGCCGGGCACCGATCTCGGCGTCCAGCAGCGACGACAGCTCGGCCACCAGCTCGGCGGGCAGCGGCGGCCGGGTGTCGGGACCGACCCACGCGCTGCGCGAGCGGCTTGCGTACATGCGGGCGGAGGCGGGTGTCAGGCGGTTGTCGACGTGCTCCCGCAGGGAGAGGAGCACCCGGCCGGACGCCGAGCCGAGCGCACCGGTGACCGCTGCGACAACGGCGGAACGCTCCGCCGTCGACGCCAGCCGCAGCAGCCGGTCCGCGGACCGCAGGAGCAGACCCGGTGTCGCCGACAGCACCCTCGCCGCCGGACCGATGGCGCCGGCGCGGATCGCCGCCTCGGCACGGCCGGCGAGGTTGCGTACCGGCCGTTCGCCGCGCGCGACCGCGAACACCTCCTGCGCGTGGGGCCACCGGCCGTACTCGTGCGGGTGCAGCCGTTCCCCGAGCCGCTTCCACCGCTCCGCGTACCGCACGACGTCACCGAGCTTGTCCGGGTTCGTGCCGACGACGTCGTCGAGCGCGGCCAGCAGCATCCGTCGCTCCGGGCGCCGGAACGCACGGAATCGCGTGGAGGTCACGAGCGAGGCGTCGCCGCCGGAGACCTGACAGGCGAGGCGCAGCACGTCGGTCGTCGTGTCCACGCCGAGCAGCGGACGGCCCAGGACGAGCCGGATCCCGTTGAGTACGGCACGGTTCTCCCGTACCGGGATCTCGGCCGGCTGCGGGCCGTCCAGGCAGGTGACCGTGAGCTCGCTGAGGATCGCGAGGTCCGCCTCGCCGTGTGGTGTCGCGCTGCCGGCCAGGGCCAGATAGAGCCGCGACGCCTCCACGTCGGTGGTGTCGCCGAGACGCAGCACGGTCACCCGATCACCGGCTGAGCTGATCAGGTCGTCGTGCGCGGCCAGCAGTTCCGCGTAGGTGTGCTGGTAGGTGCCGTAGGCCGGCAGGTCGAGCAGGTTCACCGCGGCCGAGGCGACGGCGTCCCGCAGCTGGGCGTCCGTCGCGGTGCCCCCGCCGGTGAGAACGGCCGCGCGTAGCCGGTCCACCCAGAAGTCGACGGTGTCCGGCACGTCGGCCGGGAAACCGATGAAGTAAGCGTTGTGCTGGACATGGTCGCCCACCAGCTCGCGCACCGCCGAGACGACCGTGGCGGCGAGGTCCATCGCCGACGCGGGGGCCAGGGCGCCGATGTGCTCCAGCAGAGGCCGCGACGCCGCGAATCCGACATCCAGCAGCGCGGCGTCCAGCTGCCGGGCCACCGACGTGCCGTCGCCGGCCGCGCCGGTGCTCGCCGGCACGCGCAGCGTCTTCTGGATGATCAGCTTCTCGAGCACGCGGTCCCTCCTTCCGGTCGCCCCCGCGGTCGCCAACCTGCGACCGCGGCGAAGTGGGTCGCCGGGGACTCGAACCCCGAACCCTTCGATCCAACTAGGAGAAGGAAGCGCGCCCATCACCGCACAGGCGGAGAGCGGACGCACTACTCAGTCGAATGCTCTGCCAGTTGAGCTAGCGACCCAGATGTCGATCATCGCACCGGGTGCGTCGACGTGGCTATCGAGTTTGGACCGAGGGGCCCGAAGGGATCGCGACGAGCACCTCGTACCGGTGGAGCTCCTCCGTGGTGCCGGTGCGGCGGAACCCGGCCCGTTCGAGGGTGCGTTGGGAGGCGACGTTGTCCTTGGTGGTGTCCGCGACGACCCGGGACAGGCCGTGATCGGCCGCGACCACCAACAGGGCGACGAGTGCCTCCGCGGCATAGCCGTGGCCCCGCGCTGACGGCGAGAGGCCGTAGCCGACCTCGACGCATCCGTCGTCCGGCTGCCCCTTGAAACCAATTCCGCCGATGGCCTTCCCATCGGCGGTCCGCGTGATCCGGTAGTGCCCGAAGGGGTGCTGGTCCCCGTGGGCGGCCGTGGCCCTGAGGAAGTTCGTGACGCCGATGACATCGCCGTCGAAGGGGAAGTCCTCAACCCAGGCGTCACCGGCTGCGGGACGCCGCCCGACGATGCGTTCACCCTCCGCCGCGTCGATGGGATGCAGGGACAGTCGCGGTGTTCGGAGTGCGGTCACGGGGGCAGCCAAGCAATCCGCGGCACCGCGCACAAGCCGATTACGCCACGGGGGCAGAGGGCGGATGCACGGAGACGGCCCCCGCCTTTGTAGGGTGGCCCGATGGCATCGGTCAAGCAGTTCCAGGTGACCTTCGACTGCGCGGAGCCCGAGCGGGTCGCGCGGTTCTGGTGTGAGGTGTTGGGCTACGTCGTACCGCCTCCGCCGGAGGGGTTCGCCACCTGGGACGAGTTCGACCGCGCGCTACCGCCGGAGCAGCAGGGTTCGGCGTTCGCCTGCGTCGACCCCACCGGCGCGGGCCCGCGGCTGTACTTCCAGCGCGTACCCGAGGGCAAGGCCGCCAAGAATCGGTTGCACCTCGACGTGCGGGTCGGCACCGGGCTCGTGGGGGAGGAGCGCCTGGCCGCGCTCGAGGCCGAATGCGCGCGACTGGTCGCGCTCGGCGCGGTAGGCGTGCGACTGCTGCCCGCCGATGACGAGAACGAGTCGTGCATGGTGATGCAGGACGTCGAGGGCAACGAGTTCTGCCTCGCCTGAGCAGCCGGAACGACCCCTGGCTCAGGCTGGTCGGCCGGCGGACATCCTTGCCCGCGGTCACCGGCCGGCTCGGCGGTTCGGGACTGGACGATGTCCCGTACCGTTCCCGCCGTGTCGAATGAACCTAGGCCGCTACGTCGTCGCTGGGCGGTCCTGGGGCCGCCCGTCGCCACGGCCGCCATGTTCGTGCTCCTCCTCGTGATCAGCACGGTGCGGGGCAGCGATACCGCGTTGTGGATGCGGCCGGCGATGTTGGCCTTCGGCGGCCCCATGGTCCTGGTCTGGTGGCAGGTGGTGGTCCGTCCGCGGTCACCGCATTGACAGCCTCCGCACCATGGCGTCATGGCGCGGAGGTCGGACCTCGGTTGGTGGGGCAGGCACCCCTACTTCTACACGATCTTCATGACAACCGCCGCGGTGGCGTGCTGGACGACGCTCGTCGTGGCGGTGCTCACGGTCCCGGAGGCAGCCGTCGGCGTCGGCTCGTGCGCCGGGCTGTTCGGCGTGCTCATGACGATCGCGGCGGTCTACGCCTGGCACTGGCTGCTCCGAGGCCGACATCGTGACCGTCGGGCGAACGAGCGGATGCGGTGGAAGTGGGACCAGGCGCTGCTCAAAGCCGGTTGGGTGGTCCTCTGGGTCTTCTTCCTCGGGCTGTTGCTGGTGACTGCCGTCAGTTTCTACAGCGGATGGCGGTTCGACCGGTACGGGATCACGGCGGAGGGGGTCGTGACGAAGGTCGACGGCAGCTCCGTCACGTTGACGGTAGCGGCGCGGGACGGCGATCGGCTGGGCCTGTTGCAGGCGGCCGGCGACGACCCACCGCTGACCGTCGGTGACCGGCTCCAAGTCGTCTACGACCCCGCAACCGGGTTCAACGACGTCATCTTCGCCGACGAATCGCCCTACGAGGTGGTGATTCCGCTGGCGGTCGGTACGGCCGTCGCCGGCCTGTTCGTGCTGCTGCCGGGCGCGCGTCGACGGTTCGTCGACTCCGCGCTCGAGCACTGGCGCTCGCCGGACGGCGACATCCGCGCGCCGGACTGATCCGCCTCCCCGCGGCGGGCGCCATCGGGACGTTTCGCCCGCACCTAACGGGTAATCAGGCGTGCCGGCGTGGCCGGCGGGTGAACAGTGGCACGAAGTGAGGGAGTGCGCGTCATGTCCGATCGGCAGCCCACCATCGTCCTCGTGCACGGCGCGTTCGCCGAGTCGGCGAGCTGGAACGGTGTCATCGAGCGGTTGGGCGCGGCGTACAACGTGGTGGCCGCCGCGAACCCGCTGCGGAGCCTCGCCGGCGATGCCGCGTACGTGCGGGACGTGATGGGAGGGGTCGGCGGCCCGGTCGTCCTCGTCGGCCACTCGTACGGCGGCATGGTGATCACGCAGGCCGCGAGCGACGACCCGACGGTGCGGGCCCTCGTCTACGTCAACGCCTTCGCCCCGGACACCGGCGAGTCGGCGCTGGCGCTGTCCGCGAAGTTTCCCGGGAGCACGCTCGCCGAGACGCTGGTGCAGTACCCGGTCTCGACCGGCGGCAACGAGGTGGCGATCGGCCAGGACGCCTACCACCGGCAGTTCGTCGCGGACGTGTCGGCCGACGAGGCCGCGCTCATGGCTCGCACCCAGCGGCCGATCACCGAGCAGGCCCTGGGCGACGGGCTCTCCGGGGACCCGGCCTGGCGGTCTCTGCCGAGCTGGTTCATCTTCGGTGACGCCGACATGAACATCCCGGTCGCCGCGCACCGGTTCATGGCCGAGCGGGCCAACCCGCGGGGCCAGCGTGAGCTCCCCGGCGGCTCGCATGCGATGGCCGCGGCCCGACCGAGCGAGGTCGCCGAGACCATCATCGAGGCGGTCCGGGGTGTGGGCGGCTGAGTCGCGGAGGCCCCCGCCCTCCGACCGCGCCGTCCGGTGCGTCACATGCCGGTTGGTTCGGGCGAATCGTTCGGGGGATGGGCCAGCACGAACCGCTCGACGGCGGCCCCGCTGACGGCCGCGCAGAACTGCCGGTAACCGGCGGTGGCGCCCCAGTGCGACAGGGAGAGCGGCCGACCGGCGGGGAACTCCCCGTACGCGGGGTCCCACGGCGCCACCACGAACCTGCCTCCGTACCGGTCGTCGCCGAACTTCTGCGCCACCGCCCGCAGCGTCTCGATCTGGTCCCGGACCAGCGGCTCCACGTACCAGAGAATCGTGTAGCCGTGTTCGAGGTTGTGCACCAGGATCTCGATGGCCGGTCGGTCGCGGGTGGTGTAGAACCGCCGAACCGCCGGCGCGGGCACCACGAAGTGCGGCCCGGACGACGGGGGCACCAGGTCGTACCGGATCCGGGTGGCGTGTGGCTCGGCGGTGCCGGGCCCGACGTGCACGCCGGCGCCCCGGACCGGGTCGGTCAGCTCGGGGTCGCAGCCGGACCGGTCGAGGCCGACGCCGATGTCGGTGGCCGGCCGGTGCGTCGCCGAGTCGGCGTACGCGCGGACGAACGGGACCACCGCCACGGCCAGCAGCAGGGCGCCGAGCGCGACGGCGACGGCGGCGACCCTCGGCCCGGCCGCCCGGCGCGGCTCAGCCACGGCGGCCGTCCAGGTGTCGCAGGTGGCCCGCGGCGAACTCCAGCACCGCCTCGATGGGTGGCATGCCCCGCCCGTCGAGCGTGCCGGTGCTCAGCGCGAGGACGGGCACCGGCGGCACCACGCCGTACCCGTCCTCGCGCAGCTGCGCCACGTTCCGCTGCACGGCGGGTCGCTCCCACATCGCCCGGTTCATCGAGGGCACCAGCACGACGGGTGCGGTGGCGGCGAGCAGACAGGTGCCCACCAGGTTGTCGGCGATCCCGTGTGCCGCCTTGGCGAGGGTGTTGGCGGTGGCCGGCAGGACCAGCACCAGATCCGCCCAGGCCGTCAGGTCCAGGTGCGGCACCTGTGTGGTCGTCTCCTCGTCGACGAGGGCGGGGTGTCCGGTCAGGAGGGTGAACGAGCGGGCCGGCACGAACCGTGCCGCGGCCGGGGTGAGCACGACCCGTACGTCGAGACGCAGCGCGTGCCGCATCACCATGATCGATTGGGGGAGGGTGAGCACGTCGGCGGAGCCGCAGGCGGCCACCAGGACCCGGCGGGCCGGGAACGGACCGGCGTCGGCCGTGGATGGTCGCTGGGGCTGGTCGGTGCTGGTCACGGTACGGGTAGCCACGTCTCGCCTCCGGGCAGGGCAGGGTTGTCGTCGGTCAGTTGGCAGCGGACCAGGTCGGCGTAGACGCCGTCGGCGCGCAGCAGCTCCTCGTGCCGGCCGCGCTCGACGACGCGCCCACCGTCGACCACGAGGATCTGGTCGGCGTTGCGCACGGTGCTCAGCCGGTGGGCCACGACGATCCGGGTGCAGCGCAGCGCCGAGATCGCCTGGTCGACGCGCCGTTCGGTGGCCACGTCGAGGTGGCTGGTCGCCTCGTCGAGCAGCAGCACGGCCGGCTGTCCGGCGACCGCGCGCGCGATGGACAGCCGCTGCCGCTGCCCGCCGGAGAGGGCCTGGCCCCGCTCGGCGACCTGGGTGTCGTAGCCCATCGGCATCGCCGCGATGTCCTCGTCGATCGCGGCGACCCCGGCGGCCGCCCGGATCGCCGGCATGCCGATGCCCGGGTGGACGAGGCTGACGTTGCGCCGGATGGAGTCGCGGAACAGGTAGCTCTCCTGGAGCACGACGCCGAACTGGCGGCGCAGCGCCGTCGGGTCGATGCGGGACAGCGGCACCCCGTCGAACAGGATTTCCCCGCCGGTCGGTCGGTAGAGACCGGTCAGCAGCATGGCCAGGGTGCTCTTGCCGCTGCCGGAGCGGCCGACGATGGCGACCTTCTCCCCGGGCGCGACGTCGAACGAGACTCCTCGCAGCACCGGCGGCGCGGTCCCGTCGTAGCGGAACGTCACGTCGCGGACGCTGATCCGGCCGGTGAGCTGGGGCGCGGGCTGGGCCGGGTCGCCGGCCGGTTCCGGTTGCGCGGCGAAGACGTCCCGCAGCCGTTGCAGGTGCGACAGCACCGACTGGAGGACCTGGGCGCTGGCCACCAGCGAGGCCAGCGGGGTGAGCGCGGACAGGGCCAGCGCCTGCAGGCCGAGGGTCTCGCCGAGGCTCGCGCCGTCGAAGAGCCGACCGGTGCCGAGCCACAGCAGCGCGAGCGGACCCGCGAGCTGGACGCTGGCGGTGATGTTGGCGACCGTGGCGGAGAGCCGGTTCTGGGCCACGTCGGCGTCGAGTGCCGTGGTGTACCGGCGCAGCCAGCCGTCAAAGACCTGCCGCTCGGCGCCCATCGACTTGACCGTGGCGATGCCGGACAACGCCTCCATCAGCGCGCTCTCCGCGTCGGCCTGCACGGTCAGGTGCCGCTGGTTCAGCCGCAGCAGCCGGCCGTTGACGACCGCCACGGCCACCACCTGGGCGATGCCGATCGCGGCGGCCAGCCCGGCGAAGGCCAGGTCGCTGGCGAGCAGCACACCGAAGTACGCGATCACGAGCACGCCGTCGATCACGGCGGTCAGCACCTGGGTGGTGACCAGTTCGCGTAGCAGGATGCTGCTGGACAGCCGCTGCATCAGGTCGCCGCTGGCGCGTTGCTGGAAGAAGGCGTACGGCAGCCGCAGCAGGTGCCCGAACAGCCGGTTCATCAGCGCGGAGTCCACCCGGGCCTGAAGGGTGACCAGGAGCCGGGACCGCAGGTAGGCGACACCGAACTGGGTGAGCACGAGCGCGGCGATGGCCAGCGCCAGGTACGGCATGAGGGCGGTCTCGCGGGCCGGCATGATCCGGTCGAAGGCGACCGTGGTGGCCATCGGCAGCGCCAGGCCCAGTGCCTGCAGGACCAGGGACACGGTGAACGCGCCGCCCAGCTGCGGCAGGAACGGCCGCAGCAGCGGTCGGGCGCGCCGCAGTCGGGCGATCGGTCCGGGTCGGACGGCCGGCGACTCGGGTGGGGACTGCGGATCACGGGCGTAGGTCAGCACCGTCCCGCTGAACCCGGCGGCGAACTCGGCCGGGGTGAGCAGCCGGCGTCCGAGCGCCGGGTCGACCAATCGGACGCCGCGCTCGCTGACGTGCTCCACGACGACGAAGTGCGCGTTCTCCCAGTGCGCGACGGCCGGCAGGGGCAGCGTGGCGACCTGGTCCGGGTCGGCGCGGAAGGCCCGGCCGTGCAGCCCGAACCGTGGCCCCGCGGCGAGCAGCGCCCGCGCCGTGACACCGTCCCGGCCGATGTCGAGCCGCTCGCGCACGGCGGCCAGCGGTGCGCGCACGCCGTGCCAGCGGGCGATCATCGCCAGGCAGGCGGCACCGCAGTCGGCGTCGGCCATCTGCAGCACCAGCGGCACCCGCCGTCGACCCGGCCGGAGCCGGCGCGTCCCGTTCCCGGTCAGGCTGCCCACTGTGGCTCCCTGGCGTCGGCGGTGCTCGTGCCGTGGCCGGCCGTCGCGGGTGGGGCGAGCAGAAGCACCGACGGCACCCGCCCGGGCGCGGCGAGCCGCAGCAGGGCGAGCCCGATCCCGGACAGGCCGGTCATCAGCTCCGGCGACGCGAGCGCGGTCGGGTTGGCGCAGCGCCAGCCGCCGGTGCGGCCGTCGCGGAGCACCGCCGCGGCCGGTGCGGCCGCCCGTCGCGGTGCGGCGGCCAGCAGCAGGTCGAGGTTGCCGAGGTCGCCGTGGCACAGCGAGTGGTTGCGCCCGAACCCGGCGGCGATCGTGGTGCCGACCGCGGTCGCTATCTCGCCGTCCAGCACGTCGTCCGAACCGAGCGCGTCGCGGACCAGCAGGCGCGACAGCCCGATCCCGGGTGCGCCGTGGCACCACGTCAGCCCGCAACGTCCCGGTCGGCGCAGGTCGGCCCAGTTCGCCTCGGCGGGGCGGAACAGGCTGCGGTCGTAGGCCAGCGCCCGGGTGGCCGCGTCGGCGTACGCGGGGTCGCCGGTCATCGCCCGGGCATGCGCCAGCGCGGCGGCGATCCCGGCCGCCCCGTGCGCGAGGCCACCGAGCGGGACACCGGACGTACCTCCGGTCGGGTGGGTGTATCGGTCCGCGGCGGCGAGCAGCCGGTGGGCCGCGGCGCGCACGGCGGGCCCGACCCGCTCCGGGTCCAGGCCGGCGCGGGACGCCGCGAGGACGGCTCCGGCGGACCCGTCGACCAGGTCCGCGGCCGGGTCGGCGGCGGCCAGCGCGGTGATCCGCGCCAGCGCCACGTCGATGGCCGGGACGAACCGGCGGGTCTGCCACAGCTGCCCGAGGTGGCCGAGCGTGTAGATCAGCCCACCCCAACCGGCGTACGCGCCGATCCCGTCGCCGGGGAGCCGGCGCTCGACGATCCGGGCGGTGAGCCCGGCGGCGCTGCGATCGGCGAGGTCGGTGAGGCGCTGCTCGCCGGTGAGCCGGCCGGCGTGGGCCAGGAAGAGCGTCACGCCGGCGAGCCCGTCGTAGAGGTGCGGGCCGAGCGGCGCCGGCGCCCACCGGCCCGGCGCGTTGCGATCGGGGGTGAGCCCGAACCAGGTCGGCTCGGGCCCGGGGCAGACCAGGGCGGCCACCGCGTCGGCCACCTCGGCCGCGGCGTCCAGGTACGCCGTCGGCGACGGCACTGGAGCCGCCGGCACCTCGGCCAGCCGCCAGCGCACCCGGGCGTGCGGCGCGTCGGCCGCGTCCACCTGGGTGGCGAAGGCAGCCGCGATGAGCCAGCGCTGCCGGGCCAGGTCGGTCTCGCCCAGCCCCGCGAGCCGCCGCCGCGCCTCGGCGAGGCCGGACCGGGCCAGCAGATCGGGCAGCCGGCGTCCCCGGCTGGTCCACAGGTCACGGGAGTCCACCGTGGTGGTGAACATCGGCACGTCGCGGCGCGCCAGATCGGCCCGTTCCGCCGCGACGGTCGCGGCCAGCAGCGGCAGTTCGGCCACGCCCGACCAGAGCCAGTCGTGCAGCCGCTCGGTGTCCAGGCCGTCCTGGAGCGCGTCGGTGTGCAGGGCGGCGTCCCGCAGCCGCAGGTAGGTGCGGGTCGGACGGAGCACCACCCGGATCTCGTCGGCGGCGAACGCGGTCAGCGGACCGTCCGCGGCGAGCAGGTCGTCGTGTACGGCCGTGAGCAGGCGGTACGTGGCGGCGAAGCCGTCCAGCACCTGTGGCAGGTGCGCGGCTACGTCGACCGGGACCGGTGCGGCGTCGCCGGTGTCCTGCTCGTCGTGGTGGTGGCCCGGCGCGCACACCCGCATCTCGTCGGTGCCCGCGGCCTGCCAGGCCGAGCAGTTGCAGCCACTACCCGCCGGGCCCGCCGCCTCGTCGGCACGGGGCAACAGCCCCACCGCGAGCACCGAGTCGGCGATCGCGTCGCCGTCACCGGAGGCTGTCGCGGCCCGGGAGACCGCAGGGGTGAAGACCGTTTCGAGGTCGACCAGAACGGGATGCTCACCGGCGACGACCACGTTCTCCCGGTGGCAGTCGGTGGCGCCGACGGCCTGAAGCAGGGCCAGCAGCGCTCCGTATCGGCGGGCGAAGCGGCGCTGCCCACCGGACGTGCCCGGCGTACTCGTCTCGACGTACTCGGCCCAGCCGTACTGCCCACGGGGCAGGACGGTGAACGTGCGCAGGTCGCTGCCCCGCGCGTTGAGCCAGGTCAGCAGAGTTTGGAACCGGGCCTCGACGGCGACCGGCCGGGGCTTGTATACCAGCCGTAGCCCACTGTCGAAGGTCGCCACCAGCACCCGCCGGCCGTCGCGGTGCGGGTCGCCGGTCTCCTCGACGTCGAGCAGGCGTCCCGGTCTGGCGCCGTCGTGAAAGGCCACGCCCAGCGTCGCCGCGTCGGCAACGAGGCGCTCCAGGAACTCGATGGTGCGGTCGGCCCAGCCACGCGTCAGGTCGTACGCCTGACGGGCCAGGACCGGGTAGTCGGCCAGCAGGGCCAGCGCCGCCTCGGGCGCGTGGTGACGGCGGAAGAAGGCCGCGTACCGCTCCTGCGGTGTGTCGCCGGGCGACGTGCCCCGCAGGCGGTCGATGTTGAGCTCCAGGACGACGGCGCGGCTGAGCAGCACCACCAGCTCGTCGAGCAGCCCGGTCACGCCCAGCCGGTCGGCGTCGGGCGGCAGCAGGTCGGGGGCGGTGTCGGCGAGCTGCCGGGCCTGTCGCGCCACGCGGGCCCGGGCCCGCGCGACCAGCGGCGCCACCAGGGCGAGGGAGGCGTCGAGCGGGCGGCCGGGCAGCAGCTCCGGGTCGATCTCGACGGGCGGCGACGGGCGGTAGCACGACACGAGGTCGCGCACCCACTCCGGGGTCCGGCCGAGTCGGTCGGCGAGCCGCTGCGTCGACTCGTCCAGGAGCGCGAGCAGGGTCGACTCGTCCAGGCCCTCCGCCGTCAGCCGGCGTCGCCAGTCCGCGTCGCCGGCGAAGGCGCCGCCGGTGCGCCAGCGGGACAGTCGCCACCGGGACCGATCACCGGGCTGCGGGTTCGACGGCGGGGGAGCGGCCAGCCGTTCCGTGATGGTCAACGCGGCCAGCAGCCGCTTTTCGATCCGGGTGGTCGGATCTTCGTCGGCGGGATGCGGAACAGTGGACATGCGGTGCTCCAGCGGCGGGGATCGGACGGTGGTCGGGGTCCGGGCCTCGGCCCGGACCCCGTGGGACCCGCGATCGGGTCAGCCGTACGGACTCAGCAGACGCAGTGGCAGCAGGCCGTGGTGTGACCGGTGGTCGCGGCGGCGCCGCCGGCGACCGTCTCCAGCTGGTCGCGGTCCAGCTCCACGACGCCGGCCGGGTGGGCCTCGGCGGCCTCCGGGGCGGCGGCCCGCCGGTACTCGTCCTTCCAGCCGCTGACGATGTCGGTGATGGACACTCGGATCTCCTTTCAGGACGACCTCCGGCCTCCCCGGCGGTCGCTTGCAGGACCAGCCTCCGCGTCCGGTGACGTCCGCACATGAGTAGCCGCTACCCCAGTCCGGGCCGGCCTTGTCGCGCCGGCGACAACCATCCCGACCGGCCAGCGCGTTCCGTGTGCAGGCGTGTCCGGAAGGCGACGGCTGCACCGCGAGCGATGTGTGAGGGTGGGCTCGGTGTCACTCAGGCCGCCGCACGCCCTGATCCGGTCGGCCGAGCGGATCGAGGACGGATCGGCGACCGGACCAAGGGGTGGTCCGGCCGGGGGTGAGGGGGTCCAGTGGCTGCGCCCGGAGGTCTGGTGGACGGCAACGCGGGATGGCCGTTCGTCGGCCGCACCCGGGAGCGGGAGCAGGCGGTCACCGCGCTCGACACGGCGGCCGGCTCGGGGGTCCTGCTCACCGGCGACCCCGGAGTCGGCAAGAGCTCGCTGCTCGACGAGGTGCTCGACGACGCCCTGCGTCGTCAGCGCGTCGTCCTGCGGGTCACCGCCACACCGGGCTGGCGGGACGTGCCGTTCGGTGTGCTCGCCAGCCGGCTGCCCCAGCCCTCCGACGCGAACGTGGCCGACGTGTTTCGGGACGTCGAGCGGCGGTTGCGTGACGTCGCGGCGGGGCGCGGCGTGGTCATCGGCGTGGACGACCTCAACTGGCTCGACGACGCGTCCGGCGCGTTGCTCGAACGGCTCGTCGTGGGCGGCACCGTCCAGGTGGTCGCCAGCGTACGCACCGACGCTTTGGACGCCGCGCCGGTCGCCGCGCTGCGACGGTCCCGGTCGGTGGACCGGGTGCACGTGCCGCCGCTGGACCCCGACGAGGCTGCCCTCGTCGTCCGGGAGGCGCTGGGCGGCCCGGTCGACGGCCTGACCCTCGGCGCGCTGTGGCGGATCAGCCAGGGCAACCCGCTGTTCCTCCGCGAGGCGCTGCGGTGCGGGCTGCGCGACGGCGGGCTGGTCCGGCGCGACGGCATGTGGACGTGGCCCACGGAGTCGCTGTGCCCCACCCATCTCGCCGAGCTGATCGAGCAGACCCTCGGCACCCTCGACCCCGACGAGGCCGAGGCTCTGCAGTACGTGGCCCACGCCGAACCCGCGCCGCTGGCCCTCATCGAGCGGGTGGTCCCACCGCGGACCGCCGAGCAGTTGGAGGAGCGCGGCCTGATCCGGCTGGTCCAGCACGGCCCGGCGGTGCTGGTGCAGACCGGCCATCCGCTGTACGCGGAGGTGGTGCGCAACCGCACGGGCGCGCTGCGGGCCCGCCGCCTGCGCCGGAACCTGGCCGAGGCGCTGGCGGCCGTCGACGGCGGCGCGGGCGACCTGGCCCGCGTCGTCGCTTGGCGGTGTGAGGCGGACCTGCCGGTCGCGGCGGACGACCTGCTGACCGCCTCCGAGTACGCGCTGCGCCGGCACGATCCCGCGCTGGCGGAGCGGTTGGGCCGCCGGGTCGACTCCGCCCGCGGCGACTGGCAGGTGGCGCGGGCCCTGGTGGCCCAGGGCCGCAGCGACGACGCGGACGGACACCTCGCCCGGGCGGCGGCGGACCTGCCCGACCCCAGGGATCGGGCGGAGGCGGCGGCGCTGCGGGTCCTGAACCTGTTCTGGGGCGGCCGCCGGCCCGACCAGGCGCGCGAGGTGATCGCCGACGCCCAGCGTGACCTGCCCGTCGAGGCGCACCCCGGGCTGCTGGCCGCGCAGGCGGGCATCGCGGCGTTCAGCGGCGACAGCGCCGGTGCCCGCGCCCGGGTGGCGCGGCTGGCGGTGGACCCGCCGCGCGATCCGCTGCTGGCGACCGCCGTCACCGCCCTGCACCCCTACCTGTTGCTGTTCGACGGGCAGCCGGGCGGGGCCGCCGGAATGTTCGACCACGGCGAGGTCGACATCCCGGACACGTGGGCGACGATGCGCGCCGCCACGCAGACCTGTCACGTGCAGTCCCTGCTGATGTCGGGCCGGCTGCCAGAGGCCGAACGGCTGGCGCGGCGGTACTACCGGGACGCGGTGGACCGGGGCGCGGCCGACGCGGTGGGGCTGCTCGCCTTCGCCCGGGGCAAGTGCGCCTACCACGCCGGTCAGATGGGCCGGGCGATGCGCTGGCTGCACGAGGCCCGCACCCTCGCCGGCGACCGCACCCTGTTCCCCATCCGGGTCTATGTGCTGTCGGCCAACGCGTACGTGGCGGCGCAGCTGGGCGAGCTCACCGAGAGCCGGCGGCTGCTGCGACAGCTCCACGACGACCACACCGACGTCGGCGGTAGGCGACTCACGGGCTTGGTGGGCGCCGACGCCGAGCTGACCGCGGCCTGGCTCGCCGCCGCCGACGGCCGACTGGCGACGGCGGTCGGCGCGCTGCGCGAGCTGGCTGGACGCGCCGACCAGGCGAAGACGATCACCGTGGAGTGCCTGCACCTGCTATCCCGCCTGGAACCCACCGCCGGCACCGCCGAACAGCTGGCCCGGGTCGTGGCCGAATGCGACAGCCCGCTGTTCACGCTGTGGGCCGACTACGCCCACGCGCTCGCCGCCGACGACCCGGCCGCCCTCGAGCGGGTCGGCACCGCGCTGGAGGCCAGCGGCTACCTCGCGCTCGCGCTGGAGGCGATGGTCGCTGCGGAGACGGCCTGCGGCCGGCGTGGCGACCACCGCCGGGCGAACCTGCTGGCCCGCCGGGCCGACCTGTTGCAGCAGCGGTGCGGGGGCTACTCGCCTCCACTCAGACCTCGGCCGGTCAGCCGCGACGAGCTCACCCCACGGGAGCGACAGATCTGCGAGCTGGCGGCGACGGGCCACGACAACGCGGCGATCGCGGCCGAGCTCGTGCTGTCGGTACGGACCGTGGAGAACCATCTCCAACGGGCGTACGTCAAGCTGGGTCTGCGGGGGCGCGCGGGCCTGGCCCAGGCCCTCGGGTTGCAGCGGGCCGGTTGACCTCGGCGCGGGTGACGGGTCGGCCCTGCTGTCGGCGGCGAGGGAGCGGGGCGCTTCAGCGCGAGGTGGCGGGCGGCGGCGGTCGCGGGTAGCGTTCGAGACGGCGCCCGGAGCGCCACGTCGAGGCCGGCACTGCCGCACGCCAGCTCTGTCCTCTTCGGCGCCGGACCGATGGTTGCTCACCCCGGCCGGCCCTTCTATCGCCCTCAGCGGGGCGGGGACGAGTTTCTTCGATGGACGATGCCATCGGTCGCGGCGCACTGCGATGCGACTGTTCCGACGTCAAGGCAGGCATTCGGCACGTCACCCTCGGCGGTGAGGCCGACCTGGCCTCCGCCGATCAACTCAGGTCGGACCTGACCCGCCTGCTGGCGCCCTCCCGGGTGAGCTGCCTCGCTCTCGACCTGACGGCCCTGCGGCACCTCGACTGCGCCGCGCTCGCGGCTCTGCTGGCCGTCCGGGAAACCGCCTCGGCGCGCGGCCAGCGGGTGGTCATCACCGCCGCGGTCGGCACGCCGGCGCGTCTCCTGACGCTCAGCGCGGTCGGCGAGCTCTTCGACTATCCGCCGCACCCCGCCGCACCCGCGCAGCCGACGGCGTCTCCCTCCCCGGGCGCGTCGAACGGACGACGACCGTCCGGCCGTCGTCCGTACGAGTCGCAGCGGTGCACGTCGTCCGCCAGTGCCTAGGGGCGGGCGCGCGGTCCGGGCAGCCGCGTCGGCGGCGGACCCGCGGCGCGGGCCGCGCGGTCAGTAGCGGCCGAGGCTCGGCAACGGGCACATGACGATGCGCGGCTGGGCCGCCGGATCGAGCCACCTGAGCACGCTGACCAGGTCGCCGTGCGACAGGCTGACGCAGCCGGCGGTGGGACCGGACGGGGTCTTGCTGAACTCGTGCAGGAAGATCCCGCTGCCCGCGTTCGGGACCGGCTTCGCGACGTTCGGCGCCATGTTGTAGGTGATCACCGCGAAGTGGGTGTAGGCGGGCGTCTCCTTCCAGAGCGCCTCGCTGTAGCCGCCGGGATTGGTGGCGGTGTGCTGGAAGGTGTTGTAGGCCGGCGATGTCGGGTTCTCATTCCACCAGTCGTTGACCTCCAACCGGTGGTACGGGTACCGGACGCCCGGGTCCGCCGCGATGCCGTACATCGTCGGGCCGATGGAGTAGACGCCTGTCGGCGTCGTCGGAACGCCCTCGACGTGGTGATCGCTGAAGAACTGGGAACCGATCCGCGCCGGCAACGCGGCGGAGACGGGCAGCCAGCGGCGGTTGACCTTCGCGAACGTCTCCAGGGTGGCGTAACTGGTGTTGGAGTTGGTCGCGGTCACGATGATGACCTGTCGGGTGCTCGCCGGCAGCGTGGTGAGGCCGCTGGCCTTGTTGCCCGGATGGTAGGTGCCCAGCTGGGTGGGTGGCCTTCTGGTGGTGGTGGCCGTCGCTGCCTGCGCGGGCGCCGCACCGGAGACGACCACGGGAGCCGCCAGGCCGGCCGCCGCGCCGGCGATCAGGGATCTCCGCTTCATTCGTCAGATCCTCGCATCCCGAGCGCCGTTCCCGTTGTCCCGGTCGCCGTGGACCGGTGCGGGGCTTCTCGGGTGCCGGGCGGTGCGGTCGAGCGGGCCGCGCGCCGCGAGTGCGACGGGCACCGCACCGGGGACGTCCCCGGTGCGGTGCCGTCAGCGTCGTGCCTCGGGTCGTGGCGTCAGCTCCGTCGCCGCGATCCGTTCGGTTGGCCGTCGTCGAGCCGTGCAGCCGCCCCGGTCGGGTTGGACGGCCAGGCGGGGCGTTGGCGCCCACATTCCCGACCATCATTTAATGATGACTGTCTATATTGATGTGGGCTGTTGATGGCGGCAGGATCTCGGCACCACCACCTTCGTGATCCTCCTGGGAGGCGTCATGACCCGTCCCCGCCTGCCGCTCCTGCGAGCAGCCACCCGGTTCGCCGCACTGGCCGCCGCCACCGCCGGCGTGCTGCTCACCGTCACCACACCCGCCAGCGCGGCCGTGCCCACCGGCCGCTACGTCGCGCTGGGAGACTCGTACACCGCCGGCCCGCTCATCCCCACCCAGGTCGACCTGAACTGCCTGCGGTCCAACCGCAACTTCCCGTCGCTGGTGGCCGCGTCCGCCGGCTCGTCGTCGTTCGCCGACGTCAGCTGTTCCGGCGCGACCACCGAAGACATCCTCGTCGGCGGCGACGGCCAACTGGGCATCACGCTGCCGCCCCAGGTCAGCGCGGTCACGTCGAACACGGCGCTGGTGACGGTGCAGATCGGCGGCAACGACATCGGCTTCTCCGGCATCATCAGCGACTGCGCGGAGGCGAGCCTCAGCAGCCCGCTCGGATCGCCCTGCAAGGACCGGTACACCGCCGGCGGGACCGACCAGTTGCAGGCTCGGATCGCGGCCACCGTGCCGAAGGTGACCGCCGTGCTGCAGGCGGTCCGGCGGGCCGCGCCGAGCGCGCGGGTCGTGGTGCTCGGCTACCCGGCGATCCTGCCCGACACCGGGTACGGCTGCTGGCCCGTCGTGCCGATCGCCTACCAGGACGTGCCGTACCTGCGCGGCATCCAGAAGTCGCTCAACACGATGCTGGCGAACACCGCGTCCGCGAACGGCGCGACCTACGCCGACGTCTACACCCCGTCGATCGGCCGCGACGCCTGCAAGGGCAGCGGCACCCGCTGGGTCGAGGGGCTGGTACCGCAGAACTCGGCCGCGCCGTTCCACCCGAACGCCCGCGGCGAGCAGGGCATGGCCACCGCCCTCCTCGCCAAGCTCAACAGCTGACCGGTCCGTGATCGGGTGAGCCGGGCCCGCCGCACCGCGACGGGCCCGGCTCAGCCGCCGTCACGCCGATCGCCGCCACCCGCACCGCTCATCCGTGGGTCATCCCTCGTCCAGGCACAGGCAGAAGGGGTGACCGGCCGGGTCGAAGAGCACCCGTACGTTCTCCTGCGGCTGAACATCCGCCACCCTGGCACCCAGGGCGACCGCCTCGGCGACCGCCGAGTCCAGATCACCCACCTGGAAGTCGAGGTGCATCATGGGGCGCTGTTGCCCCTCGACCGGCGGCCACACCGGCGGTCGGTAGCCGTCCGCCTGCTGGAACACGAAGAACGGCCCGTGCGGAGACGCGGCGACGACGGCCGTGCCCGGCTCCTCGTGCCCGAGGTGCCAGCCGAGGAGTTCGGCGTAGAACCTCGCCAACCCACCGGGGTCCGGCGCCTCGATCGCCGTACCCCACCACATGCCACCAGTTCGGGATCTCATCCCCGTAGCCTGCCCGACGAACCGGGCCGACAACAGCGGCCGGCAGCGGTCAGCGACGAGCCGGGATCACGAGTACATCAGGTGCAGCACCATGCCGGCCTCGGCGTGCGGCAGATTGTGGCAGTGGTTCGCCCACATCCCGGGGTTGTCGGCGCGGAAGGCCACCTCCCAGACGTCCCCGGGGCGTACGTCGAACGAGTCGAGCCACAGGGGACTCCCCGTCGCCGGTTGTCCGTTGCGGGACAACACCAGGACGTGATGGCCGTGCAGGTGCCACGGGTGCACCACCAGCGACCGGTTCACGATGGTGAACCGGACGGTGTCGCCGGGGCGTACGACCTGGGGCGGGATGTCCGGCTCGGCCGCGCCGTTGACGGTGTGGGCGTACCGCGGGAGCAGCCGACGCAGGTCGAGGCCGCGATCGAGGACGAGCGTGTAGTCCCGGTCGAAGCGTGCCCACGGCGTCGGCTCGGCGGTTCCGTAGCTGAGCGGGTCCAGCACCGGCCAGTCGCCGGTCGCCGCCGCCAGCGGCCCGGTGGACCAGACCGCCCGGCCGTCGACCAGCAGCGCCACCGGTGCGGCGGGTGCCGTGAAGACCAGGTCGTAGCGGCCACCGGCCGGGATCAGCACCGCGGTGTCCGTCAGCGGCGTCGGACCCGCCAGGTCGGACCCGTCGATCGCGGCGACCCGGAACGGGGTCCCGGCCAGGGCGTACCGGTGGGTGGTGCTGTCGGTGTTGATCAGCCGCAGCCGTACGGGCGTCCCCGCCCGGACCGGCTCGGTCCTCGGCGCGGGCAGCGGAAGCCCCGCGAGGGTGTGCACCGGCACCGTGACGTCGACCCCGCTGACCGGCGCCGGGCGGACCACCAGGACGCCGTAGAGCCCCATCCGTACGCCGACGTCGAAGACCGCGTGGGTGTGGTACCAGTACGTCCCGACCTGGTCGGCGCGGAAACGGTAGACGAACTCCTGCCCCGGCAGCACCGCCGCCTGCGTCACGCCGGGCACCCCGTCCTGACCGTTCGGCACGTCGTAGCCGTGCCAGTGCAGCGTGACGCCCCGCCCGATGTCCCGGTTGCGCAGCGTCACCTCCAGGACGTCGCCGACGGTCGCGGTCAGCTCCGGCCCGGGCACCTGCCCGTCGAACGCCCACGCCGCCACGTCCCGGCCACTCACGTTCACCGTGGTCGTCCCGGCCGTCAAGGTGAACCGCCTGGTCGGTTCGCCCACGGGCCGTGTCTCCCGATACTCGTGATCGTGGGCTGCGGCGGGGACGGTGCCCGGGGTGACGGCCAGCCCCGTTCCGGTCACCAGCGCCGCGACCGCCACCGCCACGGCCCCCCGGGACACCGTCCGAGACGGGCGTGCGCCGAGGACGCGCCACGTGACCGCGGTCGCCGCGACGATCCCGGCGACCGCGAGCAGTCCCGCGCCGGCGGACGCCGGATAGCCGTGCAGGAGCGTCACGAGTAGCGCGCCGCTGAGGGCGTACCCGGCGAACAGCTTCGGGACCGCGGCGGACCGGATGTCGCCGGGGCGCCGCAGCAGCCGCGCCCCGGCGACGAGCACCGCCGCGAGCGACAGGGGAGCGGCGATGAGCACCTTCTCGGCCGCGAACCACCAGCCGGCGCGGGCCAGCGCGGTGATCGTGACCGCGCGGGTGAGCGTGGCGAGCAGCGCGAACGCGGCCAGCCCCAGGGCGAGCGGGCGGCGCCGGGCGGCCGACGCGACACCGCCACCGAGCCAGCCGGCGGCGGCGAGGACCGCGATCACCAGGTCGGCCGCGAGCAGCGAACCGACGGTCATGCCGGTTCCCCCTCCCGGACGGCCACCGTGACGGCTTCGGCCGGCGCCGGCCCGGCCAGCGCTCGCGCTGCCCGGTGGACCCCCACCACGACGTGCACCGCGACGATTCCGTTGACCGCGTGCAGCCCGGCGACGGTCAGCCCGACCGGGGTGCTGGCGCCGGCGGTGTCGGTGAAGGCGTTCGCGAGCATGGCGAGGAGCGCCTGGAGGACGACGAGACCGAGCGGCAGGACCGCCAGCCCGACGAGCCGGCCCGGCGCCTTCGCCAGCACGGCCAGCAGGATGGTGAGCAGGGCGAGCACGGGGATGACCGCCATCCCGGTGACGCTGTGCAGCGCGTACGCGTCGTCACCCGCGGGCTTCGTGAACGCGCCCACCGCGGCGAAGACGAACTGCAGGGCGAACGCGACGAGCAGCAGCAGGCTGACGACGACCAGGGCCTTGCGCATGGGTTCCTCCTAGAGCTGAGCCGGGGACAGTGCCCGGGCGACGTGGTCGGTGGCGGTGATCGCCCCGTACGCGACCAACCGCACGAGGTCGGCGTCGGCCGGATGCGACAGCCGCCAGAGCGCGACGTCACCCGGACGGATGGCGCTGGGCGCGAACGCGGCCAGCAGGGCGATCCGCGTGCCGACCCGGTCGGCGCCGGGCAGGTCCCGGATCAGGTCGGTCGCCCACTCGGCGGGTCGGGCCGGGTGCCGCCCGTCCTCCCAGCGCACGGTGGCCGTGACGGTCCGGCGTGCCAGGTCGCCCAGCAGATCGCCGCCGCGCATCGCGGTGTCCCGCAGCGCGGCGTACGCGACGCCGACCGGGCTGTCCCCGGCCCACGCCGGCGCGGGCGTGCCGACGTCGAGCAGCGCCAGGGCGCGACCCGGCTCCTTCGGCTCGCGGGCCGTTCCGGCGTAGAGCCGACCCCCGGCCGACCGGACCACCCGGGCGCGTTGGAGACCGCCGGGCAGCAGATCGGGGTCGAGCAGCGCCGACACGACCCGGTTGATGAAGTGGAAGGCGAGCACGGTGCCGGTGAGCTCGGGGCGGTAGGGGCTGCCCCAGTCGGCGGCTTCGGGGGTGCGGCTGGCCTCCGCCCACGCGGCGAGCGCGGCGTGCCGCGGCTGCGGTGGCGTGCCGCCCCGGGCGACGAGCTCGGCCAACTCGTGCTCACCCAGCGCGTGCAGCAGCATCACGTGGGCGTCGACGCAGAACCGGCAGCGGTTGGCCCGCGACACCACCGACGCGACGAGCTCCCGGTCGACCCGCGACGTGTCCCCGGCGAGCAGCGCTTCACGCATCAGCGCCCAGGTCCCGGCCAGCAGCTCCGGCACCACCGAGAGCACCTGGAAGGTCGGCACCGGCCCGAGGAACTCGTCGCGCAGCTGCCGGTGGACCGTCGCGGTGAGACCGGTCGCCGCCTTCGCCGGTGGGGGAGTGAAGAAGCGGTATGTCATGGACTCGATGCTCGTCCCGGCGGGCCGGGAAGACGTCGTGCCGCCGCAGGCACCTGCCCGGCCGGCGATACCGCGTCCGCGGTACGCCGCACCTACCGCCGACGGGGGATGTCCGCCGGTGACGGGCGTTCTACAGTGCGCTCATGCGTCGCGACCTGCCGTACGCCCTCAGCGGTCTCGCCCTCGCCGTCCTCCTCGTCGGCAACGCCGCGATCGCGCCCGACGCCGGGCCGGTGCGGCCGGTGGACGTCGCCCTGGTGCTGGTCATGGCGGCCGCCCTGGCGGTGTGCCAGCGCCATCCGGTGGTGGCGCTGATCGCCGTGACCGCCACCATGCTGGCTCTCCACGTCCGCGTCCACTCCGGGGTGTCCGCCGCGTTCCCCGTCCTCGGCGCGGTCTACGTCGCCGCCTGGCGCGGTCACCGCGTACCCGCCGTCCTGGCCAGCCTCGTCTTCCTCGCCGGATTCCTGGCCCGCGACATCTCGGTCGCGCCCGCCGGCCGGCCCGGGCAGCAGATCGCCGAGCGGACCGCCCTGCTGCTGGGCTGGTTCGTGGCGGCGAACGTCGCCGGGCTCATCTCCCGGCAGCGCCGGGCGTACCTCGAACAGGTCGAGCAGCGCGCGGCCGAGGCCGAACGCACCCGCGAGGAGATGGCGCTGCGCCGGGCCGGCGAGGAGCGCCTGCGCATCGCCCGGGACCTGCACGACTCGCTGACGCACAGCATCTCGGTGATCAAGGTGCAGGCGGGGATCGCCGTGCACCTGGCCCGTAAGAAGGGCGAGGAGCCGCCCGCCGCGCTGCTGGCCATCCAGGAGGCCAGTGGTGCCGCGATGCGGGAGCTGCGGGCCACCCTGGGCACCCTGCGCGCGCCCTCCGACGACGACCACGTCGGGCTGGCCCGCGTCGGTGAGCTGGCCGAACGGACCCGAGCGGCCGGGGTGCCGGTGCAGGTGACCGTCACCGGCCAGCCGCAGGACCTGCCCGTCGAGGTCGACCAGGCTGGCTACCGGGTGGTCCAGGAGGCTCTCACCAACGTCGCCCGCCACGCCGGCCCCGCCACCGCGCGGATCCACGTCGAGTACGCCCCGGCGCAGCTGACCGTCTCCGTGACCGACGACGGCCGGGCATCGTCGACCCGGCCGACGACCCCGGGGGTGGGCCTGCGTGGCATGCGCGAACGGGTCACCGGGCTGGGCGGCACCCTGCACACCTCCGCCCGCGAGGGCGGTGGGTTCGGCGTCGAGGCCACCTTCCCGCTGGAGGGCCCGGCGTGATCCGGGTGCTGCTCGCCGATGACCAGGCCCTGATGCGGGCCGGGTTCCGGGCCCTGCTCGACGCCGAGGACGACCTGCAGGTCGTCGGCGAGGCCGCCGACGGCGCGTCGGCCGTCGAGCTGTCGCGACGCCTGCGGCCGGACGTCGTGCTGATGGACGTCCAGATGCCGGGGCTCGACGGCATCGAGGCCACCCGCCGCATCGCAGCCGACCCCGCCCTCACCGCCGTGCGCGTGCTCATCCTCACCAACTACGGGCTCGATTCCTACGTCTTCGCCGCCCTCCGCGCCGGCGCCAGTGGGTTCCTCCTCAAGGACGCCGAGCCGACCGAGCTGCTGCAGGCCGTCGCCGTCGTGGCGCGCGGCGACGCGCTGCTCGCCCCCGCGGTGACCCGCACGCTCATCAGCGAGTTCGTCGCCGGCCCACCGGCGCCCGAACCGGCGGCCGGCCGGGACGTGCTGACCGCCCGGGAACAGGAGATCGTCGAGCTCGTCGCCCGAGGGCTCACCAACGACGAGATCGCCGAGCGCATGGTGATCAGCCCGTTGACCGCCAAGACCCACGTCAACCGGGCGATGACCAAGCTGTACTGCCGCGACCGCGCCCAGCTGGTCGTCTGGGCGTACGAGTCGGGTCTCGTCACGCCGCGCCGCCGATGACACCACGGTGCCGGGCATGTCGTCCGTTCGTCCGGGTACGTGCCGACGTGACCTTCTCGATCGCCGCACGGTGTCCGCGCACCGGCCAGCTCGGGGTGGGGGCGCTGACCGCCCGACCGGCCGTCGGCAAGCTCGTCGCGTACGTCAGCGCCGGCGCCGGCGCGGTGGCGACCCAGGCCACCCCCAACCCGTTCCTGGCCTACGACGGTCTGCCGCTGCTCGCCGAGGGTCGCCCGCCCGGGGACGTCCTGGCCGAGCTGCTGGCCCGGGACCCCGGTCGGGAGGTGCGCCAGGTCGGCATGGTCGACCGCGAGGGCCGCTCGTACGCGCACACCGGGTCCCGCGCGCTGTACTGGGCCGGTCACCGGACCGGGCCCGGTTACGCGGCGCAGGGCAACCGCCTGGTCGGCCCGGAGATCCTCGCGGAGATCGTCCGGGTGTTCGAGGAGAGTCGGGACCTCGACCTGGCGGAGCGGCTCGTGCTGGCCATCGAGGCCGGCGAGGGGGCCGGCGGAGACCGGCACGGCGCACGGTCGGCGACGGTGACGGTGGTCGCCGACCAGCCGTACCCGCTGTGGGACGTGCGCGTCGACGACGCCGATCATCCGGCGCGGGAGCTGCGTCGCCTGCACGGCGTCTTCCGGGACGAGGTGGTGCCGACCATCCGGGGGCTCCCCAGCCGCGACGACCCGATGGGGGAGGCCGCCCGCCGGGCGCTCGGCTAGCACCCGCTTCACCCCGGTGTCACGGGGCGGGGCGGGAGCGGGTGGTGTTGAGCCGCGCGGCCTGACGCCACAGGTGGTCGCGTTCGGCGAGGTTGGGCGCCTGGTGCGCGGCTTCGGCGTACAACCGGGCCGCCGTCGCCCGGTCGCCGTCGCGTTCGTGCAGGTACGCGGCCACCGCGGTGTGCCGGGGCAGGGCGGGGTCCAGCGCCGCGAGCGCCGCCAGCCCGGCGCGTGGTCCGTCGGCCTCCCCGACGGCGACCGCGCGGTTGAGCCGGACGACGGGGTTGTCGGTCAGGCGGACGAGTTCGTCGTACCACTCGACGATCTGCACCCAGTCGGTCTCCTCGGCGCTGAGCGCGTCGGCGTGCAGCGCGGCGATGGCTGCCTGGGCCTGGAACTCGCCCAGCCGGTCGCGCGCGAGGGCCGCCTGGAGGATCGCGACGCCCTCGGCGATCAACCCGGTGTCCCACCGGCCGCGGTCCTGCTCGGCGAGCGGCACCAGCCGCCCGTCGGGCGCGGTCCGGGTGGCGCGGCGGGCGTGGTGCAGCAGCATGAGGGCGACCAGCCCCGCCACCTCGGGGTGGTCGATGGCGGCCGCGAGCTGCCGGGTGAGCCGGATGGCCTCGGCGGCGAGGTCGACGTCGCCGGAGTAGCCCTCGTTGAACACCAGGTAGAGCACGCGCAGCACGGTCGCGACGTCGCCGGGCTGGTCGAACCGTACGCCGGAGACGGTCCGTTTGGCCCGGCTGATGCGCTGCGCCATGGTCGCCTCGGGCACCAGGTAGGCCTGGGCGATCTGACGGGTGGTCAGCCCGCCGACGGCGCGGAGTGTGAGCGCGACCGCGGACGACGGCGTCAGCGACGGATGGGCGCACAGGAAGTAGAGCTGGAGGGTGTCGTCCACCGCTGACGTGGGCCCCGGCGAGGGCTGGTCGTCGACCAGGCCCTCGCGCCGGCGGCGGGCCGTGTCGGCCCGAACCGCGTCGAGGAACTTGCGCCACGCCACGGTGACCAGCCAGCCCTTCGGATCCTTCGGCGGGTCGTCCGGCCAGACGCGAATCGCCTCGATCAGCGCGTCCTGCACGGCGTCCTCGCCCGCCGCGAAGTCTGCTCCGCGGCGGACGAGGACGGCGAGCACGCTCGGCGTGAGACGCCGGAGCAGAGCCTCGTCCATGGGAGAGGTCATTCCGTGATGGTGGGCGGCTCGGTCAGGAACGGGCGTACCTCGAGCCACTCGTGGATGGGCTTCCCGCCCGCGCCCGGCGCGGCCGACAGTTCGCCGGCCAGTTCGATCGCCCGGTCGTAGCTGTCGACGTCGATCACCATCCAGCCGGCGATGAGGTCCTTGGTCTCGGCGAACGGGCCGTCGGTGACCGGGGGGCGCCCCTCACCGTCGTACCGCACGAACGTCCCTTCGGGGGCGAGCGCCTGCCCGTCGACGAACTCGCCGGTCCCCTCGAGCCGGGTCGCGAAGTCCCGCATGTACGCCACGTGCGCCGTGATCTCCTCGGGCGTCCACTGGTCCATGGGCACGTCGTTGACCGCGGCCGGAGCGCCACGGTAGTGCTTGAGCAGCAGGTACTTGGCCATCGTGTTCCCCTCGGTGCGGAGGCGACCCATTCTGGTCACCTTCACCCGGGGGACGAAGCCAGCCACGCGTTCTCGACATCGCCGTCCGGGTCGAGTTGGTGGTCAGCCCGCTCCTGACGTCAGGGCACCTGCCAACGAGGGTGACAGGTGCCCTGACGGCCGCGGGGGCACAGGTCAGGCGGCGCCGCCCGGCTGGACGACGCCGTTGACCTTCAGGGTGTACGGCGCGTACTGGGTGACCTGCTCGGTCGGCTCGTCGTAGGCGACCACGGCGACGACCTTGGGGAAGATGCTGAGCAGGGCCAGCTGGACCCGGTTGAGGGTGAGCGCGGACTTGCCGTCGAACTCGAACTGCCAGGCGCGCGAGTGCTTCTCGTCGAGGCCGATGAGACGCAGGTTCCAGTTCGCGACGGGGGTCGGCTTGATCTCGGTGGGGGAGTCGAACGGCGTCAGGCTGCCGCCGTCGCTGACCACGGTGCCGCCGACGGTGATGTCGTCGACGAGCCAGCCACCCTCGTTGACGCCGCCGTCGCTGACGTAGCGGAAGCCGAGCAGCACCGACTTGCCGGCGTACGCGGACAGGTCGTAGCTGTGGGCCTCGAACCCGTTGGTGGTGCCGTTGACGCCCGGGCCGAGGGGCCCGTCGACGGTCTTGTCACCGGGGACGATGGTGTAGGTGGCCCCGCCGTCGGTGGACACGGTGACGTAGCCGTAGTCGAAGCCGAACTCGGCGCCGTACTTGGCGACGAAGCGCAGCGTCGGGTCGGCCGTCGGCACGGTGACCTTGGTGACGGCGGCGGCATCGGTGTTGTTGCCGTTGCCGGAGAACAGGACCGGGTTGCCGGCGCGGTCCGGGTCGTTGTTCACCACGGTCCAGGCCAGCGGCAGCGCCGGCAGGGTCTTGCTGCCCTGGAACGACAGCGACCGCAGGTCGGAGCCGCGCAGCAGCGTGCCGTTGGCCTTCCGCAGCGGGACGTAGTCGGCGCCGTTGGGCGCCGCGCCCGGGGTGGCGTACGCGGCCGGGTTCTCCAGGTTGACGGTGGAGCGCAGGCTCTTGCTGGTCACCCGGCTCTTCGACACACCCAGCATGATCCCGAGCTTGGCGTCTCCGACGATCTTGTCGACCAGCGTCATGGTCTGGTAGTCGTGGATCACCTCGTACATGTCCGTGGCGCCCTCGGCCTTCAGCGCCTTCTTGACGCTGGCCAGCCCCTGGAGGTCACCGTCGTTGTGCAGGCGGTGGACGATGTCCAGGCCGTACCGGTCGTAGAGGAACTGGATGAACGAGTACGCGTTACCGTAGTCGGCCAGCAACGCGCTGGGGTTGGGGCTCTCGCCCCACAGGTTCAGCGAGTTCTCCGGGCCGCCGCAGTCGCGAGGGTTGGCGTTGTACGGCGTCTTGACGGTGCCGAAGCCCTGGTAGCAGTAGAGGTGGCCGTCGGCGCCGCGGTCGTAGACCGTGGCCCGGGTGTCGACGTAGCCGGTCAGCGTCTGGGCGAAGTCGGACAGGCCCTCGTTGAGCCAGACGCCCTCGGACGGGTCGGCGTAGTACTGCGCCAGGTGCTGCCACTCGTGGGCGAAGGTGCCCTCGTAGGTGTGCGGGCGGGCCGGGCGACTGGTGCACAGGTCGTCGGTCGGCTCGTCCGGCGGGTTCGCCCCGGTGCGGTGCAGCCAGTCGAACGCGTCGATGGTCATCACGTTGCGGTCGAACAGTTCGTTGAGCTGCGGGGAGAAGAAGCCGGCGATGTAGGTCGGCGCGGCCGGGAACTGGTAGTAGTTGTCGTCCCGGACGTTGTCGACGAGGGTGACGGTCCTGTTGCCCGCACCGGTGTAGACGCCGCCGTTGCCGTTGGCGTCCGGCCCGACCTGGGCGTTGCTGCCGTCCCGGTCCGGGGGCCGGGAGAAAGCCGCGGTCTCCTTCGGATACATGGTGGTGTCGAACTCGTGGACGAAGTTCTGCACCTGTGCGTCGGTGATCTGCGTGGTCGTGGCGACCTGGTTGCGACAGTCGTTCGCCGGGAACGCGAGGTCGGTGGCGACCCACACCTCGATGTTCTCGCCGACGCCCCGCAGCGTGTAGTTCTTGCGGTAGTAGTTGCCGATGGTGTCGTCGAGTCCGAGCCACTGGCGAACGGTGCCGACCGCCGGCGTCTGCGCCGTGGCCTGGGTCCCCGACCGGGCCTGGGCACGCGGCTGGTAGCGGGCCGGCGTCTCGACCTTGCGGCCGTCGAGGGTGAAGTTCCTGCGGGTGAGTTCCCGCGTGTCGTCGCCGGGCCGGTCGTTCCGCGCGGTCGGCTGGGCGGGAGCGGCCACCGCTCCGGACGCGGGAAGGACGGTCAGGAACGGTATGACGAGTGAGATGGCTGCGGCAGCGGCGATCCGGCTGCGTGCCATGTGCCCCCCTGGGGTCGACGGGTCCGGTGAACGGGTTGCGATCCATGCACCGGGATGACAGTGATCTTCGTACCGCCGGTTTCATTGTCGTGGCAACAAAACCGGCTCATGATCCATCCCACTGCGTTCCTGCCGGTGTCGGTTGAACAGATCCCGCCCGGCCACGTCGCCCGTCGGTCCTCGGTGGCGGGACCGCCGGGGGAGCGCCACCCGGTCTCGGCCCGCAATATTGCGACTTGACTACGGACATGTTATCGCTCACAGTCGATGTCGAGGGTGACGGCACTCGGCTTACCGGGCAAGCCTGCTTCGTCAGCCTCGAATCGGACGCGCGCCAGCACCCGCACCGGCCTTGTCAGCGCTAACGCTCCCCACGTACGCACCCGGCCGCGCGTCCCGGTGCGCCCAGCCCCTCTGGGCAGACCTTCGGCTCTCGGACACTGGAGGAGGAACATGTCTGTCATCCATAGACCATCATCGATCATAACGTCACGACGTCGGTCGGTGCTGCGGCTCGTCGTCGCCGGCATGGCGGCGTTGGTGATCGGTGGTGCCACCGCGGCGGTGGTGTCGACACCCGCCGCAGCGGCGACGGTCGACACGAACGCCTGGTACGTGCTGGTCAACCGCAACAGCGGCAAGGCGTTGGACGTCTACAACCTGGCGACCAACGACGGCGCGCGGATCGTGCAGTGGGCCCGGAACAACGGTAACCAGCAGCAGTGGCAGTTCGTGGACTCCGGGGGCGGCTACTACCGGTTGAAGTCGCGCCTGTCCGGCAAGGTGCTGGACGTCTACAACTTCTCCACCGCCAACGGCGCCAACATCGTGCAGTGGGCCGACCACAATGGAACCAACCAGCAGTTCCGGCTGGCCGACTCCGACAGCGGCTACGTCCGGTTGATCAACCGGAACAGCAACAAGGTGGTCGAGGTGCAGGGCGCCTCGACCGCCGACGGCGGCAACATCGTGCAGTACGACGACTGGAACGGTCCCAACCAGCAATGGCAACTCGTCCGCGTCGACGGCGGAGGCGACCCCACCACGCCGCCGCCCGGCACGTGCAACCTGCCGTCGACGTACCGCTGGAGCTCCACCGGCCCGCTGGCGACGCCCAAGTCGGGATGGGTGTCGTTGAAGGACTTCACCTACGCCCCCTACAACGGCCGACACCTCGTCTACGCGACGACGCACGACACCGGGACGACGTGGGGTTCGATGAACTTCAGCCTCTTCTCGAACTGGTCCGAGATGGCCTCGGCCAGCCAGAACACGATGTCCTCCGCGACGGTCGCGCCCAGCCTCTTCTACTTCGCGCCGAGGAACCTCTGGGTGCTGGCCTACCAGTGGGGTGGACCCGCGTTCTCCTACCGGACGTCGACCGACCCCACCAACCCGAACGGTTGGTCGTCACCGCAGGCGCTCTTCACGGGGACCATCTCCGGCTCCGGGACGGGCCCCATCGACCAGGCGCTCATCGGTGACAGCACGACCATGTACCTCTTCTTCGCCGGGGACAACGGCAAGATCTACCGCGCCACCATGCCCATCGGGAACTTCCCGGGGAACTTCGGCTCGACGTCGACGGTGATCATGAGCGACACGACCAACAACCTGTTCGAGGCCGTCCAGGTCTACAAGCTCCAGGGCCAGAACCGGTACCTCATGCTGGTCGAGGCGATCGGGTCGCAGGGTCGCTACTTCCGTTCGTTCACGGCCACCAGCCTGGGCGGCACCTGGACGCCGCAGGCCGCGACCGAGAGCAACCCGTTCGCCGGCAAGGCCAACAGTGGCGCCACCTGGACCAACGACATCAGCCACGGCGAGCTGATCCGCAGTAACGCCGATCAGACCATGACCGTGGATCCCTGCAACCTGCAGCTGCTCTACCAGGGTCGCTCGCCCAACTCCGGCGGCGACTACGGCCTCCTGCCCTACCGGCCGGGACTGCTGACACTGCAGCGCTGACGGGGCTGGACACCCGAACCAGCGCAGCGAACGGGGCGGGCTCGGCACACGGCCGGGCCCGCCCCCGTTCCGGCTACCCGTCGTAGCCGTCGTTGTCGCAGGTCTTGCGCTGCAGAATGCAGTTCTTGGTCTGCTTGTTCATCGTGCGGACGTCCCACATCACAAAGGCGTCACCGTGCATCGACGACGCGCTCTTCCCCTCCTTGTCGGAGGAGAGGTAATAGCCCGCCGGGGTGCCCTTCACCCCGTACTGGATGTCGAAGGTGATCGCCGGGATCCGCACCGGGTGGCTGGACGGGCAGCCCTCGTTGCTGCCGTACGCCACGTGGGCCTTGTGATTGGGGCTGTCCAGGTGCTTGCCGTCCCAGCAGTCCGGAAACTGCATCATGAAGTGCAGCGTGGCGTTCCCACCGCAGATCGGCCAGTTGCCGTTGGTGCTGCGGGCAATGCCGTCGAGGTCACCGGGCCCGTAGTGGGCGCAGTAGAACTGGCCGCTCGCGCCCCGCGGCGTCGGCACCTTCTTCTTGGCGTCACCGCTGATCATCCGCATGCCGTTGGGCATCGGCATCTGGCCGCTCGAGTTGTTCCGCAGGGAGCGGTAGTAGACCCGGAATCCGGTGGTCTCCACCGGCTTGCCGGTGGCGTTGTCGTAGAGCGTCGGCACCCAGTAGGCGGAGTGGTCCTGCGCCGGCTTGCAGGTGCTGGCCGTGAACATCATCAGATCCTCGGCCACGGTGTCCGCGTCCACACCTTTGTTGCCGACGAAGGAGTGCATGTGCGACGCCCCCGGCAAGCCGGGGGCGACGATCGGGTCGTCCGGCCGTCGGTGGCTGTACTGGCAGTCCGCCCGGAACTCCGGAAGATTGCCCACACCGGCCGGAACGGGGTCGGTCTTCATGGCCTTGTACGTGTCGGCCTGCGCCTTCCAGGCCGCCGGGTCGACCGGGATCCAGCCGCCCTTGGCGACCGGCTTCGCAGCGGCGGACGGGCCCGCCGAGGTCGACGGCTTCGCGGACGGGGACGCGGCGGGGGACGGCGTCGCGGACGTGGCCGCCGACGAGCCGACCGGCCCCGCCAGCGCCGTCGGCGGTGCGCCGTCGGCGAGCGCGTTCGCGGCGTTCGTCGTCTCGCCAGCGGTGGGAGCGTCGGCCAGGTACACGGCCGTGCCCGCGACGACCGTCACGGCGACCGCCGCGCCGGCGGCCATGCCCCACCAGCTTCGGACGGCCCGCGCCAGAGGACCCGGGCGTGACGGCGGCGGGCTCGCGGCGGGTTGACCGAACGAGGGGTACGACACGGAACTCTCCCAGGGGAAGCGCAAGGCACGACAAAGCCGGCCGGACGGCCACGGCCCAGGTATGTTAGGCGCTTTTTCGTCGCGCCTGACAGGCCTTTAATCGTTCCTTAAGAGAGCGCGCCGAACGGGTCGGCTGAATGTCGCCGAAACACCGCTCCGCTATCTCCGCGACGTTTTCCCCGCGATCGGATTACCATTTCCGCCGCACAATTTTCCGTCGACCGGGACCGACCTCGGAGCCTGTCTCCCCGGCGACCTCCCGCACCGCGCCACCACACCGAACGGATCCTGCGCGTGGGGCGCCGCTCCGCCGGCGGTGACCGTCAGGAGGCGTCCGGCGTCGGCGTACCCGTGGGGCTCGCCGGTGGCGACGCCGGCCTGGTCGAGGGGGAGCCGCTGGGCGTCGGGCTGCTCGGCTCCGGCGTGCCGCCCGACGGGGTCGGATCAGGTGTGGGCGGAGGCGAGGTGGGGCTGCCGGACGGGCTGGGAGTGCTGGTGGGCGGCGGCGACGAGGGGGTGCCGGTGGGTGCGGGTGTCGGGCGCACCGTCGGCGTCGCGGTCGGTGGTCTGGTGGTCGGGCGGGTGGCCGTCGGCTTCGGTGCGCCGGTCGCGGGGTGCGCGGTCGTCGGGTCGGCGCTCGGCCGGGGCAGCGACTCGGTCTGGGCCACCGGAACGGTCGGTGGGGCGATGTCGGCGGGAGTCCGGCCGGAGACGACGTCCGCGCCGGGTGTCGCCGGAAGTCCCGGCGTGGGGGTGGCCGGCGCCGGCCACCGTTGCGGCGTGCCGCCGGCTCGCGCCGGCGGCGTGCCGCCGGCTCGCGCCGGCGGCGCCCCGCCGGCTCGCGCCGGCGGCGCCCCGCCGGAATCGGTCCCGGCGTCGCCGATCATCGCGAAACCGACGCCCGCTCCACCGAGCAGCAGTGCGACGAGGGCTCCGGTCGCGACGGGCAGCGCGGCCGAACGGGGTTGGCGGGGACGCCGGTGGGCGGGCAACGAACGCTCCTGACCTGCTCGAACGACGAGGTCGGCGAGATGACGCCGACCCCGACCCTGCCGTCCGACCTCGGCGACCGCCAATGGCCGGATGGCGGAGGTGACCGGGATCACCACCACCGGGGCATGCGGCGGCCGAAGCAGCCATCAGACCGACATGTCGGATGACTGCCCGGCCGGGGCGGGTGCCAGACTTCACCGGGTGGTGACAGCCGACCGATCGCGGGACGTCGAATCAGTGGTCGCCCTGGTGGCGGCGTGGGCGGTGGAGCGCGCGGACGTCGGGGGAGTGCTGCTCGTCGGCTCCTTCGCACGCGGTGCCGCGCGCATGGACTCGGACGTCGACATCGTGGTTCTCAGCGACAACCCGGGCCACGCGAGGGCGAGCGTCTGGACGGCACTGCTCGACGGCCAGGTCGTCCGGTCAGCGCGGTGGGGGCCGGTCCGGGAGATCCGGGTACGCCGTGCGTCCGGACTCGACGTCGAGGTGGGGATCGCCCCGCTGAGCTGGGCAGACACCGATCCGGTGGACCCGGGCACCCGCCGG
The DNA here is from genome assembly GCF_044466625.1 of Micromonospora sp. NPDC049366. Taxonomy (NCBI): domain Bacteria; kingdom Bacillati; phylum Actinomycetota; class Actinomycetes; order Micromonosporales; family Micromonosporaceae; genus Micromonospora; species Micromonospora sp. NPDC049366. The sequence goes on from NZ_JBITMV010000002.1 coordinate 253,669, forward strand.
GTCGTCAGTGACGGTCACCGGATCCTGCATGATCCGGCGGGTCGGTTGGCCGCGCTCTCGGCCGCGTGCCGGTGACGGCCACCGCCACCGGGGCGGTGGCGGTGGCCGTCACCGGGTGTCACAGGTTCGCGCAGTACCCGATGCTGAACGTGCTGGCGCCGGCCTTGAGGACCCGGTTCCAGCCCACGCCGCTGATCCGGTAGCTGTCACCGCCCATCGGTTCCCGCTCGACGTTCCACGCGTTGTAGATGTCGCCTTCGAGGTCGACGACGGCGTGCCATTCGACGGGCTGGGTGCCCCGGTTGGTGGCGGTGATGGTGGCGCAGTAGCCGCCACCGCTGTCCGACGGCCACTGGGTGAACCGCTGCACCGCGACGTCCACGTTGGCGCCCGTCACCAGCCGGCCCACACCCCACCGGGCGGTGCTCTGGTAGCCCGCGCCCTCCTGCTCGGCCCAGTTGCGGATCCCGGTCCGGTTGCCGTTCGACGCGTCGTTGACCTGGAAGTCCAGGCCGTGGAAGGTGTCGAGGCCGCCGTACTCCAGCAGGCTGATCGCCGCCTCGACGGTGTAGCCCGTTGCCGTACGCCCCACCGCGCTGCGCAGTCGGCCCGCCTGGAACGCCTCGTCGCCGGTGCCGAAGGAGACGACGTTGTCGGCGTTGATCCGGATCTGGGTGTCGTCGTAGCGGTAGGGGCCGTTCTTGGCGTTGCCGGCGTCGACGTAGACCTCGACCGAGTCCTGCGTCCACGGGTCCGAACCGGATACGTCGACCACCGGGTCGGTGACCTCGGCGAGCACGTAGAGCGTCTGACCCCGCCAGAGCGTACGGACGGTGGCGGTGGCGCCGCCGGTGCCGGAAACCTGCTTGGCCGTGGTCACCACGCCCGCGCGGGCCCAGCCGGGGTCGACCGCGCCGTCGATGACCGGGTCCTTGGCCGCTTGGACCACCTCCAGGTACGACAGCTCCTCGACCAGGGCGAGGGTGCCGACCGCGCCGGGGGTGTTCCAACCGGAGGTGGCGCCGTCGTCGGTGACCCGCACGTCCAGGGTGAGCGTGTCGCCCCGGGTGGCGTCCGTCAGCGGCAGGTGGGCGACCAGGTGGTAGCCGCCGTCCCGGGCCGCGGCCACGGCCGGCACCGCGCCGCTGCCGTTGCGGGCGACCTGGTAGGTCTCGCCGCCCAGGACGAAGGTGACCCGGTCGTCGGCGGAGGGGGACGCGTCGGTGACCGTGACGTACGCGGTCAGGTGGTCCGGCGCCCAGCGCAGCTGGAACCGGGCCCGCTCCCCGACCGGGTGCAGCGGGAGCTTGCGCCAGGTCAGGTCGGTGGTGGCGGCGGCGGTCAGGGGCACGTCACCGGCGAAGACGTTGGCGGTCCGCAGCCGGGCGGACAGCTCGCCGTCGACCGCACCGTGGTAGGCGGGCTTGGCTCGCAGGGTGTCGTCGAAGAGCAGCGGCGCGCCGCTGCCGGCCCGCCAGGACCGTCCGTCGGTGAGGCCCCAGACGGTGACCGCGAAGAGGTCGTCGCCGTGTGCCCGGAAGACGCGGAAGGCGTCCCGGTAGTAGTAGCCCTGCTCGATCAGGTTCGCCTGGGTCACCGGGGTGCCCGTGGTGACGTCGAGTTCGGTGACGGCCTGGGTCACCGGCAGGTCCGCGAACGCCTCCAGCGCGGTGTTCAGGCTGTCCACGGGGGTGGCCAGCGAGACGTGGAACTGGTGGCCCACTCCGTCGACCGGTACGCCGCGCGCGAGCAGCCGCTCGACCAGGGCCCGGTAGCGGGCCTGCTTGCCGCTCTGCTCGGTGTTGTAGTCGTTGATGAAGAGGCTCACCGGGTCGGCGCCCTCGACGGCGTAGACGTCGTTGAACGCCTCGTCCGCGTACGCGAAGGTGAGGTCGATGAAGCTCTCGCCGAGGATCCGGTACCACTCGCTGCGGCGCAGGCCGTCGGCGTACTCGCCGCTGTCGCTGACGACCTCGTTGACGGCGTCGAACGCGTACAGCGGGTTGGTGGGGGAGCCGAACCGGCCGTACCGCTCGCTGAGCGACCCGGCGACGGCGAAGATATGGGTGCGCAGCCGGTCGCGCAGCACCTGCTGGTGCGCGGCCGAGGTGGTCAGCGGCGCTCCGGCGGAGTCCTGGAAGAACCAGGCCGGGGTCTGGCTGTGCCAGACCAGCACGTGACCGTAGACCCGCATGTCGTTGTCCCGCGCGAAGTCCATCAGGGCGAGCGCCTGGTCGTGCGGGCGGAAGGCGCGCGTGTCGTCGTACCAGGCTTCGGGCTTCATGTGGTTCTCGGGCGTGATCTGGTTGAAGTGCCGGGTGAGCAGCTGGGCGGCGGCGCCCACCGTCTCCCGGCTGTCGATCGCGACGCCGACCGGGAAGTCGGTGGTCTCGTGGATGCCGGTGAGGTCCTCGACGACCGGTGGCTCGGGGACCCGTACGACGAGGTCGTCGACGAGGAAGTCACTGGTGTTGCCGGTGGTGTCCGCGCCCTGCCACCGGGTTTCGAGGTAGAGCAGGGCGCTGTCCGCCGCCGGCATGGTGAAGGTGCCGGTCACCTCGGTCCACCCGGTGTTGCTGACGGTCTCGAACTGGGCGAGGGTGCTGAACGACTGGCTGCCGTCCGAGGTGCTGGCGAGGCTGAGCCAGATCTGGTCGGCCGGCTGGCCCTCGGCGAAGCGCAGCCACGCCCGGAACTCGTACGTCACGCCCGTCTCGAGGAGGCCGGTCACGTCGCGGCCGAGGCCGGCGCCCTGGTTGACCCGGTCGGTGACCAGGGCCGCGGCGGCGCCGCCGTGCGCGACGTCGCTGAGCGTGACGCGCGGGGCGCCCGGGCCGCCGTCGCGTGGCCCCCAGCCGTCCAACCCGTCCTCGAAGTCGCTGTCGATGACGACGGTGCCGGGCGCCGGCCCGCCGGGGCCGCCGTCGGGCCCGGTGACCACGACGTCGTCGACGAGGAACGGGGTGGTCCCCTCGGCCTCGACGTAGAGGGTGGCGGAGCTGAGGCCCGCCGGCAGGGTGTAGTCGCCGCCGATCCGGACCCAACCGTCGGCGGTGGTGGCGACGCTGCCACCGATCCAGGTGTACGTGGTGTCGCCGCCGCCGGCCGGGGTCGCCTCGACGGTGAAGTGCACGCCGGCGCTGCCCTCGGTGCCGGCCGGGAGCTTGACCCAGGCGGTCACCGAGTACGGCGTCGAGGGCTGGAAGAGGGCGGTCGCGCTCGTCGCCGGGCCCTGCCAGTCGGCGGTGCGTCCGGTGACCGAGAGGCTCTTCGCGCTGTCGTGGCCCTCCTCGGCGATGGCGAGGGTGACGTCGCCGCGTGGGCCCCAGGGGGCGTACGAGCCGTCTTCGAAGGTCTGGGAGAGGACGGTCGCGGCGGCGGCCGGGGTGGGTGCCGCCACGAGGGCCGCGACGAGCGCGGCGCAGCTGAGCCCGGCCAGGTGTCGCGACCGGCGTGGTGTTCGGGAGGACGGGTGCCAGAGTCGCATCGGGGGTCCTTACGCGAAGGGGTGACGGCGTGGTGGGGGTGGTGCGGCATCGCCGTGGACTTCCAGACGCGTGAATGTTATGACGTGGATCGCTCTACCGGAAACCTTTCGGAAATTTTTCGGTAACCGGCAAGCGTCGGCCGCCGTCCGTCGGGCCGACGGGGGAGCGGTCACCCGCGGCCGTCGGCTCCTGCGGGGTCGGCCTTGACGATCTCGGCCGCCCACGGCTCCCGCGGCACCCCGCCGGGCCCGACGGCCTGCATCGCGGCGAGGACGGTCAGCAGCATCCCGTGGCCGAGGAAGGTGCTCGCGGCGTCGGGGTCGGTGCCGGTGAGTTCCCGGACCAACCGGTAGATGCGACCGAATCGCTCACGGACCACCGCGCCGATCGCAGGGTCGTTGCTCGCCGCGAAGCCGTGCAGCAACAGGACGGGAAGGTCGTGCCGGGCGAGGAGCCGGTCGTAGGCGTTGCTCAGGGCGGACAGGTCCGCCTGCTGTGCGGCGGCCTCCCGGAACTCCTGCTCGATGCGGTCGGTGGCGTGCTCGATGGCGGCGATGAACAGTCGCTGCTTGGAGCCGAAGAGGCGGATGACGTACGGCTGCGAGACCCCCGCGAGGCGGGCGACATCGTCGGTCGAGGTGCCGACGTAGCCGGTGGCGGCGAAGGCCCGGACGGCGGCGGCCGCCAGTTGTTCGGCCCGTTCGCTGGCGGTCAGCCGGGTTCGCGCCATGCCGCGTTCCTCCTCGCGCTAGTTATCAGTCGATAACCAGTGTACCGTCCGGTGTTGTTATCAGTGGATAACTACTTCAGGCCGATCGGCCACCCCGAGAGGAGAACCATGACCACCCTCGACCAGCCGACCAGGTCCGGCGCGACCCAGCGGCCCGTCGCCGGCACGAGACGATCCCTCGCGGCCGTGCTCGCCGCGGTCGGGATCCCGATGTTCATGGTCACCCTGGACAACCTGGTCGTGACGACCGCGCTGCCGGTGATCAGGGAAGAGCTGGGCGCCTCCCTGGGCCACCTCCAGTGGTTCGTCAACGCGTACACGCTCCCGTTCGCCGCGCTGCTGCTCACCGCCGCCGCGCTCGGTGACCGGATGGGACGACGCCGGCTCTTCCTCGTCGGCATCGCCCTGTTCACCCTCGCCTCCGCGGCCTGCGCGCTCGCGACCGAGCCGTGGATGCTCATCACCGCACGGGCACTGCAGGGAGTCGGCGGCGCCGCCGTCATGCCCCTGTCACTCACGCTGCTGGCCACCGCCGTACCCGATCGGCTGCGCGACCCGGCGATCGGGATCTGGGGCGGGATCAGCGGCCTCGGGGTCGCCGTGGGCCCGGTCGTCGGCGGAGCCGTGGTGAAGGGCCTTGACTGGTCCTGGATCTTCTGGCTCAACGTGCCCGTCGGCCTGGTCGCGATCGTGCTCGCCAGGCTCGTCCTGACGGAGTCGCGGGCCGCCGCGACCCGGCTGGACCCGCTCGGGCTCCTGCTCTCCGCGACGGGCGTCCTCGCCCTGGTCTGGGGTGTCATCCGCGGGCAGGAGCACGGCTGGACGGCCGCCTCGACCCTCGCCGCGCTGATCGCCGGTGGCGTGCTGCTCGTGCTGTTCGTCGGCTGGGAGCGGCACACCCCCACCCCGATGCTCCCGATGGGGCTGTTCCGTTCCCGGGGCTTCCGCAACGTCAACGGGGTGACATTGGCCTTCTCCGTCGGCGTCTTCGGTTCGGTCTTCCTGCTCGCACAGTTCTTCCAGGTCGCCCAGGGGCAGAGCCCACTCGGTGCCGGGCTGCGGACCATGCCGTGGACCATGGCCCCGATGGTCGTCGCCCCCATCGCCGGCCTCATCGTCAACCGGGTCGGTGCCCGTACGCTGATCGTCACCGGTCAGGCCCTGCTGGCCGCAGCACTCGGCTGGATCGCCATCGTCGCCAGCCCCGACGTCGCGTACGCCTCGCTGGTGCCCCCGTTCCTCCTCGCGGGCGTCGGAATGGGCCTGACCTTCGCCCCGACCAGCACCCTCGCTCTCGCGAGCGTGTCACCGGAGGCCCAGGGCGTCGCCTCCGGCACCCTGAACACCATCCGCGAGCTCGGTGTCGCGATCGGGGTCGCCGTGCTCGCCTCGATCTTCGTCGCGAACGGTGGCTACGGCAGCCCCGAGGCCTTCACCGACGGCCTCGTGGCGGCGGTCAGGGTCGGCGCCGCCGTGGTCGCTCTCGGCGCCATCCTCGCGCTCCGCCTGCCCGGACGTGGCCGATAGCCGTACGCCGCCGCCCGGGGCTGGCCCAACCCGGATACGGGCGGGTCGCGCTGGTCGCCGGCGGCACCGGCGTACCGCAGATCGTCACCCAGTCGTTCACGCCCCTGGCGGGCGCCTCGAGCCGACAGTTGGCCGCGCACTGCCATCAGGTGGCGCTGCGCGCGGACGCCCTCGAGTTCGCCATCTTCGGCGCGGACTGAGGGCCGTCCGATCACCTCCCGGTCCTTCCTGCCGGGCGGAGTGACCTGCCCGGCAGGAAGGACCTCCGCGCTACTCGGTGCGCAGTTCGCCGAAGCGGAGCATCCGCCACAGCACCGGCAGGCTGGCCGCGGTCACCAGCAGCACCACGCCCGCGGCCAGCGCGCACATGCCGGCGACGTCGGCCCAGGCGAGCCGTACGGGCTCGCCCACCATGGTCAGCAGGGTTGCGCCCAGAGCTGCGCCGAGGGCCAGTGCCAGGACCAGCCCGAGCAGCACCGGAACGGCGGTCTGCCACAGGACCGACCAGCCCAGGACGCGGCGGCGGGTGCCGAACGCGACCAGGGCGGCGAGCGTGCGGCGACGTTCCCGCAACTGGTCGAGGATGCCGACGAGCAGGCTGGCGCCGAGCAACAGCAGGGTGGCCGTCACACCGACGTACAGGCCGCGGCGGATCTGGCCGAACCGCCCGGACTCCTGGAACGCCTCAAGCGCCTGGACCCGGGCGGTGAGATCGACGCCCGCCGCGGCGTTGCGGGCCTGCTCGATGCCGTCGGCCCGCGTCCGGTCGAGGTTGAGAAAGACCGTCGCCTCCAGCACGCGCAGCGCGGGCAGATCCACCGCCCCCGGGGTGGCGAGGATGGCGCTCGCCCGGCCACCGCCCGGGTCGTCCCGGACCGGGACCGTCGGCAGGCTCGCCGGGAGGCGCCATCGCACAGCGCCGGGCGCGCCCTCGTCCCCGACTGCCAGTTCCTCGCCGGCCGACAGGTTCGGCGCGGTCTGCTCCGCCGACTCGGCGTCGACGGAGCGGAAGACGTCTCCGTCGGCGCACCGGTCGAGGGTGGCGAACTCCCGCAGGGTCGCGCAGTCCCCGATGCGGAGCAGGAGTCGCGGCGCGTCATCCGAGCCGGTGGGCGCGGCGACCGGGGCCGCCGTGGTGGTGAAGACCCCCACCACCTTCTCGATCCCGGGAGCAGCGCGGAACCGGTCGACCAACTGGCCGGCGTCCGTCCCGGTCAGCGTCCCGGGCACCAGCACCTGCACCTGGGCCCGGGACACGTCCTGGTCGGTGGCGCGCCGGTAGCCGTGCTGGACGCCGCTGAAGAGCATCTGCAACGCGATCCCGCCGGCGACCGCCACCGCGACGCCGCTGACCAACCGCGCCGAGCTCTCGGTTTCGAGCTGGAGCCGTCGGACGGCGAGTTGCCAGGAGACCGGACCGCCGCGCATCCGCCGGACCACCACCTCGATCAACCAGGGCAGCAGCGCGGTCGACCCGACGAGTAGCAGGAGCACCCCGGCGACCACCTGAACCTGGTTGAAGGCGCCGCTCGCCTGGTCGATCCCGCCCACCAGCGGGATCAGCAGGAGTACGCCGACGACGGGCATCGCCAGGCGCCACCACAGCCGTCGACGGCGCTCGGCGGATCGGCGTACGACGCCGAGCGGTTCGACGACGATCCGACGCAGCGCGAGCTGGGCGACGGCGACCGCGGTGACCGGCACGGCCAGCACGACGAGGACGCCGAGGGCGGGGTCCGGTCGCAGATCGTCGGTGAAGGCGCTGAACCCGGCGATGCTGAACGTCTCCACGAGGTGGCGGGCCGGCAGGAACAGCAGGACGCCGACCACCAGCCCGAAGACGGCGCCGACCAGCGCCTCTCCGGCGGCCACCCGACGCGTCATCGCGGCATCCGCGCCGACCAGGCGCAACGCGGCCAGCCGCCGGTCCCGAGCCGCACTGCCGAAGCGGACGGCGGCGGCGACGAACACGGCCACCGGGAGCAGCATCACCACCGAGGCGATGAGCACCAGCAGCGTCAGCACCGCGTCGAGCCCGGGGCTGTCCTGTCGCACACCGAACCGGTCGATCCGCAGCACCCCGGGGTCACCGTCCCGCAGCCGGTCCGTGCCCAGGTAGTAGGCGTACTCGTGCGGGCCGGAGAGCCCGGGGTCGCCGATGGTGCCGACGATCGGGTGGTCGAGACGCGGTCGCAGCAGGGCGCCGTCGGGGGAGCGGAGCAGCTCGGCCAACGCGGGGGACACCACCAGCTCGCCGGGCCGGGGGAGCGCCGTCAACCCTGGTGGAACCGCTGGCCGCGCACCGTCGGCCTGCAGCAGGCGGCCCCGGACCTGCCGGTCGCGGAACACGGTGTCCGCCTCGGCGACGAGCAGGGTCCGCTCGGACGGCGCCGGCTGGTCGCCGACCTGCTGGTCGTCGCGCGCGGCGGTGCGCTCCGACCGCGCGTCCAGCATGGTGGTGATCGACGTGCTGGTGAGCAGCAGTGTGACGCCGAGGCCGATGCCGACCGCGGTCAGCAGCGTCCGGAACAGACCGTGCCGTCCGCCGGCGAAGACCAGTCGAGCGCCGAGGGCGAGGTCCGCGACCCAGCTCGGGCCGGATCGGCGGCCGGTCACCGGTCCGCCAGCAGGGTCTCGCGGGCGCGGCCGTCGCGCACCAGCACTTCCCGGTCGGCGTACGCGGCGACGCGCGCCTCGTGGGTCACCAGCACCACAGCGGCGCCGGTGTGCCGGGCGGCCTCGGTGAGCAGCCGCATCACCTGCTCGCCGTTGAGGGAGTCGAGGGCTCCCGTCGGCTCGTCGGCGAAGACGACCCGCGGCTCGGTGGCGAGCGCCCGGGCGACGGCCACCCGCTGCCCCTGGCCGCCGGAGACCTCGCCGGGCCGTTTCCCGGCGACGTCGGCGACCTGGAGCCGGGCCAGCCAGTCCATCGCCCGGCCCTCCGCGTCCCGGCGGCGGGAGCCGTTCAGGCGTAGTGGCAGGGCGACGTTCTCCAGGCAGGTGAGCTCGGGGACCAGCTGGCCGAACTGGAAGACGAAGCCGAAGTCGCTGCGCCGTAGGGCGCTGCGTTCGCCGTCGGACATCGCGCCGAGCTGCCGGTCCCGGTAGCGGACCTCGCCGCCGTCCGGGCGGATGATTCCGGCGAGGCAGTGCAGCAGCGTCGACTTGCCGGAGCCGGAGGCGCCCATCACGGCGACGACCTCACCGGCGCGGACGTGTAGCGTGGCGCCGTTGAGCGCCGGGGTGGACCCGTACGACTTGCGCAGGTCGACGGCGGAGAGCAGTGGCTGCTCGCCGGGGCTGGGCACGGTCACGCCGGGCTCCCATCATGTTGTTCGGAGTGGTGCGGGGTGGGCGTCGCGTCGGCGCCGGGCGCGCCGGGGACCACCGTCGCGGCGAGCTGGTCGAGTCGGGCGGCGGTCAGCTCCAGCCAGCGCAGGTCGGCCTCGAGGTGGAAGAGCGCGAAGTCGCAGATCAGCTGGTCGGCGAGGTCGCCGCTGGTCTTGCGCCGGGTCAGCTCGCGCATGACCCGCAGGTGCGCGCTGCGTTGGACGTCCAGGATGTCGGTGGCGTCGCGCCCGGTGAGCAGGCCGAGGACGACCTTGGCGTAGAGCGTGTTCTGGAGGTAGACGTCCGGCTTCTCCGGCTCGCGAAGCCAGCGCTCGACGTCTGTGACGCCGGCGGCGGTGATCGCGTAGCGCTTCCGTTCCGGGCCGGCGCCGGGCTCGACCCCGTCGACCTGTACGAGGCCGCTCTTCAGCAGCCGCGCCAAGGTCGCGTAGACCTGGCCGTAGTGCAGCGGGCGCCCCTGGCCGAAGCGTTCGTCGTAGAGCCGTTTCAGCTCGTAGCCGTGCCGGGGGCTGCTCTCCAGCAGGCCCAGGAAAGTCTGACCGATGGACATGGGTCGGGACTATACATGCCGTGTATACGCGGTGTGTGTTCTCCTCCGAAGCGTCTCGGAGTCGATTGCGCAGGATCCTAGGACGCCTCACGCGGTGTGGCCGGATGCGGAGAGGGCGGAAGGGCGTTCTGGGCGACAGCCCGGGGCAGGTGCGTCGGGCACCGCCCTCGGAAACCAGAGGCTGTTGCAACGAGTGGCGTTGGCCAGCACTTACTAGTAGTAGTCGTCGATCGGCCGGCGCGCCTCGTCGAACAGCGCCGGCCCTTCGTACCGCACCGGCGGGAGCGGCGGCGTCACCGGCTTGACCGCCTCGAACTGCTCCGAGGACAGGGCGTACACCACGCGGCCGAGGCCGGAGCGGGCGATCGCGGTCTCGCACATCGGGCAGGGCTGGCAGCTGGTGAACATGGTGGTCGTGGCGGCCAGCTCCGGTGCGAGTTCCCGGGCGGCCCAGCGGGCCAGCTTCAGCTCCGGGTGGGCGGTGATGTCCGCGTCGGAGACCACCGTGTTGTGGTCCTCGATCAGGACGGTGCCGTCCGCGTCGACCAGCAACGAGCCGAAGGGCCGCTCGCCGGACTCACCGGCCCTGCCGGCCAGTTCCACGGCGCGGCGGAGAAACGTCTCGTCGTCGGGCGTCATCGGTCCTCCGGGATCGCGGGGTGGTCGTCGTCTTCAATGGTCCGTCAGGCGTCGCGGTGGGTCACCTGAAGTTCCGGGTGTGCAGCGCGGACAGCTCGACGGCCTCGTCGACCGGGAAGCCGATGTACTCGAGATGGGATGCCCGGCCGCTCAGCGGCTCCTGACGTCCCATGTCTCCTCCAGATGCAGACCGAACCGACCTGGGGTGGTGCGGTCGGCGCTGGTATCCGTGTGGGGAATGGGCGAGTGCCTGCCGTCCACGCGATGGGATGGGGTGGCGGGGGCCCGGACGGGGAAGCGGCACGCGGTGCGGGACGACCTGGTGGGCGTGGGGGTGCGGCGGGCTGCGCATCAGCGCAGTTACCGAACGCGACGGTGGGCAGCCCTGACCGGCCGGGACGCCTCGACGACCCGGCCGGGGTCGGGCAGGATGTCGCCCCTCAGCAGTCACAGGCGATCGCGGCGCGCGGTGCGGTGAGCGCGTCCACCGGGCGGCGTACGGTCCCCTCCGGTGTCGTCACGGGCAGCCCCTCCCGGGCCCAGTACTCGAAGCCACCGATCATCTCCTTGACCGGGAAGCCCAGACGCGCGAACTCCAGCGCCGCGCGGGTGGCGCCGTTGCAGCCGGGCCCCCAGCAGTACGTCACCACAGTGGAGCCGGCCGGCACCAGCTCGGCGGCTCGGGCGGCGATCGTGTCGGTGGGCAGGTGCAGCGCGCCCGGCAGGTGCCCCTGCCGCCAGGCCGCGTCACCACGGGAGTCGACCACGACCAGCCCCGGGGTGCCCGCCTCCAGCGCGGCGTGCACGTCGCTGACGTCGGTCTCGAAGGTGAGCCGGGCGAGGAAGTGGGCGGCGGCGATCGCCGGTTCGGCCGGCGGTACGGAGAACGTCATGCCCCGATCCTGCCGACGGCGGCCGTGTACGGGGAGTGGCTCGACTGCCGCCTATCGCTAAGATCCCGCCATGGCGGCTGTCGACCGGAGCGTGGCGGTGCTCGCGTACCCCGGCATGTCGGTCTTCGAGACCGGGATCGTCACCGAGGTGTTCGGGCTGCCCCGGCCCGAGCTCGGCGTCGACTGGTACCGGCTCACGATGTGCGCGGAGCGCCCCGGGCCCGTGCCCGTCGTCGGCGGTGCCGCGCTGCACACCCCGTACGGCCTGGAAGCCCTCGCCGCGGCGGGCACGGTGATCGTGCCCGGCGTGCCCGACGTCGCCGTCGACCCGTCGCCGGAGCTCGTCGCCGCGCTGCGCCGGGCGCACCGGCGGGGCGCCCGGCTGATGTCGATCTGCTCCGGCGCGTTCGCCCTCGCCGGCGCGGGGCTGCTCGACGGCCGGCGCGCCACCACCCACTGGCGCTACGCCGACCTGCTGGCCCGCCGCCATCCGACGGTCACCGTCGACCCGGACGTGCTCTACCTCGACGACGGCGACATCCTCACCAGCGCCGGCAGCGCCGCGGGGCTGGACCTCTGCGTCCACGTGGTGCGGCGCGACTTCGGTGCGGCGGTCGCCAACGCGGTCGCCCGACGCCTGGTGATCCCGCCGCACCGCGACGGCGGCCAGGCCCAGTTCATCGAGGCCCCGGTGAGCGTCGACCCGGACGACGACCGGATCGCCGCCAGCATGGCCTGGGCGGTGCGTCACCTCGCCGAACCGCTTACCGTGGCGGCGCTGGCCCGGCAGGCGCACATGTCGGCCCGCAGCTACCTGCGCCACTTCGCCCGGGCCACCGGCGCCACCCCCATCCGCTGGCTGATCGACCAGCGGGTCCGGGCCAGCCTGGCCCTGCTGGAGACCACCGACGCGCCCGTCGCGGAGGTCGCCGCCGCGGTGGGCTTCGACAGCCCGGTCACCTACCGGCACCATTTCGGCCGCGCGATGCGGACCTCGCCGTCGGCGTACCGGCGGGCCTTCCGGGCCGCCGTGGCCTAGCCAGGGCCACCGCGTCCGATTCCACGTTCCGCACCGGCGGGCGACCGTCACACCAGCAGACGCTCCCGCATCGTCGCGCCCGGGTTGATCCCGCCGACAGCCCGTGGGCTGGCCGGATCGTGCACGTCGAGGGTGTTGTTGCGGCGCATCAGCTCACGGACCGCCGGGGGCAGGCGGGGCGGGTCGTCCATGACCGCGAGGATCTGCCCGGCGCTGGTGGTCAGGCGGTCGACCAGGGCGGCTCCGTCGGTGTCCACCCGCAGCCGGCCGTACTCCCAGCCGGCGGTGATGAGGTCGAGCAGCTCGAACACGCGGGTCACGAGCGGGGTCGGATCGGTCACCCGGTCGAGCCGCCGCGCCCCGGCGCCGACCACGACGACGGCGGCGGCCACCTGCGCGTACGGGTGGAAACCGGACGGCAACGCGAACAGCGGCCACCGCAGCGCGTGCCCAGCCTCCTTCCACAGTGGCCGATAGTTGCGGCGGTTCACCACGAGCCGCCGGCCCGTCCGCCGGTGGATGTCGTGGGCCTGGGCCTGGAGGTCCGCGTGCGCCTCGTCGGCGACCTCGGTGACGATCCGGGCGGCCACCACCAGCCCGTCGTCACCGGCCAGCAGCCGGGTGACCTCCTCGACCTGTTGGGGGAAGCGGAGCTGCGCACCGGCGCCGTAGCGGGACTGGGCCTCGTGCAGCAGCGCCTGCTGCCGCCCGGGATCGAGCTGGACCCGACCGCCGCCCAGCAACTGCCGCAGCCATTGCATGTCGCCTCGATTCAGCAGAGCCGTCCCGGACCGCGGCAATGCTAGTGCGTCGGACTCCGGCCGTACGGTGACGGGGTCGCCCGGCGGAGCCGCGCCCGCCCGCGCGTGGGACGGACGATCGATCACGAGGACCGACCGCGGCGCGAGCGGTCGACATCGACAGCGGAGGTCGGGATCCCCGCGAGTGCCGGTGCCCCTGTGGCAGCATCGTGGACATCGCCCCGGGCACCCGGACGTGCGCGGGAACGTGGTTACCGGTGCCCGCGGGCCGGGAACCGGATCCTTGCGGGACGAGGAGGGCGCATGGCACGGGGGCCGGTGCTGGTGATCGGTCTGGATCCGGCCAGGATCCCCGGGTGGGACCCGCAGCCGGTCGTCGCGGCGATCGCCCGGGGCCAGGCCCGCTTCGGCGTTCACGGCGTCGAGGCCGATCTCTGCCTGGTGGCACCCGACGACGACCCGGAGGAGGCGATCACCGAGGCGCTGGTCCGGCGGGACTACGCGTGCGTGGTGGTCGGAGGAGGCATCCGCAAGCATGAACCCCTGCTCGAACTCTTCGAGAGGGCGGTCAACCTCGTCCGGCAGCACGCCCCCGGTGCGGCGATCGCCTTCAACAGCAGCCCGGAGGACGCCGCGGACGCCGCACTGCGATGGCTGCGGTAGGTCCGGCGACGCCGACTCGCCGGACCCGTGATTGGTACCGTTGAGGTATGGATCGACCGGAGGTACGGGACCTCGTCTACTTCGTCGCGGTCGCCGAGCACCGGCACTTCGGGCGCGCCGCCGAGCAGTTGGGCATGGCCCAGCCGCCGCTGTCCCGGGCGATCGGCAGGTTGGAGCGCCGGATGGGTGTCCGACTCTTCGACCGCACCAGCCGGCGGGTCGACCTCACCACGGCGGGGGAGGTGTTCCTGCGCGAGAGCGGCAAGATCCTCGCCGCACTCGACGGCGGCGTCCGCCGCACCCAGCAGGCGGCCCGGCCGCGGCGGCTGGTGCTCGCCGCTCCGGCCGGTACCGGGGTGGGTCTGCTGGCCGAGACGCTGGCGGCGTACCGGAACGGCCCGGACCCGGTGCCGGTGGAGGTGCTCTTCACCTCCGACCAGGGCGCCGCCGTGCGCGACGGCACCGCCGACGCGGCCTTCATGTGCAGCAGCGACGACCTCGGCGGGCTGGACACCGTCGACCTCCTCGACGAGACCCCGGTCGCGCTCGTCGCGGCCGTGCACCCGCTCGCCGTCCGCGACAGCCTGACGATGGACGACCTGGAGCACGAGGAGCTCTTCCGGGCGCAGGCGCCGCAGGTGGGTCTGGACGAACTCCTCGACCGGGTCGCGCTCGGCGAACTCGTGATCCTGTCCGGGGCCAGTGCGACCGGTCGGCTCGGCTCGTCCGTCGTCGCCGTTCCGGTGCGCGGCGTCCCGCCCAGGCAGGTCGTCCTGGCCTGGGCACCGGCCACTCCGTCGGCGGCGCGCGACCAGTTCGTCCACGTCGCGGTCGCGGTCGCGGTGGCGGCCCGCGGCTGACGCGAAGCCGGGTCGGCGCGTGCGGCGCCGACCCGGCCCGTCGCGGCGCCGTGACCGGCCCGCGGTCGGCGGTCAGATCTGGTTGACGCCGCCGTCCACGAGCAGTTCGAAACCGGTGATGTAGCTGCTCTGGTCCGAGGCGAGGAAGAGCGCCGCCGCGGCCTGCTCGGCCGGGTCGGCGATGCGTCCCAGCGGCGCCGTCGCGCCCAGCATCGCGATGAACTCGTCCGCGCTGGTGCCAGACGGAGCGTTGCCCCGCACCAACTGCGTCTCCGTCACGCCCGGCGCGAGGGCATTGACCCGGATACCCCGCCCCCGGAGCTCGTTGGCCCAGCTGCGGGCCAACGACCGGACCCCGGCCTTGGCCGCCGCGTAGAGGCCGACGCCCTCGGCCCCCCGGCTCGCCACGGTGGACGAGCAGAGGATGACCGACGCGTGGTCGTTGAGCAGGGGCAGGGCCTTCTGCACGGTGAACAGCGCGCTGCGCAGGTTCATACGGGTGACCTGCTCGTAGTCCTCCTCCGTCGCCAGGGACAGGGGCAACATGGAGGTTCCGCCGGCGTTGGCGAAGAGGACGTCAATCCGCCGCCCGTCGCCGTCGATCGTGGCGAAGAGCTGGTCGAGGTCGGCCAGGTTCGTCACGTCACCCGGCACCCCGCTGGCGCGGGCCGCGCCGACACGCGCCACCGCCTCGTCGAGTTCCGGCTTCCGCCGGCCGGTGAGATAGACGTACGCACCCTCCTCGGCGAAGCGCTGCGCGCTGGCGAACCCGATGCCCGTGCTGGCGCCGGTCACCACCGCGACCTTGCCGGCGAGCTGACCCATTTTCGATCTCCCATGATTCGCTCTGGTGATGGGCGGTCTCGTGATCGCCCGCTCACCACTGCACCTTGCGTGAGCTGCGACAACAATGATCAATTCAGCAAGGACCGATACCCGGGAGGTATTGGCCGTGGCGCGGCGCCGACTCTTGCCGGTCTTCAGCCTCCGAATGTCGACGTGGTCGGATGTCGGGCAGTGGCAGGCGGAGGTCGACCGGCGTGACCGGAGTTCGACGCGTTGTACGGTCGACGGGTGGCGGGCAGGCGGCAGCGGAGACGGCGGCGCCGCTCGGTTCGTGCGCCGCTGGTCAAGACCAGGGAGACGACGCCGCGCGGTCTTCGCCGACGCAGCGGATGGCTCGGCTACTGGCTGCGGCGGCCCGAGCCGAGCCTGCTGGCCGCAACGCTTTTCACGGTGGGGTTCGGGGTGTCGGCGGTCGTGGAACGCGACTGGGTGGCGCTCGTCGGGGCGGCCCTGTGCGGCGGCAGTGGATTGTTCGTGTGGTTGTTCCGCGAGACCGCCGTCTACAACGCCGAGCGCTGGCGGCAGGGCTACGAGGACGTCTACTAGCGCCCGGGCTCAGACGGTTGCCGTCGGTCGATTGTCGTCGACACCCTCCGGCTCGCCGGACGACGGAGGGGTGAAGCCGAGCTCGCGTGAGATCTGGTTCGCGGTGTCGAGCAGGAGCGGAAGGTTGCTCTTGAGCTCGTCGAGGCTGGCGATGACCTCGATGGCGGTGATCGAGGCGGCGGCGATGACCCGCCCGCGTGAGTCCCGGATCGGTGCGGCCACGCACATGACGTACGCGTCGTGCTCACCGTTGTCGGTGGCCCAGCCCTGCTCGCGGATGTGGACGAGTTCGGCTTCGAGGGAGTCGCGGTCGGCGTACGTGGTGTCGGTGAAGCGTTCGTAGACCACGTGGGAGAGCAGGCGGTCGCGCTCCTCCGCCGGCAGGTACGCCAGGATGGTCTTGCCGACGGCGCTCGCGTAGATCGAGACCGCGCGTCCCACCCGGGACGGCAGCTTGACGGCGTCGAACGCCTGGCTGTCGACCTTGTCGATGTAGATGATCTCGTCGCCGGTCAGCTGGGCCAGGTGCACCGTGTGGCCGGTCTCGCGTTGCAACGCCCGCAGGTGCGCGGCGGCGAACTGACGCAGGTCCATGGAGCCGAGGGCGAGTTCGGACAGTTCGATGAGGCCGCTGCCGAGCACGTAGGTGCCGGCGCCGGTCCGGCGCACGAAGCGTGCCGATTCGAGCGTCTGCAGGATCCGAAGAGCTGTGGACTTGTGGACGCCCAGCACATCCGCCGCCTCGGTGAGCGACAGCGGGTGCTCCGCGGATCGACGGATGAGGTCGATCGCGCGGCGAATCGATTGCGACAAGGCGATGTCTCCCCTCGTGCGGCGGTCCCTACCGTCGCTGGAATTGCATCATTTGCAATGGTAGTGCGTTCCAGGCGCAACCGCTACTTGACACCGTTGCATATGACGCTACGATCGTTGCAAATTTCATCTCGACGACTCTGACCTGTTACAGGGGAGTAACGATGAGCAAGAAGCCCTTCCGCCTCCGCCTCACCGGGGCGACATGTGCCCTCGGCCTGGTCGCTGCTCTTCTCACCGGGTGCGGCTCAGACGACGGTTCCGGTGATGGCGTCACCAAGCTGACCTTCGCCGCCTCGACCTTCGGCGACCCCGGTCGCGGTCCCAAGCTGACGGCCTGGCTCGACGAGTTCAACAAGAGCCAGGACAAGGTGCAGGTATCCGCCGCCGCGGTGCCCTACCCGACCTTCGGCCAGACGGTGCTCACCCAGATGGGCAGCGGCAAGGGCCCGGACCTGGTCCGCTTCGACATGCCCGAGTTCGAGGCCGCCTCCGACGCCGGCCTCATCGCGCCGCTCGACAAGCTGGTCGACGTCGGCAAGTACGACCTGCTCAAGCAGCCGGACCAGTTCATGGTCCACGACGGGGTCCGGCACGGCATCATCTTCGAGGCGTCGAACTACGCGATGTTCTACAACGCCGACCTGATCCCGACGCCGCCGACCTCCTACGAGCAGTTCGTCTCCACGGCCAAGTCGCTCACCAAGGGTGACGTCTACGGGCTGGCGTTCCGCCAGACGGAGGCTGAGGAAGCCGGCGTGTGGCAGGACATCTTCAACTACGTCTACGGCTTCGGCGGCGCGTGGTCCGACGGCAAGACGCTGACGATCAACTCGCCCGAGAACCTCAAGGGCCTCCAGGCGTACAAGGACCTGTACGACGCGAACGTGATCCCGCGCGGAGCGGACGCGGCGACGTTCCGGCGCATGTTCGCCGAGGGCAAGGTCGGGATGGAGCTCAACAACGGTGGGTACGTGACCGCGACGCGCGGCCAGAACCCGCAGCTCAAGTTCAGCGTCGCGCCGATCCCGTTCCCGGTGCGCAAGCAGGGCGCCATCCTCGCGCCGATCGTCATCAACGAGTCGAGCAAGGCCAAGGACGAGGCTGCCACCTTCATCCGCTGGGCGTTGGAGCCGCAGAACCAGGTCAAGCTCCAGGAGATTCTCGGCGCGAGCAGCGTCGCCACCACCACGCAGCGAAGCGCGGAGACGCTGAAGGAGACTCCGTTCCTCACCGTCTTCGACGAGCTCACCGAGAGCAGTCTGCCGCAGATCGTGCTGGGGTTCGAAGCCAAGACGCCGGACATCCGCAAGGTGGTCGTGCAGAACGTGATCGCGGCGCTGCAGGGCAAGGCCGACCTCAAGTCGGCACTGGATCGCGCTCAGCAGCAGGCGACCGAGCTGGTCGGCTGACGGCTGGACAAGGCGACGCTGCCGGCGCGACGGTCCGTGCGCCGGCAGCGTCCTACCCCCGAAGGATCATCCGATGACCGTGCTCGAGCAAACCGGAGCACCGAAGACAACCCGCCGACCCGGGGCGCGGCGGCGACGCAGCCCGCTCGGCAGCAAGTGGACGCCGTACCTGTTCCTGACCCCCGCCGCACTGTTCATCCTCGTCTTCCAGGCGGTGCCCCTCGCCCAGGAGGTGTACCTCAGCTTCACCCGGACGACGCTGCTCAACCCGACCCGGAGCGAGTGGGTCGGGCTGGAGAACTTCAACCGGATCTTCGGCGACCCCGACTTCCGGCGCACCCTGCTGATCACCTTCATCTACGTCATCGCCTGCGTGGTCGGGGCGGTCGGCAGCGGGCTCGTCGTCGCGCTCCTGCTCAACCGCGGCTTCCGCGGCCGGGGCGTGGCACGGGCGCTGATCACCATTCCCTGGGCCGCGCCCGGCATCGCGGTCGCGCTCATCGCCACCTGGATGCTCAACGCGCAGTACGGCATCGTGAACCGCTTCCTCGACGCCGTGGGCCTCGGCGTCCCGGGCGGCGCCATCCTGGACAGCCCGCGCTACGCGCTCCCGGCGGTGCTCGCCACGACCATCTGGCAGCTGTTCCCGTTCACCTCCGTGGTGCTGCTCTCCGCGCTCCAGGCCGTGCCGCAGGAGCTCAACGAGGCCGCGACCGTGGACGGCGCCGGACGCTGGGACGCCTTCCGCGCGGTCACCTGGCAGGTCATCAAGCCGACCGTGGGGCTGCTGGCCCTGCTCATGACGATCTGGTCGCTGCGGCGCTTCGAGCTCATCTGGCTGATGACCAAGGGCGGCCCCGTCGGCGCGACCGAGACGCTCGTCATCGACCTCTACTCGCAGGCCTTCGACTCGAAGGAACTCGGATCGGCGGCGGCCATCGGCATGGTCGGCGTCGTCATCTCGCTCATCGTCATCACCGGCAGCCGGCTGGTCGCCCGTGCCGCGGAGAAGGAGGACGTCCGATGAGGCGGTTCCGGTTCGGCCTCACCGCGCGGATCGTCGCCGTGCTCGTCGTGCTGGGTGTCGCGGTGTTTCCGCTCTACTGGATGCTCGTCACGGCGCTGTCCAGCAACGGTGACCTGTTCGCCGAACAGCCCCGGCTCACGCCGGACCTCGGCCGGTTCGGGGTGTTCGTCGAGGCGCTGGCCGAGGGTAAGGCGGCCGGGTGGCTGCTCAACAGCCTGGTGATCGCGGTGGGCACGATGGTCCTCTCCGTGGGCCTGGGCATCCCGCTCGGCTACGCGTTGTCACGCTTCTCCTTCCGGGGCAAGGCCGTGCTGACCGTCGTGCTGCTGTTCACGCAGATGCTCCCCGAGGCGCTCATGGTCGTGCCGCTGTTCGCGCTCTTCCGCCGCTTCGACCTGCTCGACTCGCTGACCGGCCTCGTCCTGGTGAACTCCGCCTTCGTCCTGCCGATCGTCGCGCTGATCCTCAAGGGCGCGATCGACGGCATCCCGAGGGAGTTGGAGGAGGCGGCGCGGGCCGACGGCGGACGGCCGCTCACCGTCCTGACCCGCATCAACGTGCCACTGATCGCCCCGTCGATCGCCGCGACCGCGGTCATCGCCTTCTTCCACGCGTGGAACGAGTACGTCTTCGCGGTGACGTTCATCTTCGACCCGGAGCTGCAACCGGCCTCCGTCGGCATCGCGAACTTCATCGGCGAGTTGGGCACGCCGATCCAGACGGTGATGGCCGTCGCCTTCCTGTTCACACTGCCCGCCGTCGCCTTCTACCTGTTGGCGCAGAAGTACGTGGTGTCCGGCATGACCGCCGGCGCGGTGAAGGGTTGACCCGGACGATGAAGATCATCTCTGTTGACACGCTGGTCGTCGACTTCTACCGGACGAACCTCGTTCTGGTGCGCGTCCACACCGACGAGGGGATCGTCGGGCTCGGCGAGGCCACCCTGGAGGGCAAGGAACGGGCCGTCCAGGGCGCGATCGCCGAGGTGGCCGAGGCGGTCGTGGGCCTCGACCCCACCAGCATCTCGAAGATCCTCTACGAACTCGCCCGGGACTGGTACTGGCGGGGCGGCCCGGTCATCATGACCGCCTTGAGCTCGCTGGAGATGGCCCTGTGGGACATCTCGGCGCGGGAGTTGGGTGTGCCGGTCGCGCGGCTGCTCGGCGGCGCGACCCGGGACCGGGTGCGTGCGTACGCGAACGGCTGGTTCTCCGGCGCCGTCACCCCGGAGGACTACGCGGCGGCCGCGCGCCGGACGGTGGGGAGCGGCTTCCGGGGCCTGAAGTGGGACCCGTTCGAGAACTACGACCTCACCATCACCACCCGGCAACTGGACCGGGTGCTCGCCCAGATCGACGCCGTCCGGGGCGCGGTCGGCCGCGACGTCGAGCTGTTCATCGAGGGGCACGGCCGGTTCGACGTCCGCCACGCGATCAAGGTCGCGCGGGAGATTGCGCAGTTCGACCCGGTGTGGTTCGAGGAGCCGTGCCCACCGGACAATCTCGACGCGCTGGTCGACATCCGCCGCGCGTCCCCGGTGCCGATCGCCGCGGGGGAGCGCTGGTACGGCCGACAGGGCTTCGCGCCGGCGCTCGCCCGCCAGGCGGTCGACTTCGTCCAACCGGACGTCACGCACGCCGGCGGCATCGCCGAGCTCGCCTTCATCTCCACGCTCGCCGCGACCAGCTACGTGGGGTTCGCGCCGCACAACCCGAGCGGCCCGCTCAGCACCGCCGCGACGCTCCAACTCGGCGCGACGCTGCCCAACTTCCGGTACCTGGAGATCATGGCGACCGACGTGCCCTGGCGCCCCGAGATCACGAACGAACGGCTGGTCCTGACCGCGGACGGCGACGTGCTCATCCCGACCGGCGTCGGCCTGGGCATCGACCTGGACCTCACCGCGATCGAGCAGCACCCGTTCACCCCGCACCCGATGCGGATGTTCCGCGACGCCGTCTACGACATCCGGCCCCGGGACGAGCGGTCCTTCTTCAATCTGGAGAGCGCCTCATGACGGCGCCGCGGCCCCGGGGTGTCGGGGCGCACTGGTTCGGGACCGCCGCCGAGGCGTTACCGGACGACGTCGACCACAGCGTGCTCGTCGGCCGGGTCTGGGACCCGTCCGTCGACGGCCCCTCACCGGTGGTCGTACGGGGCGACGACGTCATCGACATCAGCCGCCGGTTCCCGACCGTCCGGGACATCTGCGAGCTGGACGATCCCGCCGCGACGGTGGCGGCGCTCGACGGGCCCCGGATCGGTGACTTCGGGGAGATCCTGGCCAACACCGGCGCCGCCACCCGGGACGACACCCGGCCCTGGCTGCTCGCCCCGGTCGACCTGCAGGCACTCAAGGCCGCCGGCGTGACCTTTCCCGTCTCGATGATCGAACGCGTCATCGAGGAACGGGCGCGGGGTGACCTGGCGCTCGCCGCGGACATCCGTGACCGGATGCTCGCCGACATCGGAGCCGACCTGCACAGCCTGGCTCCCGGCTCGGCGGAAGCGGAGCGGCTCAAGACCCTGCTGGTCGCCGAGGGGGTCTGGAGTCAGTACCTGGAGGTGGGGATCGGTCCCGACGCGGAGATCTTCACCAAGGGGCAGATCCTCTCCGCCGTCGGCACCGCCGTGCCGGTCGGTGTGCTCGCCGCGTCGACCTGGAACAACCCGGAGCCCGAGGTCGCACTCATCGTCGCGTCCAGTGGGCGGATCGTCGGGGCCACCCTCGGCAACGACGTGAACCTGCGCGACGTCGAGGGACGCTCCGCGCTCCTGCTTCCCCGGGCGAAGGACAACAACGCCTCCTGCGCCCTCGGCCCCCTGATCCGGCTCTTCGACCAGCGGTTCGGCCTGGAACGGGTGCGCGAGTTGGAGGTGTGCCTGCGGGTCCACGGCGTGGACGGCTTCCACCTGGAGGCGGTCTCGGAGATGACCCGGATGTCGCGGGACCCGGAGGCGCTGGTGCGGCAGCTGATCGGCCCGCACCACCACTATCCCGACGGTGCCGTCCTGATGCTCGGCACGATGTTCGCGCCCATCCAGGATCGGGACAGCCCCGGCGACGGCTTCACCCACAAGGTCGACGACGTGGTGCGGATCAGCTGCCCGGCCCTGGGCACCCTGGTCAACCAGGTGCGGCACGCGGAGGAGTGCGAGCCCTGGGAGTTCGGCATCCGCGATCTGATGGGCAACCTGGGGAAGAGAGGACTGCTGTGAACGTGGTCACCACGGTCGATCCGCGTGACGGCCGGCGCCGGCCGACGGATCTCGTCGAGACGGACGAAACCCGATTGGAGACCGTCGCCGGCCGACTGTCCCCGGCCGCGCGATGGCTGTCCGACCTGGGACGAGTCGGCAGGGCGGGGATGCTGGAGGCGATCGCCGCGTCGCTGGAGTCCCGACGCGCCGACCTGGTCGCGGCCGCGGAGGCGGAGACCGGGCTGAGTCGCGCCCGACTCGACCAGGAGCTCACGCGGGCGGCGGTCCAGTTCCGGATGTTCGGTGAGGTGCTGCGTGACGGCGCGTACGTCGAGGCCGCCATCGACCACGCCGCCGACACACCGCTCGGGCGGGGTCCGGACCTGCGGCGGATGCTCGTACCTCTCGGACCGGTCGCCGTCTTCGGGGCCAGCAACTTCCCGTTCGCCTTCTCGGTCGCCGGTGGCGACACGGCCGCCGCGCTCGCCGCGGGTTGCCCCGTGGTCCTCAAGGCCCACCCGTCGCATCCGGTGACGTCGCGGGTCTCCGGCGACGCGATCGCGTCGGCCGTCCGCGACCTGGGCGGGCCCGACGGGGTGATCGCGGTCGTCTACGGGGACCAGGCCGGCCTCGCGCTCGTGCGCCACCCCGCGATCCGCGCGGCGGCCCTGACGGGATCCGTCGGCGCCGCCCGCGCCATCCAGGCCGCCATCGACGAACGACCCGACCCCATTCCGCTGTACGCCGAGCTGAGCAGCGTGAACCCGATCGTCGTCCTACCCGGCGCGGCCGCCGACCGGGCGGACCAGATCGCCGACGGGTTGTTCGCCTCCTTCACCGGCTCGGGCGGTCAGCTGTGCACCAAGCCCGGTCTGGCGTTCGTCCCCTCGGACGCGGCCGGCGACCACCTCGTCGACCTGCTGCGGGGGAGGGTCACCGCGGCCGCCGAGGGCGCGGTCCTGCTCAACGAGCGGATCCGCGACGCGTACGAGGATCGAGCCGCGGCGTTCGAGCGGGCCGGCGCCCGCGTCTCGGCGCGACCCCGGGTCGCGCCCGGCGCGGGTTTCACCGTCGCGCCGATGCTGCTGGAGGTCGGTCTGCCGGCCCTGACCGCCGAGATCGCCGAGGAGTGCTTCGGTCCGCTCATGGTGGTGGTCCGGTACGGCGCTGTCGCCGAGCTCGACGCCGTGCTCGCGACCGTTCCACCGTCGCTGACCGCTTCCATCCACCGTGGACCGGAGGACGCCCCGGAGCTCGTGCGCCGGTTGGTCGACGTGTTCGTCGCCCGCTCGGGTCGGGTCGTCTTCGACGGCTATCCCACCGGTGTCCGTGTGTCGTGGGCTCAGCACCACGGTGGGCCCTGGCCGTCGAGCAACGCCGTGCACACCTCGGTGGGCGCCACGTCGATCCGACGGTTCCTTCGACCACTGGCGTGGCAGGACGCCCCGGAGTGGGTCCTGCCCGAGGAGTTGCGAGACGAATACACCGCCATTCCGCGGCGAGTCGACGGGAGGTTGGAGCCAGGGGTGGAATAGCCGCACCGGAAGGTCGGTCCCGGAGGTGCTCGCCGGTCGCGGACGATCGGTTCGCAATCGTGCGTGAAAATAGCCGGAAATAGATTCGCGCGCCAGAGCTTCTGGTGCCGTACAAGCGTGCCCGGATTCTATTGTCGATGATTAGTCGAGGCAATTTTTCCGACCGACTCTTGACCCCCAATTCAATTCATGGTTCCCTTTTTAACAGGCAGGATGTTAGCGCTCACACCGCGTTACACCGCTCGTCACTGGTATCCGTTCACCTCACCATCGAATGGTCGGTCGGCCGCTCGATGCGGTCTGACCACACGCCGAAGAGGGAGCAGGAACATGCCCGTCGCAATTCCCCGTCCCCTGACGCCGACGCCGAGGCGCCGGCTGATGCTCGCACTGCTCGCCGCCGTCACCGTGGCGGCCGGCACGGTCGCCGCCCCCGCGGCGTCGGCCGCGCCGCCCGCGCCCCTGGGCCCGACGGTCACCCGCACCGATCAGCCCCCGACCGGCTACACGGTCACCTTCCGGTACCAGGCGCCCGAGGACGTCCAGCAGGTCCACGTCTACGGCGACTGGTTCTACTCCCGCCCGGAGAACATCCCGTGCCAGGACTGCGGTGACGCCCGACCGCCCGCCGAGTGGCAGCCCGGCGACGTCGCGGCCACCCCGTGGCACATCCAGCCCATGCAGAAGGGCCCCGACGGGGTGTGGACGTTCACCACGCCGCTGCCCGCCGGCACCTTCCGCTATGCGTTCACGCACGACTGCACCAACGAGCTCGCCACCGGCTGCACCCTGCACGACGACCCCGCGAACCCGTGGCAGATCCAGCCGCAGTACCCGGGCGCCCCGGGCGCGGTGCGCAGCACCATGTACGTCCCGGCCAGCAAGAAGTTCCCGACGTACGACACCGGCTACCAGGCCCCGGTCGCCAAGGTCGGCACGCTGGAGTCCCGGCGGTACACCTCGCCGCTGTCGACCAACCCGCGTGGGGTGCACGACATCGTCGTCTACCTGCCGCACGGCTACGACCCCAACCGGGCCAAGCCGTACCCGACCCTCTACCTGAGCCACGGCAGTGGCGACCACTCCACCGCCTGGACGATGCAGGGCGTGGCCCACCTCATCCTGGAGAACGCGATCAAGGACCGGGTCGTGGAGCCGATGGTGATCGTGTCCACCGACTTCAACGGCCTCCCCGGTGGCAACGAGGGCTACGTCAACGAGCTGCGGAACAACATCTTCCCGTTCGTCGAGCAGAACTACCACGTCTCCACGCGTGCCCAGGACCGGGCGTTCGGCGGCTTCTCCGCCGGTGGCAGCCGGGCCTACACCATCATGTACAACCACACCGACCTGTTCGGCTACCACGCCGCCTGGAGCGCGGGCGGACCGAACGCCACGCAGGCGCAGGTCGACCGCATGAAGGCGGTGGCCGGCGGCATCATGATCGGCACCGGGCTCCAGGACCGCCTGGGCAACATCGCCGAGGCCTCGCAGCGGAACGCCGCCGCCCTGCGGGCCGCCGGCGTCGAGCTGGACGAGTTCAACGTGCCCGGTGTGCACACCTGGCACGTCTGGCGTCCGCTGCTGAACCACTACCTCCGTGACCTGGCCTTCCGCGCCACCACGACCGGTCTCGACGTCGAGACCGCACCCGCCGGCGCCTCGCCCAACACCAAGGTCACCGCCACCGCGACGGTGGGTGCGGTCAGCACCAGCATGTCCTCCCCGTCCGGCAAGGTCGAGTTCTGGGCCGGCGACACATACCTCGGGTCGGCCCCCGTGCACAACGGGGTCGCCCGGCTGAAGAAGACCGTCCACGGCGACCTCGACGCCCCGGTGGTCGCCCACTACCAGGGCGACCGGCTCTTCAACGGCTCGCAGAGCGCGCCGGTCGGCCAGTGAGGTCCCGACGCAGGCTTTCTTCTAGGTAGGTGGGGAGCCCCGGCCGTTCCCTCCTGGCGGGGCCAGGAGGGAACGGCCGGGGCGTGTCCGCGCCGTGCAGAGGCCGCCGTGGCCGGGCCGGCCGCCGTCCTGGCGGCACGGCCGGGCCCGGCGCCGTCGCGGTCGTGCGTCGCCGGACGGCACCGGGCAGTGGCCGGTCAGGAACTCGTGGTCGTCAACCGCGCCATCGTCCAGGACGCGGGTGGGAGGGTCAGCGCGATGCCCGTGCCGGTGTCGCGCGCGCTGCCGTTGGGGCGAGGCGCGGCGTGGTCCGGACCGTCGGCCGTGTTCCTGGCGTCGAGGTCGCCGCCCCCGATGGTGACGCACTCGACGATCCCGGCCACCCGGGCGCCACCGACCTCGACGGTCACCTCGGCGGGCGCGTCGGCGCTGCGGTTGACGAGGAACACGCTCATCTCGCCGGTGCTGTCGTCCCAGGTGGAGACCGCGTCGACCACGTCGACCTCACCGTAGCGGTCGGTGCTGGTCGTGCTGCTGTCCCGAAGCGCGTCGAGGACGGCCCCGCGGGCGTGCCGAGCGGTGCG
This sequence comes from Micromonospora sp. NPDC049366, assembly GCF_044466625.1. Lineage (NCBI taxonomy): Bacteria > Bacillati > Actinomycetota > Actinomycetes > Micromonosporales > Micromonosporaceae > Micromonospora > Micromonospora sp. NPDC049366. The sequence continues at coordinate 280,036 of NZ_JBITMV010000002.1, forward strand.
GGCGAAGGGGTGGAAGATGGTCTGCCGCCAGGCCCCGCCCCCCGGTTCGGTCATGATCGGCGCGATGACGTTGACCAGTTGGGCCTGGCAGGCCGCGGTGACCCGATCGCTGTGGCGGAGCAGGCTGATGAGGAGCCCGCCGACGACGACGGCGTCCGCGACGCTGTAGTGGTCCTCCAACAGCGGTGGCGCCACCGGCCAGTCCTCGCCGCTCGGGGGCGTGGACGGAGCCGCCGACTGGTACCAGACGTTCCACTCGTCGAACGCGATCATGATCTTCTTGGTCGACCTGCGGATCGCGCCGACGGAGTCGGCGATGGCGGTGACGGCGTCGATGTACCGGTCCATGTCCTCGGCGGAGGCGAGGAAGCTGGGCAGGTCGCCGTCGACCGGCTGGTAGTAGGCGTGCAGCGAGATGAGGTCGATGTCGTCGTACGCCTCGGTGAGCACGTCGCGTTCCCAGGTGCCGAACGTGGGCATGCTGGAGTGCGACGAGCCGCAGGCGATCAGTTCGAGATCGGGGTCGAACCGTCGCATGGCCTTCGCGGTCTGCGCGGCGAGGCGTCCGTACTCGGGCGCGGTCCGCGCGCCCACCTGCCAGGGGCCGTCCATCTCGTTGCCGAGGCACCACAGCCGGATGCCGTACGGGTCGGCCGCGCCGTTGGCGCGGCGCCGGTCGGCGAGCTGGCTCCCGGCGCGGTGATTGGCGTATTCGAGCAGGTCGACGGCCTCGGCGGTGCCCCGGGTGCCGAGGTTGGCCGCCATGATCGGCTCGACGTCCGCCGCCCGGACCCACCGCATGAACTCGTCGAGTCCGAACGCGTTGGTCTCCAGGCTGTGCCAGGCGAGGTCGAGTCTCGCGGGTCGCTGGTCGACCGGGCCGATGCCGTCCTCCCAGCGGTAGGAGGAGACGAAGTTGCCGCCCGGGTAGCGGACCGTGGTGACGCCCAGCTCCCGGACGAGTGCGAGAACGTCACGCCGGAACCCGTGCTGGTCGGCCGTCGGGTGCCCCGGTTCGTAGATGCCGGTGTAGACGCAGCGGCCCAGGTGCTCCACGAACGAGCCGAAGAGCCGGCGCGGCACCGGTGCGACCCGGCGGCGGGTGTCGAGGATCAGGCGCGCGGTGTTCACGAAACCTCCCGGCTGACCGTCGATCCGGTGTCGTCCCGCTGGTCGCGGCACGCGCGCGGCGGCGACGCGCCGCGGCGGGGGAGTGGACGCTCGGCGCCGGCCAGGGGTTCCGGCGGCTGGTCGAGGTGGGTGTTCAGGGCTGGCTCCCTTCGTGCGCGGTCCGGACGCCGGGGAACTCTCCGCCGTGACGCCGGGACCGAGGGGGTGGTGGGCACTGCGCGAGCTCTGGACAACGCGAGGGTCGTCGATTAAGTTCACGATCAATGTAAACGTTACCGATTACGTTTACAGTAAGGGACGCGATGCCCGTGATCAATGTCTTCGGCCGGGCGGCCTCGGCACCACGCCACCCACACGATCGAGGGCTCTCGCTCCTGCGCGCGCCTCGCCACCACCACCTCTCCGCCGCCGCAGCCGGGAGCGGGGACGTCGGGACCGACGAGGCCGAGGCCATGTTCCGGCGGTGATGGGGGTGACCGGGTGACCACTGTGGGACCGCGGACCGGAGCGATCTACGCCGACGCTTCCGCCCCCGTCCAGGAGCGGGTGTCGGACCTGTTGGCACGGATGACCCGCGAGGAGAAGCTCGCGCAGTTGGGGAGCACTTGGGCGTTCGCGCTGCTGGAGAGCGGGCGGTTCTCGGCGGAGCGGGCCCGCCCCGTCCTTCGACACGGGCTGGGGCACGTGACCCGCGTCGCCGGAGCGACCGGCCTGCGGGCGACGCAGGTGGCGCGGGCGGCGAACGCGATCCAACGGTTCCTGGTCACCGAGACCCGGCTGGGGATTCCGGCGATCGTGCACGAGGAGGTGTGCTCCGGGGTGATGGCCCGGGAGGCGACCATCTTCCCGCAGGCGATCGGGGTCGCGAGCACCTGGGCGCCCGGCCTCAACCAGCAACTCGCGGACGCCGTCCGCGCGCAGATGCGCGCCATGGGGAGCCACCAGGGGCTCTCGCCGGTCCTGGACGTGGTGCGTGACCCGCGCTGGGGTCGGACGGAGGAGACCTACGGCGAGGACCCGCATCTGGTGGCACGCATGGGCGTGGCGTTCGTCAGGGGACTCCAGGGTGCCGACCTGGCGGACGGCGTCCTCGCCACGGCCAAGCACTTCGTCGGCTACGGCGCCTCCGAGGGCGCGCTGAACTGGGCGCCGGCCCACCTGCCCCCGCGTCTGCTCCGGGAGGTGTACCTGCACCCGTTCGAGGCGGCCGTCCGCGAAGGCGGCCTCCGGTCGGTGATGGCCGGCTACCACGAGCTGGACGGGATTCCCTGCCACGCCAACGCGGAACTCCTCAGCGACATCCTCCGCCGGCAGTGGGGCTTCACCGGGAGCGTGGTGTCCGACTACTTCGCCGTCGACGACCTGCACTCCTACCACCACCTGGCGGCGGACAAGCAGCAGGCGGCGGTCCTGGGCCTCGCCGCGGGCGTCGACGTCGAGCTCCCGGCGACCGACGCGTACGCGGACGCCCTGGCGCGCGCGCTCGACGCCGGGGAGGTCAGTGAGGCGCGACTCGACGAGGCGGTCGCCCGGGTCCTGCGGCACAAGTTCGAGCTCGGGCTCTTCGAGGCCCCGTACGTCGACGAGGGCGCGGTCGAGTTGGCGGTCAGCGACGACCGGCACCGGGACGTGGCGCTGGCGATCGCGCGCCGCAGCCTCGTCCTGCTGAAGAACGACGGCGTGCTGCCGCTGGTCGCCGGAGCCGGCAGGGTGGCCCTCATCGGTCCGAACGCCGACGACGCCCGGCACCTGCTCGGTGACTACTCGTTCGCCGCGCACATCGAGTCGCTGATGGAGGCGCGCGAGCGGCGCGGGCTGCTCGGCCAGACGATGACGATCCCGGACGACCTGGAGATCGACGAGAGCATGGACGGCGTGCCCACCGTCCGCGACGAACTCGCCGCCCGCCTCGGCGACCGGCTGCGCTACGTGCCGGGGTGTGACGTGGTCGACCCGTCGACGGACGGGTTCGCCGAGGCGGTTGCGGCCGCCGCCGAGGCGGACGTCGCGGTGCTGGTGCTGGGCGACCGCTCGGGGTTGACCCCCCGGGCGACCACGGGCGAGTCGCGGGACCGGTCCAGTCTCGACCTTCCCGGCGTCCAGGAGGATCTGGTCCGTGCCGTCGTCGACACCGGCACCCCCGTGGTGGCGGTCCTCGTCGCGGGCCGGCCGGTCGGCAGCGACTTCCTGCACGACCGGTGCGCCGCCGTGCTGATGGCCTGGCTGCCCGGGGAGACCGGCGCGCGGGCGATCGCCGAGGTCCTCCTCGGCGAGGTCAACCCGAGCGGCAAGTTGCCGATCTCCTACCCCCGTACGGTCGGCCAGCTGCCCGTCTTCTACGGCCACAAGGTGTCCGGCGGGCGGTCGCACTGGCACGGCGACTACGTGGACTCGCCGGTCGCCCCGCGTTACTGCTTCGGCCACGGCCTCGGCTACGCGCCCTTCACCGTCGACGAGGCGGCGGTGGAGCGCGCGGAGGTCGTCGCCGGAGACAGCGTCGCCGTCGAGGTCACGGTCACCAACACCGGACGGCGGGCCGGTGAGGAGGTCGTCCAGCTCTACGTGCGCGACCCGCAGGCCACCGTCACCCGTCCGGTGCTCGAGCTGAAGGCCTTCGCTCGGGTCTCGGCCGCGGCCGGCCAGCGGGTGGCGGTGCGCTTCGACGTGCCGACGGGTCAGCTCGGCTTCTACGACCGGCACCTGAACTACACCGTGGAACCCGGGCTGATCGAGGTGTACGTCGGCTTCTCGTCCGACGCCCGCGCCCTCGCCGGCAGCTTCGTCATCAAGGCGGGTGCGGACGGTGCGCCGACGTCGAAGGCTTTCTCCGGCACGGCGGAGGTCCGGGAGCTGTCCGGCCGAGCCGGTTGACCCCATTTCACCGCCGACCGGAATGGTTCGCGCGCCCGTTCCCGGCCGTCTTTTCCCCGGGCCGGAACGAGCGCGGGGAACGGCCGTTCATTCGACCACCGAGCGTCACCGTCACGCGCGGTTCCGCAGCGGTGGACGGTGGTCGGTCCGCGCCTTTGTAAAGCGTTCCGTTGGGGCCGCTTGATCGGGGCTCGGCGAGGCGAAAGGTCTTGTGTTCGTAATCGTTCTCGGTTACGTTGACAACATCCTGGAAACGTAACCGATAACGATTGCAGTCCAGAGAGAGCGGCATGACTGAAGTCAATGCGCCGGTAACAATGAGTGATGTCGCCCGGGTCGCCGGCGTTTCCACCGCCACCGTCTCGCGCGTCGTCAACGGGCACTACGGCGTCAGCCCGCGGACACTCGCCCAGGTCCGTTCCGCCATCGAGCAGCTCGGCTACGAGTCGAGCCTCGTGGCCACGAGTCTGCGCCGCAGCCGCACCAACGTCCTGGGCCTCGTCGCGCACAGCTTCCAGTCGTACACCGCCGAGGTGCTCAAGGGCGTGATGAAGGCGCTGAGCCGCTCCGGCTTCGATCTGATCATCTATGCCAACAGTGACCTCTACGGGTCCTATTCGGAGGGTTGGGAGCAACGGCACCTGACCCGACTGTCGGGCACCCTCACCGACGGGTGCATCGTCGTCACCCCCTGGGGCGAGATGCGCAGCCGGACGCCGATCGTGGCCATCGACCCGGTGCGGGGTGCCACCGCCCCCTCGGTCATGGCCGACAACCTCGCCGGCGCCACCACCGCGATCGAGCACCTGCTCGCTCTGGGCCACCGCCGCATCGGGTTCATCGCGGGCCGGGACAGCCTCGCCTCGGCGTGGTCGCGGGAAGAGGGCTACCGGGCAGCGCTCGCCGACGCGGGCGTCCCGGTCGACCCCACCTTGATCGGCAGGGGAGACTTCAATCCCGATTCGGCGGTCCCGTTGGCGCGCGCCCTGCTGCAACGGGCGGACCGGCCGTCGGCGATCTTCGCGGCGAGCGACGGGATGGCCCTCAAGGTCCTGGAGGTCGCCAGGGAGTTGGGGCTCTCCGTCCCGGCGGACCTGTCCGTCGTCGGCTTCGACAACATCCCGGAGGCGGCATCGACCGGTCTGACCACCGTGGACCAGTCGATGTTCCAGCTCGGCCACGAGGCCGCCCGGATGCTCAAGTCACTGGTGACGGGCGACTGGGCCGAGCCGAGCCAGATCGTGCTGCCGACCAGCCTCGTGATCCGCGGCTCGACCGCACCACCGACGAGCGCGGCACGACCATGACAACCGCCGACGGGCGCCACGGCCTGACCGCCTCGACGAAGCGACCAGGTCGGCTGCGCGCGTGGCCAACACCGGAAGGAGGCGCCCGCAACACGCACGGCGAGATCCACCGATGAATTGAGCCGGCCAGCGGGTCGCATCCGCTGCCGGCGCAGAGAGGAGTGGAGCGTGACAACCGAACACTATCACGGGCGGCTACGCCGGCTGGGCGTACGCCGACTCTCGGCGGCGTTCACCGCCGGAGTCATGGCGGTCGCCGCGGTGCTGGTCGCGCCGCAACCCGCGACGGCCGACACGCCGTGGCTGGCGGTCTCCGACGACCGCTACGCCTCGTTCACCGTTCCGGCCGCGTACGTCCAGGAGCAGTTGGGCACGGTGTCGCAGGTCGTCATCGAAGGAAACTTCGGTCCGTCGGCCAGCTGGGCGGAATTCGGTCTGACCCGGCGCGGCGACGCGTGGTCGGGTGTGCTCGGCGCGCTGGAGCCGGGGCTCTACCACTACCAGGTCACCGCCGACGACACCAAGACCATCAAGGACCCGACGAACCAGACCAGTGTGGCGTCCCACCCGCTCTGGAGCAGCTTCCTCGTCGCGGGTGACTCGGCTCGCTGGTTGGTCGACGTGCCGGACGGCACCGGCGGCACGGTCGGGACCCTCACCTACCGGGTTCGCGACGAGCAGCGTTCGGCCCTGGTCTGGACGCCACCGGGCTACGCGGCCAAGGGGCCGAAGAGCTACCCCGCGCTCTTCCTGGAGTCGGGTGACGGTGCGGCCGTCACCGACTGGCTCGACCTCGGCCGCGCGAAGCAGATCCTCGACAACCTCTCGGCGGCCGGCGCCATGCAGCCGATGGTGGTGGTGATCGCCGACAGCGCGGACGACCGGGAACTGACGGACCTGCGCAAGGCGGTCGCCGACAACTACCGGGTCCGACGCGATCCGGCGCACCAGGCGATCGCCGGCGTCTCCGACGGCGCGGCGCGGGCCGTACGGGCGGCGTTCGCCAAGCCGGGGCAGTTCGGCTACGTCGGCTGGTTCTCGGGCGACTCGGCGCCGAGCGTCGACCGCAAGGACGCCAAGGCGATCAACCGCGGCCTCAAGCTGCTGCGTCTCTACTCGGGGAACGTCACCGACCCCGCGCACAACCCCACCTACCGGCTGACGAAGGCGCTGGGTCAGGCTGACGTCCGGTTCGAGTTCGACGGGGTCAACCCGGACGGCGGCGGGAACTGGAGCACCTGGCAGGAGAACCTGGTCGACTTCGTGCCACGGCTGTTCCGGGACGTGTCGGACCACGGGCCGAGCCCGGGCCACCGGCAGTTCACGGGCGAGTTCACGCCGCCACCGGCGGGCACCACCCCCACGCCCTTCCTCAACGAGGACGGGTTCGTCACCTTCGAGACCACCACGGACTTCACCGCCGCCCAGCACGTCACCGTGTGGGCCAACATCGCGCCGGGCGGCAGTTGGCTCCGCGTGCCGTTGACCCGCGACGGCGACCGGTGGCGGGCGACCGTGGGGCCGCTGAAGCCCTGGTTCTACTACTACCGATTGATCGTCGACCGGGTCCCGGTCAAGGACGTCTCGAACCCGACGAGGGTGACCACCGAGCCGATGTGGAGCACCTTCCTCGTCCCCGGTCCGGAGGCCCGGCTGCTGACGGACGTGCCGGCCGGCCAGGGCGGGACGGTCGAGGCCATGACCTACCGCAGCACGGTGGCGGGCCAGGACCGCACCGCGCTGGTGTGGACCCCGCCCGGCTACGACCCGGGCCGGGCGCAGCCGTACCCGGTTCTCTACCTCCAGCACGGCGGCGGCCAGAACTACACGGACTGGGTCGAGATGGGCCGCGCCAAGCAGATCCTCGACCACCAGTTCCTCGACGGCGATCTCACGCCCATGGTCGTCGTGATGGGCAACGGCAACTCGTCCAACTTCAACCGCGAGTTGCGGGAGAACATCGTCCCCACCGCCCGGTCCCGCTACCACATCTCCAGCGACCCGTCCCAGCAGGCCCTCGCCGGTCTGTCGATGGGCGGCGGGCAGGCGTTCGGTGTGCTGCGCGCCTACCCGGGCGAGTTCGCCTACGTGGCGGCGTTCTCGGCCGGCTTCGGCAGCGGCACCGGCGTCGACGTGGCGGCCATCAACAACGGCACCAAGATGTTGCGCCTGTACGTCGGTGACCAGACCGACTTCGTGTACCCGAGCTTCATGACCTCGCTGACCACGTTGGACAACCTCGGTATCCGCTACGAGTTCGACGGGGTCACCCCCGGGCCGCACGGCTGGGACGTGTGGCAGAAGAACCTCATCGACCTGGCGCCGCGACTGTTCAAGCGCTAGGAGCCTCACCCAGGCGACGCCACCGGGAGCAGGGTTTCCTGCCCCGGTGGCGCCCGCCAGCGCATGGATCCTGTGCACCGCGACCCCCGAAGGGAACCATCTCAATGAAGAGAAGACGCGTACTCACCACGGTGGCCGTGCTCGCGGCCGGGGCCGGCCTCGTCGCCTGCTCGCCGTCGGACGACGGCGGAAGCGACGCCAGCAACTGCACGAACACCATCACCAAGCAGAACGTGCCGGTGGTGACGATGTGGGGCTGGTATCCCAACACCCAGCTCGTCGTCGACAACTTCAACAAGCAGCACGACGACGTGCAGGTCTGCTGGACCAACGTCGGCCAGGGCGGTGACGAGTACGACAAGTTCCAGACGGCCATCTCGGCCGGCACCGGCGCCCCCGACGTGATCATGATCGAGGCGGACCGGATCCCGACGTTCCAGATCCAGGGCGCGCTCGTCGACATCAAGCAGTACGGCTACGACGCGGTCAAGGCCAACTACAGCGACGGCGCCTGGAAGGACGTGTCGGTCGGCGACGCGGTCTACGGAGTCCCGGTCGACGGCGGCCCGATGGGCATGATCTACCGCAAGGACATCTTCGACAAATACAAGATCACCCCGCCGAAGACGTGGGCCGAGTACGAGCAGGCCGCGCAGAAGGTGAAGGACGCCGGCGGCCCGCTCTTCGGGGACCTCGGCGCGAACGTGCCGGCGGTCCTGATGGCGCTGCAGATCCAGAAGGGCGCCACGCCCTTCACCTACGATCCCGCGCAGCCGAAGTCGATCGGCGTCAAGCTCAACGACCAGGCTTCCAAGGACGTGCTGGACTACTGGGGTGGCCTCGCCAAGAAGGGCCTGGTCGGGACGCAGGACCAGTTCACCCCGGAGTACATCTCCGGCGTGATCAACGGCAACTACGCGACGTACATCTCCGCGGCCTGGGCGCCCGGCTATCTCACCGGCGCGGGCGTCGGCAAGGGGCAGGACACCGGCAAGTTCGCGGTGGCGCCGCTGCCGCAGTGGGACCCGGCCAACCCGGTGCAGGTCAACTGGGGTGGCTCGGCCTTCTCGGTGACCAAGCAGGCGAAGAAGCCGGAGTTGGCCGCGAAGGTCGCCTACGGGCTCTACGCCGACAAGGAGTCGCTCACCGACGGCTGGACCAACCAGATCATCTTCCCGCTGAACCTGACGGCGCTCAAGGACCCCGCCTTCATCGACCTGAAGGTGGCGTTCTTCGACGGCCAGCAGGCGAACAAGGAGGTCTACGTACCGGCCGCCGACGCCTACAAGGGCGTCTCCTACGCCCCCTTCGGCCAGTACTACCTCGACGCGATGACCAAGCAGGTCAGCGAGGTCATCAAGGGCTCCATCACCGGGTCCCAGGCGGCCGACCGGCTGCAGGAGGACGTGGTGAAGTACGCCAAGGAACAAGGTTTCACCGTTCAGTGACCGGACGGGTGGGCCGCGTCGGCAGCGGCCGGCCCACCCTCGACCCTCGGCGTCCACGTCCCGGAGACCAAGATGACAGTCCTGACCGAGAAGCGCGCTCCGCGTACCCCGCAGCAGACGCGCAAGATCCGCGGCAAGGTGCACCTCCGCGAACACCTGATGGGATGGCTCTTCGTCGGGCCATTCGGCATCGTCTTCCTGGCGTTCCTCATCGCGCCACTGGGCTACGCGCTGTATCTCAGCCTGTTCCAGAAGAAGCTGATCGGCGGCACCAGCTTCGTCCTCTTCGACAACTACGTGAAGGCGTTCACCGACCCGAGCTTCCTGTCCGGGGCGTGGTTCGTCATCCGCTTCTCGCTCGTCTCCATCCCGTTGCAGATCATCATCGCGCTCGTGATGGCCCTCATCCTGGACGCGGTGACGTCGCTGTTCGCCCGCTTCTCGCGCCTGATGATCTTTCTGCCCTACGCGATCCCCACCGTCATCGGCGCCGTGATGTGGGGCTTCCTCTACAGCAAGGGCTTCGGTCCGCTGACCGACATCTTCGGGCTGTTCGGCGCCACCGCGCCCGACTTCCTGGGCAGCAACCTGATTTTTTACGGTCTGCTCAACGTGGTCACCTGGCAGTGGGCCGGCTATTACATGATCATCCTGTACGCCGCGTTGCAGGGGGTCGACCCGACGCTCTACGAGGCCGCCCGGATGGACGGCGCCGGCCGCTGGCAGATCGCCACCCGGATCAAGATTCCGCTGATCGCCCCCGCGCTGATCCTGATCCTCGTCTTCTCGCTCATCGGCACCCTGCAGTTCTTCAACGAACCGCAGATCCTGCGCTACCTCGCGGCCGGCACGATCGGGGCGGACTTCACCCCCAACATGTACGCGTACCAGCAGGCGTTCTCGCTCGCCAACTTCAACTACGGGTCGGCGATCTCGTTCGCCCTCGGTGGGATCGTCTTCATCTGCGTGTACGCCTTCCTGTTTTTCACCCGCAAGCGGAGGAGCTTCCTCTGATGACCGACCGCACAAGCGTCCGCGCAGGCGCCCGCCGGCCGCAACGCCACCTCCCGCTACAGATCCTCCTGGGCTTCCTGGTGCTCTACTTCCTGGTGCCGTTCTGGTGGCTCATCGTCAACAGCTCCAAGGACGCGCCGGGTCTGTTCGGCGGCGGCAACACCCTGTGGTTCACCGACCAGATCGACTACCTCGGCAACCTCAAGTTGCTGTTCACCCACGACGGTGGCATCTACGGCCGGTGGATCCTCAACTCCACCCTGTACGCCATCGCCGGCGGGATCGGCGCCACCGTCCTGGCGGTCATGGCCGGCTACGGGTTCGCCAAGTACCGGTTCGCCGCCCGACGGTTCAGCTTCGCCGTCGTCCTCGGCGCGTTGATGGTGCCGGCCACCGCTCTGGTCATCCCGACCTTCATCATGTTCTCCCGGCTCGGCATGACCAACACGGTCTGGGCGGTCATCCTCCCGTCGCTACTCAACCCGTTCGGCGTCTATCTCATGCACGTGTACGCCCGCGACGCGGTCCCCGACGAGCTCCTGGACGCCGCCCGGGTCGACGGCGCGGGGGAGGTGCGGACGTTCCTGCAGATCGCCCTTCCGCTGATGCGCCCCGCGGTGGTGACCGTGCTGCTGCTGTCGGCCGTGGCGTCCTGGAACAACTACTTCCTGCCCCTGGCGATGCTCTCCGACAACAGGCTCTTCCCCGTCACCGTCGGCCTCGGCCTCTGGCAGGGCATCGCCTCCGCGAACAACGCGGGCGGCACCTCCCTGTGGAGCCTGATCATCCTGGGCTCGCTCGTGTCGGTGATTCCCCTGATCATCGCCTTCTTCAGCCTGCAACGTCACTGGCGCGGCGGGTTGTCCGTCGGAGGTCTCCGGTAGGGCACACCCGTGCCACCAGCCCCACCACACAGGAGCCGCGACACCGCTCGCGGCCGAGCGGATGACAGAGAGGTGTGCTGATGTCGAAGACGGATCGACCGCTGCGTAGTGGGCAGTGGTTCGGCGCGGACGGCCGCAACGGGTTCATCCACCGCTCCTGGATGCGCAACCAGGGGTTCGCCGACGACGTCTTCGACGGCCGTCCGGTGATCGGCATCGCCACCACCTGGTCGGAGCTGACGCCGTGCAACGCCCACCTGAGTGACCTGGCGGAGTCGGTGAAGCGCGGTGTGTGGGAGAGCGGTGGCCTGCCGCTGGAGTTTCCGGCGATGAGCCTGGGTGAGCCGCTCATGCGACCCACGACCATGCTCTACCGAAACCTGCTGGCCATGGAGCTGGAGGAGCTGGTCCGGGCCAACCCGCTCGACGGGGTGGTCCTGCTCTCCGGCTGTGACAAGACCACCCCCGGCCTGCTGATGGGTGCGGCGAGCGTCGACCTGCCGACCCTCATGATGACCGGCGGGCCGATGCTCAACGGCAAGTTCCGTGGCCAGGACATCGGGTCGGGGACCGTCGTCTGGCGCTTCACGGAGGAGATGCGGGCCGGCCGGATGACCGCGGCCGACTGCGCGGAGGCCGAGGTCGGCATGTCCCGCAGTCGGGGTCACTGCATGACCATGGGCACCGCCTCCACGATGGCCTGCGTGACCGAGGCGCTGGGCGTGCAACTGCCGGGAGCCGCCGCCGTGCCGGCCGTCGACTCTCGCCGGTACGCCCTGGCGCACGCCGCCGGACGCCGGATCGTCGCCATGGTCGAACAGGACCAGCGGCTGTCGACGGTGCTCACCCGGGAGGCCTTCGAGAACGCGATCCGGGTCAACGCCGCGATCGGTGGTTCGACCAACGCGGTCGTGCACCTGCTCGCGATCGCCGGACGGCTCGGCGTACCCCTGTCCCTGGAGGACTTCGACACCCTCACCGCCGACGTGCCCATGCTCGTCAACCTCATGCCGTCCGGGACCTACCTCATGGAGGACTTCGCCTACGCCGGCGGTGTCCCGGCGGTGATGAACGAGATCGCGCCGCTGCTGCACCTGGACCACGTCACCGTCAGCGGAAGGAGCGTCGCCGACAACATCAGTGGCGTCCGGTGCTGGAACCGGGAGGTCATCGGCACCATGGCGGAGCCGTTCCAGCCCGCCGGCTCGGGCACCGTGGTGCTGCGTGGGTCGCTCGCCCCGTCCGGGGCGGTGCTGAAGGTGTCCGCCGCCTCGGCCCACCTGCTCACGCACACCGGGCCGGCGCTCGTCTTCGACCGGATCGAGGACTACGTCGTCGCGGCGGACGACCTCGATCTCGACGTCACCCCCGACACGGTCATCGTGGTGCGCAACGCCGGCCCGCGCGGCTACCCCGGCTTCCCGGAGGTGGGCAACGTCCCCATGCCGCGACGGCTGCTCGCCGACGGTGTCACGGACATGGTCCGGATCTCCGACGCCCGGATGAGCGGCACCGGGTACGGGACCTGCGTCCTGCACGTGGCCCCGGAGGCGTCCGTGGGTGGTCCCCTCGCGCTCGTGCGCACCGGTGATCCGGTCCGCGTCGACGTCCCGGCGCGGCGTCTGGACCTCCTGGTGGACGACGCGGAGATCGCTCGGCGCCGGGCCGCCTGGCAGCCACCGGTGCCGTCCGCCGACCGGGGCTGGGCACGGCTGTACGGCGAGCACGTCCTGCAAGCCGACCAGGGCGCGGACCTGGACTTCCTCGTCGGGGGCAGCGGTAGCGCCGTACCCCGACACTCGCACTGACTCCGACGCGACGCGGGATGTCGCGCGGAACCGATCGCAGGGGAGGACGGATGATCGGTGGGGGAGAGTTCGCGCGGAGGACGGCGGTGACCGCCACCTCTCGGCCGGTCATGGCCGACGTCGCCCGCCTGGCCGGGGTGTCGCACCAGACGGTGTCCCGCGTCATCAACGGGGCACCCAGCATCAAGCCGGAGACGCGGGAGCGGGTCCTGCGGGCCATCGAACGGCTCGGCTACCGACCCAACACCGCGGCCCGCGCGCTGGTGCGCGGCCGTTCCGGAATGATCGGCATCATCGGCACGGCACGGACGCTGTTCGGCCCGACGAGCATCCATCGCAGCGTCGAGGACGCGGCCCGCGCCGCCGGCTACTTCGCCACCTCGGTGAGTCTGTCGGAGGTGACGTGGCAGGCGCTGAGCGACGCGACCGAACACCTCATGCGCGTCGGCGTGGAGGGCGTCGTCATGATCGCCGGCAACGACGAGGCGCTGGACGTGGTGCGGATGAACCGGTCCAGTGTTCCCTTCGTGGTCGTGGAGGGCGACCTGTCCCGGGCCTCGCTCACCGTCGGCGTGGACCAGGTGCTCGGCGCCCGGCTGGCCACCGAACACCTGCTCGGGCTCGGGCACCAGGAGATCGTCCACGTGAGCGGCCCGCTCAACTGGGCGGAGGCTCGCGCCCGCGTCGACGGCTGGCGCCGGGCGATGGGTGACGCCGGCCTACGCCCACCCGAGCCGGTCCAGGGGGACTGGAGCGCCGACAGCGGATACGCCGCCGGCCTGCGGATCTGCGAGATGCGCGGGACCACCGCGGTGTTCGCCGCCAACGACCAGATGGCCATCGGTGTGCTCCGCGCGCTCCACGAGCGCGGCCGTCGCGTGCCCGGGGACATCTCCGTCGTCGGCTTCGACGACGTCCCGGAGGCGGCGTATCTCATTCCGCCGTTGACCACGGTCCAGCAGGACTTCGACGCGGTCGGTCGGCGGGCGATCACGGCGATCACGCAGGCCATCAGCGGCGCCACGCCGCAGCCTCTGCCGTTGGTCGTCCCCCGCATGGTGGTGCGGCGGAGCACGGCGCCTATCGGACCGGCGCTCCAGCCTTGAGGGTTTCCCCGGTCGGGAACGCTCAGAACGGCGACAAAGTCTCCACCGTCGGTTCAACGATAGCGTTCAGTGCATGACCGTTGGCATCACCGACACCAGCCATCCCGTCGACGCCGCCGCCGTCCTGGGCCTGCTCTCGGCCCGCCCCCGGCTGCTCGCCCTCGGCGAGCCCACCCACGGCGAGGACGTCCTGCTCGACGTGCGCAACGACCTCTTCCGGCAGCTCGTCGAGCAGGAGGGCTACCGGACGATCGCGATGGAGAGCGACTGCCTGGCGGGTCTGCTCGTGGACGACCACGTCGCCACGGGCGCCGGCACCCTCGACGAGGTCATGGCGAGCGGCTTCAGCCACGGCTTCGGCGCATCGGCGGCCAACCGTGAGCTGGTGCGGTGGATGCGCGCGTACAACGAGGGGAAGCCCGCCTCGGAGCGGCTGCGCTTCGCCGGTTTCGACGGCCCGCTGGAGATCACCGGCGCGGCCAGCCCGCGGCGGGCGATCACCGCGCTGCACGCGTACGTGTCGGCCCGGGTCGACGCCGACCTGCTTCCCTGCACCGCGCAGACGCTGGACGACCTGCTCGGCGAGGACGACCGCTGGAGCGAGCCCGCCGCGATGACGGACCCGTCCCGGTCGGTGGGGCGGACACCCGAGGCCGATCGGCTGCGGCTGCTCGCCGACGACCTGGTGGCCCTGCTCGACGCCCGGACGCCCCAGCTGATCGCGGCGTCCACCGTGGAGGAGTGGGACCGGGCGCGGCTGTACGGGCGCACCGCCGTCGGCCTGCTGCGCTACCACCGGTGGATGGCCGACACGTCACCGGGCCGCCTCCCACGGCTGTTGGGTCAGCGGGCGTCGATGATGGCCGCCAACCTGCTGGCCGTCGCCGAGCGGGGCCCGGCGCTGGTGTACGCCCACAACGCGCACCTCCAGCGGAACGTGAGCACGATGCGGATGGGTGACCTGCCGCTGCAATGGTGGAGTGCCGGGGCGATCGTCAGCGCCCACCTAGGGGAGAGGTACGCCTTCCTGGCCACGGCCCTCGGCACCATCCGTCACCGGGGAGTCGACGCCCCGCCCCCGGACACCGTCGAAGGGCTGCTGTACGCGCTCCCGGAGGACCGGCGCCTCGTCGACCCCCACCGACTGGCCGCCGCCCACGGCCGGGCGACCGCGCGTGTGTCGCCCTGGTTCGGCTACGCCCCGCTGGACCCGGCCCACCTGACGTGCGTCGACGCGATCGTGTTCGTCAAGGACGCCCCGGCGGGACGGTCGTGGTGGCCGGTGCCCTGACCGGTCAGGGGTGGACCAGCGCGTCGAGGTCGCGCAGCGCGAAGCGGAGATGCTCCCACTCCTCGTGGAAGATCACATGGAGGCAGCGCAGGACGGTTGCCTCGTGGTCGGGTGACCACGGGTGCGACCGGGACTCGGCGAGCAGCTCCGGCGTCACGCTCGCGAGGAAGTCCCGCATCGTGGTCTGCCGCTCGGCACGCAGGTCGAGGACCTCGGCGAGGCTCGGCCGCCCGGTGGCGAAGACGGACATGTCGTAGCCGTCGGTCTCGTATTCGGCGTGCGGCTGCCCGAGGGGGTGCAGGGGCTCCGGTCGGCGCAGGATCGTCCGGGAAAGCCAGACGTCGGTGGCGAACACGAGGTGGCGCAGGGTCTGCGCGAACGACCACTCGCCGTCGACCGAGAGGTCGGCGGTGCCCGCGGGCAGGGCGGCGACCCGGTCGACCGCGGTCGCCCAGGCCGCTCGAGCGCGGCCCACGCCGCCCGCAGCCCGGCCGGGTCCCCGGCATCCCTCAGCTCGCGGCCGGGGAACCGGCGGTTGAGTTCGGCCTCGACGAGCGGAAGGACGTCCACGCCGTTGACCAGGAGCGACGACCCTTCCGGGAGCCACGGTGCGTCGATGTCGAGCCCGGCCACATCGACGCTGCGCATCACCGCACCGGTCAGGTTCGCCCTGGTGAACCGCGCTTCCCGCAGGTCGCTGTCGACGAACGTCATGATCTGGTCCTGAGCCATGCGAGCTCCCTCCGGTGGCGAGACGGGCCGATGCTAATGCGGGGGTGCGACGCTGCCCGGTCGTTCGTCCGGTGCGAGCCTCAGGAGGAGATCGCTCGTGCCCACGGCACGAGGAGTCGTTCGAGGCCGGCCATCAGGTAGAAGAGCAGCGCGCCCATGAGCGCGAGCAGGATCAGCGCCGCGAACGCGAGCGGGGTGTCGGCGGACTGACCGGAGCTGGCGATCACCGCGCCGAGCCCGGCCTCCGGGTTGATCACCTCACCGATGATCGCGCCGATGATGGCGAGTGAGGTCGCCACCTTCAGACCGACGAAGATCTGCGGCAGGGCCCACGGAAGCCGGACCTTGAGGAAGGTCTGCCACCACGAGGCGGACAGGGAGCGGGCCAACTCGCCGAGGTCGCTCGGTGTCGAGGTCAGGCCCGCCATGGTCGAGATCAGGATCGGAAAGAAGCAGAGCAGCACGACCATCACGATCTTGGTCTCGTAACCGAAGCCGATCCAGACCAGGAGCAGCGGCGCGAGCGCCACTTTCGGCACCGCGTTGATACCGGCGATCATCGGAAGCGTCATCCGCTCGACCGTCCGCGACGCGGCGAGCAGGACGGCGAGCAGGAGCCCGCCCACCGCCGCGATCCCGAACCCGATGATCGTCTCCAGGAAGGTGATCCAGGTCTGCTGGGCCAGGTGACCGGGGAGCCGCAGGAACGCGTCGACCACGTCCGGCGGAGCCGGCAGAAAGAACGGTTCGATGTCGAAGGCCCAGGTGGACAGCCACCAGATCGCGGTCGCCAGCAGCGCGCCCAGGGCCGGCAACCCGACGCTGCGCCAGCGTCGCTGCGCCCGGCCGTCGGCGGTCACGACTTCTTGACGAAGGTCGGGTCCACGATGGCCGACGGCGCCAGACCCGACGGGATCAGGTTGGCGCGTTCGAGGACGGCGATGGTCTGCGCCACCCGCGACTCGTCCATGAACCCGATCGGGGCACCGCCCGCGGGGCGGACGTGCGGGGTCATCGCCTCGATCTCGCCCTTGCCCGCCGCCACCGTGTAGGTGGGCTTCGCCTTGTTGAGGATCGTCGCCGCCTCGTCCGGGTGCTCGATGCTGTACGCCAGGCCCTTCAGCGCGGCCCTGGTGAAACGCTGCACGAGGTCGGGGTCCTCGCTGATGAGCGACGGAGTGGTGATGATCGCGTTGCCGAACAGGTCCGGCAGGTAGTCGCTGTAGGGCAGGACCACGACGTCCTTGCGGGCGGCCGTCTGCAGGGCGCCGCGGCTGAGTAGGAACGTGCCCAGCGCGTCGACCTTCCCGCTCGCCATGAGCCCGTTGAGGGCGGTGGCCTGCACGCCCTCGATCTTCACCGTCGCCGGATCGAGCCCGGCCAGCCGCGCGTACGCCGGGAAGAGCAGCTCGGTCACGGAGCCGGCGCCGGTCGCGATCGTCTTGCCCTGGAGGTCCTTCGGGGTGGTGATGTTGGTGTCCTCGGTCGTCATCACCGAGATCAAGGTCTGCTGGTGCACGGCGGCGATCGCCCGCCAGTCGGTGAACTCACCCTTGCCCGCCTGGATGACGGCGCCGGTGAAGTCGAGCGCCGCGAACTGGACCTGGCCCGATTTGAGTGCCGTCAGGTTCTGCTGGTTGCCGGCACCCTCCTTGATGTCGACCTCGATGCCGACCTCGGCGAAGTAGCCCTTCTCCTTGGCCACCCACGCGAAGGCGTCGCGGCCCACCGCGCCGAACGCGGTGATGTAGGCGACCTTGTCCGATGCGTCGGCGGCCGGGTCGCCGCCGTTGTCGTCGGTGCCCCCGCAGCCGGCGGCCGCGAGAGCCACGGCCAGCCACGCCGCTGCCAACGTGTGAAAGCGCTTACCCATGCGGTGCCTCCAGCCGCAGCTTCGCGATTCCTGCCCACCCCCGTGGCGGAGATCGGAGGGGCGACGCCGGGTCGCCTCGATAGACGATTTTAGATCAGGGCCCTGATGCCCGTCTGTCCCGAACCGGCACGATCGCTGGCAACAAGGTTGCCATGCATAGGTTTTCGCAGGTCCATAATGGATAGTGATCGTGGATGTGTCGTGAAACAGGCATGATCACCGATATGCTTGCGCTCGGCGGCTCCCGTGTCGTCCGACCGCCGCGCGCTCGTCCGAGCGCGTCCCGCGGCACACCGCTCGTAGGCCCACCGAGGAGCGCGATGCCTGACCACCCGGTCCCGTCCGCCCGTGCCCGCGCCGTGGTCCGCGGCGCCTACGACACGCACGTGCACGTGGCCCCCGACGTGATGGCCCGGCGCATCGACGACGTCGACCTGGCGCACCGCGCCGCCGAGGTCGGGCTCGCCGGTTTCGTCCTCAAGTCCCACTACGTGGCGACGGCCGAGCGGGCGGCGGTGGTCCGCAAGGTGGTCCCCGACGTCGACGTGCTCGGCGCCCTCACCCTCAACGGCGCGATGGGCGGCATCAACCCGGTCGCCGTCGAGGTCGCCGCGCGTCAGGGCGCGCGGATCGTCTGGATGCCGACGGTGGACTCCGGTAACCAGCGGCGCAGCACGGCCACCGATCTGCCGGGCGCCACCCCGGCGATGTGGGGGGCCTTCCAGTCCGACCTGCACAACCAGGGCATCGTGCCGCCCCCGGTCGAGGTCGTCGACGCCGAGGGACGGGTTCTCGACGGCGTACGCCAGGTGCTGCGGGTGATCGCCCGGCACGACATCGCGCTCGCCACCGGCCACCTGAGCGGTGCCGAGATCGCCGCCGTGGTCCGGGCCGCGCGGGAGGAGGGCGTACGCCGGATCGTGGTCACCCACCCCGAGTTCACCTCGCAGCGACTGACGCCCGCGCGGCAGCGGGAACTGGCCGAGGCGGGCGCCCTGCTGGAGCGGTGCTTCACGACGCCGCACTCGGGCAAGGTCGACTGGGCGGACCTGTTCGCCACCATCCGGTCGGTCGGGGTGGCGCACTCCATCCTCTCCAGTGATCTGGGGCAGCCGTTCAACCCGCCGGTGGAGGACGGCCTGGCGCTCTTCGCCGACCGCCTGTTCGACGCCGGCTTCACCGATGAGGAGGTCCACGTCATGGCGGTGGTCAACTCACGCCGTCTGGTGACGCCGGCCGCGACGGGGCCGGCATGAGCGCGCGGCGGATGCTGGTGGTGGGCGCCCACTCGGCGGACTTCGTCTGGCGGGCCGCCGGAGCGATCGCCACGCACACGCGGGCCGGCGGCGAGGCGGTCGTGCTGGCGCTCTCCTACGGGGAGCGGGGCGAGTCCGGCGAACTGTGGAAGGACCCGCGGCAGACGGTGGAGAACGTCAAGCGACTGCGGCACGCCGAGGCGGAGCGGGCCGCCGCGGCGGTCGGCGCCCGGTTCGAGGCGTTCGACCTGGGCGACTATCCGCTGCGGATCCGGGACGAGGACATCGACCGGTTGGCGGCGCTGATGCGCGAGTACGCGCCGCACGTGGTGCTCACCCACCCCGAGCGCGACCCGTTCAACCCGGACCACCCGACGGCGCACGCCGCGGTGGCGACCGCCCGGCAGCTCACCGCGGGCGCCGGCGTGTCCAGCGGCTTCCGGACCGCCCCACCCTCGGAGTTCCTGGCCTTCGAACCCCACCAGCCCGAGCTGTGCGGCTTCGTCCCCACCGTCTTCGTCGACATCACCGAGGCGATGCCGGCCAAGCAGGAGGCGATGGCCGCGATGGCGGCTCAGGGCTACCTGCGCGAGTACTACACGCAGCGCGCCGACCAGCGGGGCAACCACGCCCGCCGGGTGACCGGCAACGCCGCCATCCGCCAGGCGGAGGCGTTCCAGCGGTTGATCCCGAACGTCGTGGGTGCGTTGTGACCTCCGCCCACGACGCGGCAACCGTCGGACCCGAGGTGATCGGGACGCTGACCGCCGCCGGGGTGGCCACGGTCTACGAGGCCGCCGGTCGGCGTGGCCTGATCGACGTGGACCTGGTGCAGGTGGTGCCGGGCTCCCGGGTCGCCGGCCCCGCCCGGACCGTCCGCTGCGGCCAGGGGGACAACCGGGCCGTGCACGAGGCCATGACGCTCGTCCGCCCCGGGGAGGTGCTCGTGCTCACCATGCCCGAGCCGGCCCCCGTCGCACTGATCGGTGAGCTGTTGGCCACCCAGGCCAAGGTCGCCGGCGCGGCCGGCATTCTGGTCGACGCCGCGGTGCGGGACGTGGACGACCTTCGGGCGCTCGGCCTGCCGGTCTGGGCCCGCTGGTGTCGGGTGCGGGGCGCCACCAAACGCGAGCGGGGGTCGCTCGACGTGCCGGTGCCGGTGGGCGGTGCGACCGTCGAGCCGGGGGACATCGTGGTGCTCGACGCCGACGGCGCGGTGGTGGTGCGGCGGACGAGCGCGGACGACGTGGTCGCCGCGACGAGGAGCCGGATGGCCAAGGAGACCGGACTACGGGCCCGGCTGGCGGGCGGCGAGTTCAGTTACGACCTGCACGGGCTGCGTACGCGGGACGAGGCCGACGGGCGGTAGGGCCGGGCGGATCGCCCGACCCCACCGCCCGATCCCACCGCCCGAGCCGGTCAGCCCAGGTACTTCTCCCACGGGCCGGTGATGGCCAGCGTGAGCCCGGGGTCCTGCATGTTGACGAAGAGCACCTTGCCGTCGGCGCTGAACGTCGGTCCGCAGAACTCCGAGTCGTTGAGCTGGTTGCGGGCGATCGCGTACGTCGGGCCACCCGGGATCGAGCTGAGCACGTGGGACGCGCCGGAACCGTCCTCGGCGAGCACCAGGCTTCCCCACGGGGTGACGGTCACGTTGTCCGGCCCGTCGAAGGTGAGGTCGTTGTACTTGACCGGCGTACCCTCCTCGGACTGGGTCTGGTGCGGGAAGTACGTCACCAGCTGAATGGTCTGGGCGCGGTAGTCGTAGAACCAGACCATGCCGTCGTGGGGCGCCGCGTCCGCCGGGAGGTCACCCTCGTCCCACGCGTAGGAGTTGACCACGTACACGCCCTCGTCGGTGCCCCAGACGCCCTCGAACTTGCGGCCGCGGGTGACCTGGCCGTCGGCGAACTGCTCGCGCACCGGCGTGGTCCGCGCGTCGCGGTCGGGCACCTCGATCCACCGGACGGGGAACGGGCGACCCAGCTGGGCGGAGGTCAGGTAGGCGACGTCCGGCAGCACCGAACCGTCGTCCATGATGATCTGCATCGCGGCGAGGACACCGGCGTTCGGGGCGAGGCGGGTGAGCACGCCCGGGCCGAGCCGGACGCCGTGGGGTGCCGTCCAGCGGTAGAAGAGGCCGTTGGGCTCGTCGGCGTCCTCGGAGAGGTAGACCTTCGTGCGGTCCTTGTCGACCGCGAGGGCCTCGTGCGAGTACCGGCCCAGGCACTTGATCGGCGTCGGGTCGGCGCCGCCGTCGGAGCGGACCTCGAAGACGTAGCCGTGGTCCTTCTGGAAGACGCCGGAGCGCCCGTCCTCCTCCCACCTGTCACCGGCGCGGTCCTCGGTCTCCTCGCAGGTGAGCCAGGTGCCCCAGGGGGTCGGACCGCCGGCGCAGTTGGCCACGGTGCCGGAGAGGGCGACGAACTCACCCAGGTTCCGGCCCGCGCGGTCCGTCCGGATGACGGTGCAGCCGCCGGCGTCGACCGCGCCCGCGTCGTAGACCGTGCCCTTGACGTGCGGCACACCGAACTCGGCGCCCGGGTCGATCTCGTGGTTCTGGATCAAGGTGTAGCGGCCGTTGCCGGCGTCGTAGACGGCCATGCCGTCGTGGTCCGCCGGGGTCACGCCCTGGCCGTGGTCGAGCCGGGTGACCCCGGCCCGGGTGACGATGGTGTAGCTGAAGCCCGTGGGCAGGGCCAGGATGCCCTTGGGGTCGTCCACGAGCGGCGGGAACGGCACGTGTCCGGCCCCGACCGACGGACGGGGCCGGGCCGGGTGGGCCTGGGCCAGCGACGGCAGGCCGCCGGCGACGGCGAGGCCCACACCGGCCGCGGCGCCGCCGGCGAGGAAGGTACGACGAGACGAAGGCACGTGAATCAGCTCCTGTTCACATCGACTGCGATGTGAACCAACCCCGACGGGCCGACCCGCACGCGTCATCCACGGGATGGGTGGGCGACATCGGAGTGAAGAATCGGGGCGACCCGGGTGGGCTCAGGCGATCAGGGTGCCACCGTCGACCGTCACCACCGTGCCGGTGGCGTACGTCGAGCGCAGCAGGTAGACGAACGCCTCGGCGACCTCCTCCGGCTCGCCCACCCGGCCGAGCGGCAGCGATGCGCTGAGCTGGGCGTACATCCGCTCGCGGGTCTCCTCGGGCAGCGAGTCCCACAGCGGCGAGCGGATCACGCCGGCGGACACGGCGTTGACCCGGAGCGGGGCGAGCTCGACGGCGAGCGCGCGGACCAGGGCGTCGATCGCGCCGGTGATGCTGGCCGCCACCGACCATCCCGCGCTGGGTCGGTGGTTGGCGGTGCCGGTGGTGAGGGTGATCGACCCGCCCGGACGCAGGTACGGCACGGCCGCGTTGACGGCCGACAGCGAACCGAAGTAGCGCAGTTCGAACGCGGCGCGGGCGGCGGCGAGGTCGAGGGCGTCGACGGACATCAGCGCGAGCGGCTCACCGGCGGTGTAGATCAGGTGGTCGAACGGGCCGAGGTCCTCGAACAGCCGGGACACGTCTCCGGCGTCCGTGAGGTTGGCGACGTGCCCGGTGGTGCCGGCCGGCAGGGCCGACAGGGCGCGATCCACGCTGCGCGGGTTGCTGGAGGCGACCACGACCCGGGCGCCCTCCCGGGCGGCCAGGCCGGCGGTGGCGAGACCGATCCCGGAGGTGCCGCCGAGTACGACGACGCGCTGGTCGGTGAGAGCCATGATCTTGTCCTTCGAAGTCGGATGCGGTGGGTGTCGTAGTGACGGTTCCACCCTGCGCCGGTCGGGCGGGCCGCGTCCAAGACCTCTTCCACCTCCTGTGATGCCCGCCGGGTATCGTCCCGGTCAGGACCGCCGCGCGCACCGCGAGCGGTCGCCGGACGCCGGGGCGAGGGGCCGAATGGACGTCGATCTACGCAAGCTCCGCTACTTCGTGGCGCTCGCCGAGGAGCTGCACTTCGGCCGGGCCGCCGCGCGCCTGCACATCGCCCAGCCCGTCCTGTCCCGCCAGATCCGGGCCCTGGAGCACGAACTCCGGGCCGAGCTCTTCGTCCGGGACCGCCGCTCCACCGCCCTGACCGGGGCCGGCCGCCAACTGCTGGCCGACGCCTACCCGCTGCTCGACTCGGCCGAGGCGCTGCGCCGGCGGGTCGGGCAGGCCGCACAGGGCAGGGCGACGTTCACCATCGCGTTCATGCCCGGCATCATCGTCACCGCCGAGGCCCGCGCCCTCGCCGAGCGGCACCCCGATCTGTCCGTCGGCGTCGTCCGCACCTCCTGGAGCGACCAGGTCGAGGTGGTACGCGACGGGCGCGCCGACGTCAGCTACGTACGGCTGCCGGTCGACCAGCGCGGCCTGCGCCTGCGCCCGCTGTTCAGCGAACCCCGCGTCGTCGTCCTGCCCGGCGACCACCGCCTGGCCGGCAGGGCGTCGATCGGCCTGGCGGAGTTGATCGAGGAACGGCTGCTCCAGGACCCGGACGCGGTGCCGGAGTGGCGGGATCTGCCGCGTCGGCCGACCGACCCCGACCCTCGCCCTCGGGCCGTGCTGAACTCGGTGGAGGAGAAGTTGGAGCACGTCGCCACGTACGGCGGGGTGGTGATCCTGCCCCTGTCGACCGCGACGTTCTACACCCGGCCCGACGTCGTCCACGTGCCCGTCGACGACCTTCGGCCCAACCAGGTGTGCCTGGCCTGGGCCGAGAGCAACCGGTCCCCGCTGGTTCGTGAGTTCGTCGACTTGGCCGAGCGGCGGGCCGCGCAATCCGCGCCTTCGGCGTCCGACGAGTAGCCGCCCGGCAGGCGGGTCGGGTCGGACGACGGCGTGATTGCGTCGTGCCGGCCGCCGCGCTGTGCGTAGCGCGGAAGGAAGAGCTGCCACGCGGTCGTCAGCTGACGACCCGGGCGCATCTCGGCCGGCACCTCGGCCACCATCTCGAACACCGTGGCGCCGCCGGTCGGGTTGCCGAGCTCACGGCGCCCACCCTCGCACGGCGGCCGGGCGCCGATGCGTCGACGGCGTGACCGCGAGGCTCCTCGGGCGGTGTGCGTGGTGGCTCACACCCGTTGGGCGCACCGGCCCCACTTAGATTACGCTCATAATCTAAGTGGGGCCGCGTCCGCTGCTGTCCCTTGACCTGGAGGTCCGCGATGAGCACCTACCTGATCAACCACCTGCGCATTCCCGGCGGCGTCCCGAACGAGGCCGGGCTGCGCTACCTCGAGCAGGTCGAGGCCACGGTGCAGCCGTACGGTGGCAAGTGGCTCGCCAACGGCGAGGCGAGCGTGGTCGAGGGGGCGTGGCCGGGCCTGGTCGTCCTCATGGAGTTCCCCGATCGCGCCGCCGCCGAGCGGTGGTACAACTCGCCCGAGTATCAGGAGATCCTGCCCCTGCGGGTCAACAACGCGATCTCCGACATCGTCCTGATCGACAGCCTGCCGGCCGACTACACCGTCCGGGGATTCGCCCAGCAGGTGCGCGCCGCGATCGCCGCGGCGACCGGTTCCGGTAGCTGAGCGGTGCGGGGCGGGGCCGTGGCGACTGCCACGGCCCCGCCTTCGTGCGTTCAGTCCGCGAGCGGTGACGCGGCATTCCGCACCGCGCCCAGGATCTCCTCCGACACCGCCGTGCCCGCCGTCGCCCGGGCCAGGAGCAGGCCGCCGACGATGGTGGACAGAGCGGCCAGCCCGGCTTCCCCGGGCGCGATCCAGCCCGCCATCTCCCGGACGCCGGCCGCGTACGTCTCGCGAGGGGCGGGGTCGTGCGCGACATCACCGGCGAAGCCGGCCGCGGGGCAGCCCTCGCCCGGGTCGTCCCGGTGCTCGACCGACAGGTACGTCTCCAGCAGCGACGACCAGGCCGCCGCGTGGTCCGCGGAGCCGTCCTGCAGGTCCGACAGGTAGCGCAGCATGTCGACGAAGCCCAGGTGCACGGCCTCGTCAACGAGCGCCGCCTTCGACGCGAACTGCTTGTAGAAGCCACCCTGGGTCAGGCCGACGGACCGCATGACGTCAGCGACGCTGACGTTCGCCACGCCCTGCTCGCGGAAGAGTCGCGAGGCGGCCTTCACCGCCGCTGCCCGATTGGCCTGTGCCTCGGCCTTGGATACCCGACTCATCTGCCCGCCTTCGCCGTGACCACCGAACTGTCGCGTTATAGATTACTCGCAAAATCTAAGTGGCGGCATCTCCCTTACGCGCGCTCGCGGGAGCGTGCGCGGTACGCGGCGACGTTCGTCCGGTTGCCGCACATCTCGTACGAGTGCCAGCGCTGGGTCCGGCTGCGGGTCGTGTCGTAGAAGACGTGCGAGCACATCTCGTTGGCGCAGATGCGCACCCGTGACCAGGTGTTCGCCGCGGTGAGTTCGGCGACGAGCAGGAGGATTTCGGCCGCCAGGGGATCGCCGGTGGCCGGTCGCAGACGTGCCTGCCCCTCGGGGGAGAAGGTCTGTCGGAAGGTGAGGTCTCCGCTCCGTTCGGTCAGGGCTGTCCACGCCTGGGCGGTCCGTGCCGGGGTGTCCGCCGCCAGCACGGCCATGAGGTCGTCGCGTATGGCGCGAACGCGATCGAGTTGGTCAGCGGTCGGCGCTCCCGGCGCGGCAGGGGCGAACCTGCTCAGGATGGCGGTGGCCTCTCCGGGGTCGTCGAGGCCGTCGGGCAGCGCGGGAGTCGCGTGCGGTCGGGAGTTGAGCAGGCCCACGATCGCCGCGGCCGCCGCGGGGACCCGCGGATCCGCCTCCGGGCTGTCGTAGGTGGCCACGGCTCCGACGGTACGCCGACATGGCCTACATAACAAAGACCTTTACGTACTCCGGCGAGAGCGGTAGGAAGTAATGGTCAAAATCTGATAGCCGATTACGGCTGTGTAGTGCGAGGAGCACACCTCATGAGCCAGCTCATCCTCACCGAGGTCGGCGGCGACCTGAACGACACGATCACGCTCGACCGGGATCCCGACCTGACGCTCGGCGCCGAGGATCTGCTCGTCGCGGTGGAGGCCGCCCCCGTGAACCCTGCTGACCTGCTCTTCAGCGCCGGCTGGTTCAGCGTTCATCCGCAGACCCCGGCGCCCCTGGGCGCGGAGGGCGTCGGACGCGTGCTCCAGGCCGGGCCCCGGGCGGACCAGTCCCTGGTCGGACGGCGGGTCCTGATGCTGCCGACCTTCCGGCACGGGACCTGGGCGGAACGAACCGTGGTGGCCGCCCGGGACGTCGTACCGATCTCGGAGACGGCGGACGGGGTGCAGCTCGCCATGCTGCCGGTCAACCCGGCGACCGCGTACGGCCTGCTGCACGACTACGCCGAGCTCAAGCCCGGTGACTGGATCGGCCTGACCCTGGCCAACTCGGCCGTCGGCCAGCACGTCATCACCCTCGCGAAGCGGGCCGGGGTGCGCGTCCTGGCCGTCGTGCGCCGCGAGGAGGCCGCCGAGCTGGTACGGGAACTCGGCGCCGACCTCGTCGTGCTCGACGGGGACGGGCTCGGTGACCGCGCCGCCGCCGCGCTCGGCGAGCAGCGGCTGCGGCTGCTCCTCGACGGCACCGGCGGACCCCAGCACGTGGGCGAGCTGGCCCGCGTGATCGCGGACGGCGGCAGCGTCGTCACCTTCGGCGCGATCACCGGGCAGGCACCCGTGCTGCCGCTCGGCGACTTCATCTACC
The DNA here is from genome assembly GCF_044466625.1 of Micromonospora sp. NPDC049366. Taxonomy (NCBI): domain Bacteria; kingdom Bacillati; phylum Actinomycetota; class Actinomycetes; order Micromonosporales; family Micromonosporaceae; genus Micromonospora; species Micromonospora sp. NPDC049366. The sequence goes on from NZ_JBITMV010000002.1 coordinate 306,755, forward strand.
GCTCGATCTCGCTGCGCAGCTTCTTCATCCTCTCCTGGATCCGTGACACGCCCCGTGAGCAGCTGACCCGGATCTACGCCGAGCTCGCCGAGCTGGTCGAGCAGGGCGTGCTGAAGGCGGAGGTGGAGGCGACCTACCCGCTGGAGCGGTTCGCCGAGGCCCTGACCCACGCGGGCCGCGAGCGGCGCTCGGGCAAGATCCTCTTCACGCCCGCGGCGGCTGCCTGACGCCGCGACCGTGGGTGCCGGAGCCCCCGGTTCCGGCGCCCACGCCCTCGCCTCTCTGGGCCAGAGCGTGCGTCAGCCGGCGCGGGGGGCGTACATGATGACGGCGACGCCGACCAGGCAGATGGCCGCGCCGACGAGGTCGTAACGGTCGGGTCGGAACTTGTCGACGATCATCCCCCAGGCGAGGGAGCCGGCGACGAAGATCCCGCCGTAGGCGGCGAGGATGCGGCCGAAGTTGGGGTCGGGTTGGAAGGTGGCGACGAAGCCGTAGATCCCGAGGGCGATGACCCCGCCCGCGATCCAGAGCAGGCCGCGGTGCTCCCGCCAGCCCTGCCACACCAGCCAGGCGCCGCCGATCTCGGCGAGCGCGGCGACCAGGAACAGCAGGATCGAGCGGGCGACCGTCATGGGCCAGACCGTAACGGAGCCCGTCCGAGCCGGCCGCGACCACCGGGCCGGGCGGAGACCTCCACCCGGCCCGGTGGCCGCTGCCGGTCGTCAACCAGGCGGTGTCACCCGACCCGGACGAGCTGCCACTGCTGGTTCGCGCCGTTCCAGTCGGCGTACTGGACGATGTTCGCGCCGTCGGTCGTCGAGGCGCCCTGCACCTCCACCACCTTGCCGCTCTGTCGGCCGACCAGCCGTACGTAGCCGCCGGAGTCGGCGATCCGGAACTGCTGGTTGGTCCCGTTGTGGTCGGTCCACTGGACGATCGCGCCGCCGTCGACGGTGGAGAAGTTGTACACGTCGAGGACCTTGCCGGAGTGCCGGGACTTCACCCGGTAGTAGCCGCCGCCGGAGTCGACGAACTGCCACTGCTGGTTCGCGCCGTCGTTGCGTGACCACTGGGTGATCCGCGCCCCGTCGGCACTGTCCCGGTTGTACAGGTCGAGGGCCTTGCCGCTGTTGCGGTTGACCAGCACGTACCAGGCGCTGGTGTCGATCGGCCCGGGGTTGCCGGTACCACCGGCGTTCAGGGCGTCCAGCGTGGCGGTGTACGCGGCCTTCTTGTTCCCGCTGCGGTCGAAGAGGAGCGGATTGTCGCTCCGCCACGAGTCGCTGTCCCGGATGCCCCAGACCGTGATGCCGGCGCAGCGTGCGACGGCCAGGCAGGCGCGGGTGACGCCCGCGTAGATGGCCGCCTGGTTGCTGCCCTGCGCGACGTCCAGCTCGGTGATCTGCACGTCGACGCCGAGGTCGGCGAACCGTTGCAGGTTGGCCTGGTAGTCCCCGGGCAGGGTGGTGCCGAGGTGGGACTGGAACCCGACGCAGTCGATCGGTACGCCGCGGGCCTTGAAGTCGCGGACCATGTTGTAGACGGCGGTGGACTTCGCGTTGACGCCGTCGGTGTTGTAGTCGTTGTAGCAGAGCTTGGCGCCCGGGTCGGCGGTGCGGGCGGCGCGGAACGCGGCCTCGATCCAGTCGTTGCCGGTGCGTTGGAGGTTGGAGTCGCGGCGGGCGCCGCTGCCGCCGTCGGCGAAGGCCTCGTTCACCACGTCCCACGAGTGGATCTTCCCGCGGTAGTTGCCGGCCACCCGGCTGACGTGGTTGATCGCGGCGTTGCGCAGGGCGGAGCCGGACATGTTCTGCGCCCAGCCGGGCTGCTGCGCGTGCCACAGCAGCGTGTGCCCGCGCACCGACATGCCGCGGGACTGGGCGTGGTTGACGATGCGGTCGGCGTTGCCGAAGGTGAAGACGCCCTGCTGAGGTTCGGTGGCGTCCCACTTCATCTCGTTCTCGGCGACGACCGAGTTGAACTCGCGGTTGAGGATCGTGACGTACTGGCTGTCGGAGAGGCGCTGCGCCGCGACGGCGGCACCGAAGTAGCGGCCCTTCTCCGCGGCCGACGTCCCCAGGGTCGTGCCGGCGGTCGCCGGGCTGGCCGGGGCGACCAGCGTGGCGATCAGGGCGCCGGCGGAGAGCAGCGCGAGGAGGGCGCGCCTCGCGGGGTGCCGGCGCTGCCGGCCGGGTGGATGTGGTGGTGTCACGGGTGGCTCCCTGGCGGTGGTGGGGTGGCGATCGGGACGGGGGACGTGTCGACGCACCCACGACCGGGCCGGCCACCGGGCTACGCCCGAGAGCCGCCATGGGAGCGCTAACATCGATGACCGTAAGGTTGCCAGAAGGCTACGGGCGCATCAAGTGCCTGGTCGCCGCCCCTTCGGATCGGACGGTCTCGCCGGGGGTCCACTTAGGCGGTGTGAGCTGCTGCATCGACGTTCATCGACGTAAAACATTTGACGTGTGACGATGTGAACGCTAACTTCGTGGACGCGGGTCTGGGCTGCCGGGAGCCCGATGTGCGCATTCGTCGACCCGCGCGGCCCGCCTCGATCGCCTGCGCCCGTGGCGCGCGGAGTCCCGTGGCCGGTGGGCCGCAACCCGCACAACCCCCCTGTGCTGACGCCACCACCGGACGCTGGCACACCCGCCAGGGCGCCCGCGGGTTCCCGCTCGCGGGTCGTCCCGATCGAAGGAGTCGACCATGAACGCCATCGGTGCGGCCCGTCCCGCCTCCCCACCACGACGTCGCTGGCGATCCGGGATGGCCGCGGCGGCGGCCGCCGTCCTGGCCGCCGGAACCCTCGTCGCGGCCGACGCGTCGCCCGCCGACGCGGCGACGGTGGACACCAGCGCGTGGTACGTCCTGGTCAACCGCAACAGCGGCAAGGCGCTGGACCTGTACGGATCGGCGACCAACGACGGTGCCCGGGTCACCCAGTGGACCCGGCACGACGGCGCGAACCAGCAGTGGCAGTTCGTCGACTCCGGCGGTGGCTACTACCGGGTCAAGTCCCGCCACTCGGGCAAGGTCCTCGACGTGGCCAACTTCTCCACCGCCGACGGCGGCGCGATCGTCCAGTGGAGCGACCTCAACGGGACCAACCAGCAGTTCCGCCTGGCCGACTCGGACGGCGGCCACGTCCGCCTGATCAGCCGCCACAGCGGCAAGGTCGTGGAGGTGCAGGGAGCGTCCACGGCGGACGGCGGCGCCATCGTGCAGTACGCCGACTGGAACGGCGCCAACCAGCAGTGGCAGCTCGTCCGGGTCGACGGCGGCGGCCCACCGCCTACCGACGGCAGCGGCTGTGGCCGGGCGCCGACGCTGTCCAGCGGCACGCACACGATCCAGAGCGGCGGAAAGAGCCGCTCGTTCATCCTGCGGGTGCCCGCCAACTACAACCCCGACACGCGCTACCGACTGATCTTCGCCTTCCACTGGCGCGGCGGCACCATGCAGGACATCTCCTCCGGGGGCACCAGCGGCGCGGCCTGGTCCTACTACGGCCAGCAGGAACAGTCGAACAACACCGCCATCCTGGTCGCCCCGCAGGGCCTCGGCAACGGCTGGGGCAATGCCGGCGGTGAGGACGTCACCTTCGTCGATGACATGATCCGCCGGATCGAGAGCGGGCTCTGCGTCAATCCGGCCCAACGCTTCGCCCTCGGCTTCAGCTGGGGTGGCGGAATGAGCTACGCCCTGGCGTGCGCGCGGGCCGCCGTGTTCCGGGCCGTCGCGGTCATCGCCGGCGCACAGATCAGCGGGTGCAGCGGCGGCACGCAGCCGATCGCGTACTTCGGGCTGCACGGCATCACCGACAACGTCCTCAACATCTCCCAGGGGCGTGCGCTCCGTGACACCTTCGTCCGGAACAACGGCTGTGCCGCGCAGAACCCGAGTGAGCCGGCCCCGGGCAGTCGTACGCACATCACCACCAGCTACGCGGGATGCCGCGCGGGGTATCCGGTGCAGTGGGCCGCCTTCGACAACGGGCACATGCCCGGCCCGGTGGACGGCACGTACGCCGAGAGCGGCATCACTACCTGGACCAAGGGTGAGATCTGGAGGTTCTTCGCGCAGTTCTCGTGATGATCGGTGGCGTCGGTGATGACGCCGAGCCGGTCGGGCAGCCGCCACCGCGTCCGCGGGTGGCGGCTGCCCCCTTCGCTGCCCGGTCGGGCCGCCGCCAGGCGGTCGACGCGCTCTGCGCCCGGCGCTCGGGTCACCGGTGCAGGCGGTCCGGCTTTCCCGAGCCGGACCGCCGGACCAGCCACGCCTCGGTGATGTGCGTGAACATCGCCGCCGCGGCGCCGTCCGGGTCGCGTGCCGCGATCCGCTCGTAGATCTTGCGATGTCCCTGGTTGGACGCGACGCACAGCGACCGCTCCGTCCGCCCCATGTACCGGGCGGTGTTCATGACCTGGCTCTCCAGTGACCGGACGACGCCGCGGGCGATCCGGTTTCCGGAGGCCCGCATGACCGTGTCGTGGAACGCCCGGTCGTGCTCGTGGTAGGCGGCGGTGTCGCCCACCAGCTCGTCCATCCGGTCCACCAGCACGCGCAGTTGGTCGATGACCTGCGCGTCGGCGAGCCGCGCGGCGAGGTTGGCCATGTCGGATTCGAGGAGGCGACGGGTCACGACAAGGTCGTCGAGGATGGCCAGGGTGTCGTCCTGGGCGATGGTCGCGCCGAGCACCAGCTCGTCGAGCATGTCCCAGGACGACGGCGAGGTCACCATGGTCCCGGCGCCCTGGCGCACCTGCACCAGGCCCTTCTCCTGGAGGATCTTCACCGCTTCCCGGACCACCGTCCGGCTGACCGCGAAGGTCTCGCAGAGCACCGGCTCGGGGGGCAGGGGAGTGCCCGGCGGGTGTGCGCCCCGCACGATGCGTTCCACCAGCTCGGCGGTCACGGCCTTGGCCAGGTTGGTCGGCCGTCGTGTCCATGCCGGCGTCGGTGACGTGTCCGCAGGTGTCTCCCGAGCTGTGGTCATCTTTCCTCCGCTGGCTCATCGCGACCATATGCCACGAACCAGGCCTAGTTTACGACTGACCATTGACGTAAGACGTATAACGAGTTACGTTCCGCAGTCAAAAGATGCCTGGCCGGATCCCCCACCGGCCACCCCCCATCTGAAGGTGAACCGCGATGAAAATGCGAGCGATATGGTCGGCCGTCCTCGTCGCGGGACTGGCGCTGACCGGGTGCGGCAGTGCCACCAGCTCCAACTCCTCGCCCGCCGGCGAGGCGGGCAAGCTGGTGGTGTGGGACTGGAAGTCCGGCGAGCCGAGCAGCGCGTCCTACGTCGAGAAGGCGAAGGCCGACTTCGCCAAGAAGCACCCGGATGTCACGGTCGAGTTCGTGGCACAGCCGTTCGACCAGTACTACACGCTGCTCGGCGCGGCGATTCAGTCCGGCAAGGGCCCGGACGTCATGCTGTTCAACGGCGGCGGGCAGATCCGTGACCGGGTCGACGCGTTGGTGCCGCTGGACGAGTACGTGGCCGGTGACAAGCAGCGGCTGGCCGGTTGGGACGCGTTCACGAAGGACGGCAAGGTCTACGCCGGCCCGGTGACCCTGCAGGGCCACCCGATCTACTACAACAAGGCGATCTACGAGAAGGCCGGGCTCGACCCGGCGAGCCCGGCGACCACCTGGAGTGAGTTCGTCGCCGACTGCGCCGCCATCGCCAAGGCCGGAGCCAAGTGCTTCGCCCTCGGCAACAAGGAGGGCGCCGGCATCCAGTTCTGGCTGTCGGCCCTGGGGTCGGGCATCCTCACCGCCCAGGAGTACGACGACTGGATCGCCGGCAAGCGCGACTGGAACTCGCCCAACGTGAAGCGGGTCTTCCAGCTCTGGAAGGAGGCCGGCGACGCGGGGCTGAACAACGACGGGGCGAACTCGACGGCGATGTTCAACGACGCGTTCGCGCTGTTCCAGTCGGGTAAGGCCGCGCACGTCATCGGGCTGATGTCCGACGTGGGGCACTGGAAGGACTTCAACGAGTTCCTGACGGCCGAGAAACTGGGTGTCATGGCCGCCCCAGTCGTCACCGCCGGCACCACGCCGAGCCTGCCGTACGACGGGGGCATCGGCTACGGGGTCGCCAAGTGGACCAAGGACCCGAAGGTCGCCGCTGACCTGGTGCGGTCACTGACCTCGACCGACGCGCTCAAGGCCTTCTACACCTCCGCCGGGGCGGTCGCCGCCGACACCACGATCGACGTGTCCGAGGGTGGCGCCGCTCTGGGCACGATCGTCTCGGAGACCAAGAGCGGCAAGCCCGCGCTGCACGTGGCGCTCTCCTCCAAGACGCTGGACCTCATGGGCCGCCTGTCCCAGCAACTGCTCGGCGGCTCGGTCGGCGTCGACGACGTGCTGAAGCAGCTGGCCGCCTCCGACCAGGCGGGCTGAACCTGTGCCGATCGGTAACGCACGTCCGTCGGCCCGCCCGGTTCCCGCCGGGCGGGCCGACGGGCCGATGACCACGCACGTCCGGCGCCCGGGCGACGGTTCCCGCCGACGTGCCGCACGCTTGGCCAGGTCCGAGCGCCTCGCCCCCTACTACCTGGTCGCCCCGGCCATCCTGATCATCGTCGTGCTGCGGCTCTACCCGCTGCTGCTCGGTGTCAACTTCTCCTTCACCGGCGACGGCGAGCGGAACGGAACGGCCGTCGGTCTCGACAACTACCGCGAGATCTTCGCGGATCCGCTGTTCCAGACCGCCCTGGGCAACGTCGGCCTGCTGGTGCTGCTGCTCCCGGTGGCGGTGGCGATCCCCGGCCTGCTCGCGACGTTCATCTACCTGAAGGTGCCCGGCCACCGCCTCTACCGGAGCGTCTACTTCTTCCCGGCGGTGCTCTCCCCGGTCATCGTCGGAGCGATCTTCAACCTTCTGCTCGCCGTCGACGGCCCGCTCAATGCCCTGCTCGGCTCGGCCGGCGTCGGCCCCGTCGACTGGCTCGGAGAGCCCGACATCACCATGGTGGTGGTCGTCGGCGTCCACATCTGGGCGACGTTCGGCATGGCCCTGGTGGTGTTCCTCGCCGGGTTCGCCACGTTGGACGCCGCGCTCCTGGACGCCGCCCGGGTGGACGGCGCGTCACTGCCCCAGACCATCCGGCACGTGATCGTTCCGGGTCTGACGCGCACCATCCAGTTCGTCTTCGTGACCACCATGATCGGCATGCTGACCTCGATGTTCGGCCTGCTCTTCGTGATGACCAGCGGCGGCCCGGAGGGGTCGACCTACCTGCCGGAGTACTACGTCTGGATCCAGCAGGGCCAGATGAACCGCCCGGCCCTCGCGTCCGCGGCCTCCACGGTCCTCTTCGTGATCATGCTCGTGGTCGGGTTGCTCCAGATCAAGCTGCTCCGGCGGTCGGGAAGGGAGGACTGATGTCGCACAGCCGTTGGGGCAGGTGGCTGGTGGCGATCCCGATGGCGCTGCTCGCGCTGGCCACCGTCTACCCGTTGCTCTTCACCGGCAACGTCGCCATGAAGACGCGGCGCGAGTACATCCTCGACCGGTTCTCGCTGACCGACACGCTCCGCTGGGAGAACATCGGCACCGCCTGGGACAGCGCCGGCATGGGCCGCTACCTCCTCAACTCGATCATCGTCGTGACCCTGTCGGTGCTCCTGCTGCTCCTGCTCGGGTCGATGGCCGGCTTCGCCCTGAGTCAGCTGCGGTTCCGCGGCTCGTCGGCGATCTTCCTGGGCTGCCTCGCGGGCCTGTTCGTGCCGTTCCAGGTGATCATGGTCCCGCTCGCCCGGATCATGGCGGACAGCCGGCTCATCGACACCTATCTCGGGCTGATCCTCGTCTACGTGGCGCAGTTCCTGCCCTTCACCGTCTTCCTGATGACCAGCTACTACAAGACCATCCCGCCGGAGATCGTCGACGCGGCCAGGATCGACGGCAACAGCGTGTACGGCGTGTACCGCCGCATCATGCTCCCGCTGGGCACCCCGGCGCTGCTGTCGGTGGGCATCCTCAACACGCTCTTCTGCTGGAACGACGTCCTCATGGCGCTGGTGATGATGCCCTCGGCCGATCACCGGACGCTCATGGTCGGCGTGACCTCCCTGAAGGGGCAGTACTCCGACGACATCCCCACCTTCGCCTCGGGAGTGCTGATCGCCGCGCTGCCCGTCCTCCTGCTCTACCTCTTCCTTCAGCGGCAGATCGCCGAAGGCGTCGCCGCGGGCTCCACGAAAGGCTGACATGCGGGTCACCGGTTATCGGACACTCACCACCGTCCAGGAATGGGGTCGCCCCGTCGGCGACGCCAACGGCGTCTTCGCCGACGGCGCGGTCCCGGTGTCGATCGTCATCGTCGACACCGACGAGGGCATCTCCGGCGTCGGTCTCGGGCCGCACGTCGAGATCGAGCGGATCTTCGCGGCCATCGAGGGCGAGGATCCCCGCTCCGTGGCGAGCCTCTACGACCGGATGCTGCGGCACACCTTCAAGGCGGGGCACGCCGGCCCGGTGTTCGGCACCATCGGCGCGCTCGACACCGCGCTCTGGGACATCAAGGCGCAGGCCGCCGGCGAACCCCTCTGGCGGCTGCTGGGCGGCCGCGACCGGCGGGTCCCCGCCTACGCGTCCGGGCTGGACATCGCGCTCGACGACGACGAACTCGTCGCGGCCTACGAGGTCTACGCCCGGCACGGGTTGCGGGCCGCCAAGCTCAAGGGCGGCCTCGACATCGACCGCGACCGGCATCGCCTCGGCCTGGTCAGGGAGGTGCTGACCGAGGCCGGCCGGGGGCGGCGGCCGGGCCTGATGCTCGACGTGAACGAGGCCTGGACCCGCAAGCAGGCCGTACGGCACGTCGGCGAGCTGGAGCGTGCCCTTGACCTGATCTGGATCGAGGAGCCGGTCCGGCGCTGGGACGCCGAGGGGCATGCCACGGTGAGCCGGGGCATCCGCGCGTCGGTCGCCACCGGCGAGAACCTGACCGGTCTGGAGCAGTACCGGCCGCTGATCGCCGCGAACGCGGTCGATGTCGTGCAGGCGGCCGCCGTCTGGGGCGTCACCCACTTCCTCCGGGTGTCCGCGCTGGCCCACGCCCACGACCTTCCGGTGAGCCCGATCGGCAACAGCCCGGTCGGCCTCCTGCACGCCGCGACCTCCCTGCCGAACCACCTGACCAGCGAGCTGCAGGACCTGCGACCGCCGGTCGGCGTCTCCATCGACCTGCACGTCGAGGACGGCGCCTTCGTCCTCGGCGACTCGCCCGGGCTGGGCGTCCGGGTCGACGAGACGCACATCCGGGCGGTCGGCGGGAGGCCCGTCGGACAGTCGAGTCAGGGACCCAACGTCCGGCCGGAGCGGGCCGGACGGCGGCTGTTGGCCGACGCCGACGACGACACCGCGAGGTGGCAGGCGTCGCTCGCGCCGCTGCGCGTACGCGAGGACGCCACCCCCGCCGTGCGTCCCTGACCCGATCGGTCCTGCTCGCGCCGGCGGAACGCGCTCGGCGTCGCCGCGGCGCGGGCGGCGTGATCACGACGACCGTGTCCCGGTCGGGACCGGGCTCCGGCTGACCGGAGGCCGGCCCCGACCGGGCGCTCATTCGCTGCCGTCGGGACGCGTCACGCCAGCGTGAAGCGCCACTGCTGGTTGGCGTTGCCGTGGCAGGTCCACTGCAACAGTCGTGCTCCGTCGGTGGTGGCCGCGCCGTTGACGTCCAGGCAGAGCCCGCTCGGCTGACTCCGCACCGTGTACACCCCCGACGTCGCGGTCGCCGTCACGGTGAACTTCTGCGCATTGCTGTTGGTGCAGGTGGCCTGCTGGAGGAAGGCGCCGGCGGCGGTGGAGCCGCCGATCACCTCGGCACACTTGCCGCTGTGCGCCGCCTTCAGGTAGACGGCCCCGCCGCCGGCGTCCACGGCCTGCCACTTCTGGTTGTTGCCGCCGGTGGCCGCCCACTGGTGGATCTGGGCGCCGTCGGCGGTGGAGACGCCGCTGACGTCCATCAGCTTGCCGCTGTGCTGCGCGGTGAGCGTCCAGGTCCGTCCCGCCACGCCGCCGCCGGTGCCGGGTACGCCGACGCCCGCGCCGCCGAACGTGTGCGAGTCCAGGTCGAACCAGTTGTTGCCGCTGCCCTTGAACACGATGTAGAGCGTCTGCGTCCCGGACAGGGCGGACACGCTCACCGGCGGGGTGGACTGGTAGTTGTCCCAACCACCGGTGCTCGGCACGGGAGTCGTCGCCAGCAGGGTGCCGGTCGGCGAGCCGGCGCGCAGCTCGATCGAGCCGCCACCGGACGGCGACGACAGCCGGTAACTGACGGTTGAGATGCCCGCCAGGTTCATCGGGCTGAACGCGATCCAGTCGTTGTTGGAGATGTCACCGACGCGCTTGGTGCTCTCCGCGGCCGCCTGGTCGATGACCCGGATGCCGGACTGGCTGCTGAAGTACTCGGCCTGCTTGTGCTTGGGCTGCAGGATCGCCTGCGCGGTGCCGGTGAGCGGGGCCGCGCCGCCCGCGCCACCGCTGTCGGTGTACCGCGCGTTCAGCACGTAGAAGAGGTTGGCGCCGTCGGGGTGCCCACCGAGCAGGTCGGTGGAGATGGTGCCCGAGCAGCCCGGGTACTCCGTGGTCTCGTGCGCGTGGTCGTCGTGCCCCAGCGCCGGGTTGAGGAGCACCTTCGAGCAGTCGATCGTCCCGCCGTCCGGGTCGGTCACGGTGATCTGGTACGACACCCGGTCACCGAAGGTGAGCATGCCGCCGTTGCCCGGAGTGGTGATGGTGACCACCGGCGCGCTGTTGCCGACGGTGATCTGGACGTTGGCGAAGCCCGTCTTACCGGTGTTGTCGGTGACCCTCAACTGCGCGGTGTAGTTGCCGTTGGCGGTGTACACCTTCGACGGGTTGGCCGCGGTGGAGGTGGTGCCGTCCCCGAACGTCCACAGGTAGCTCAGCGTGTTGCCGGGGTCCGGGTCGGCCGTGCCGGCGCTGCTGAACTGGACGGTGAGCGGTGCGCCCCCGCTGGTCGGCGTGCCGGTGGCCTTGGCGATCGGCGACCGGCCACCCTGGATGTAGTCGATCCGGTAGAGGCCCGAGTCGCTGTTGCCGCCACCGAAGTTGGTGCCCCATTCCAGCAGGTAGAGCGAGCCGTCCTTGCCGAACTCCATGTCCATCGGCTTGTTGAACCGGGTGTTGGGCAGGAACGGGTTGGTGCGGGTCACCGCCGTCGCCGAGTCGAAGTGCACCTCCTTGAGGTAGCTGCGTGACCACTCGTAGAAGAAGTGCACGCCGTCGTAGTAGGGCGGGAACTTGGTCGCCGACGGGTTCGCCGCGTCGTACCGGTAGACCGGTCCGCCCATCGGGGCGGAGCCGCCGGACCCGAGCTCCGGGAAGGTCGGCGAGGTGCCGTAGCCGTACCACATGTTGGGCGCGACGATCGGTCGCAGGCTGGTCAGGCCGGTGTTGTTGGGGGAGTTGTTGACCGGCGAGTTGCAGTTGAACTTCGCGCCGACCACGCCGGTGTCCGGGTTGAACGGCGCGTAGGGCTGGTTGTCGCCGTGGCAGAACGGCCAGCCGTAGTTGCCGGGCGCCTTGATCACGTTGAGCTCGACCAGGCCCTCTGGCCCCCGGTTGGTGGTGGGCGGGTTGCGGTCCGGCCCGTAGTCGGCCAGGTAGACCCAGCCGGTGGCCGGGTCGATCGAGAAGCGGAACGGATTGCGGAAGCCCATCGCGTAGATCTCCGGCCGGGTCTGCGCCGTGCCCTGGGCGTAGAGGTTTCCGCTGGGGATGGTGTAGCCGCCGCTGGCCGAAGGCCTGATGCGCAGCAGCTTGCCGCGCAGGTCGTTGGTGTTGCCGGCGGTCCGGGCGGCGTCGAGGTTGGCCTTGCCCGGGCGCCAGTCCAGCGGGGCGTAGCCCTGCCAGTTGGGGTCGAGGTTCGGCGGCGTGTCGTCGCCGGTGCCGATGTACAGGTTGCCGTCCGGGCCGAACTCGATGTACCCGCCGGTGTGGCCGGGCTCCGGGAAGGTGCGGTCCCGGTACGCCGGGACGTCGATGATCGTCACAGCGCTGGACAGGTTCAGCGTGTCGCCGCTGAGCGTGTAGCGCGAGACCCGGTTGATGTCGGTGCTGCTGCTCGCCGGTGAGTGGTACAGGTACACGTAGCCGTTGCCGGCAAAGTTCGGGTCGAGGGCCAAGCCGGTGAGGCCGTCCTCCCCGCCGGTGTAGACGCTCAGCGTGCCGGCGGTCACGGTGCTGTTCGTGGCGGGCTTGAAGATCTTCACCTGGCCGCCGCGCTGCACGTAGATGACCCTTCCGTCCGGCGCCACGGCCAGGGCCATCGGGTCGACCGTGTTGTCGTCGAGGGTGCGCTTCTCGAAGTTGCCCCACACGGTGCCGCCGCAGTCTCCGGGCGCGTTGCCGGCGGCCCACCGGACGCCACCGAGGACGTGGTTGCGGAAGTTCGTCTCGCTGTAGGACTCGATGGCGTGGCCCATCGCGGTGGCCCACACCCGCCCGCCGCCGGCGTTGCGGCACCAGGAGATCGGGTGGTCGGGGCCCATCGCCCGGGACCCCGGGTTGTACGTGCGCTCGTCCGCGGTCACCAGGACGTGCACGTTGCCGCGCGGGTTGGTGTCGAAGTTGTACCACTCCTCGCTGCGGTTCCAGCGGTCCGGCAGGCCGGCCGTCGACGGGTGCTGCTTGTCGGCGACGATCGCCGTGCCGGGCAGCACGCCGGGGGAGTGCTCGGGCATGTGGGCCCCGCCGTTCACGGTCTGATCCCACCAGGGATATTCGCCCTCGATGCCCATGTCGGTGGCGTTGTGGACGGCGACGATGCCCTTGCCGCTGGCGAGGTAGCCCTCCACGGCCTGGCGCTGGGCGGCCGAGGTCCAGACCATGCCGGAGGTCTGGAACATGATGAGCACGTCGAAGGTCGCGAGGTTGGCCGGGGTGAAGGCGCTCGCGTCCTCGCTCTGCACCAGCTCGAAGTTGTTGGCCGCGGCCTGCTGCTGGAACATGCTGATCCCGGCGGGGATCGAGTCGTGCCGGTAGCCGGTGGTCTTGGTGAACAACAGGGCGCGGAAGGCCGGTGCCGCCGACGCGGGCGGGGCGAGGCCGAGCGACAGTAACAGGCCGGCGATCGTGGCGATGATCAATGTGGTGCGACGCATGCCGTCTCCTAGGGTCGGCGGGCTACTCCGATGGCGACCACGGGCCCGACGACGCGCTCAGGACGTGCCGGGACGTGCACGGGTGCACGAGTGTGTCGGTCGGTCGTCGAGCCGTTCGCCGCAACGGCCGTCAGCCCCGTAGGACATCACGCAGCGTGACCTTGACTGGATTCCGGTCCCGTGGTCTGCGAGGTCAGGATGGGCTAGCCATAGACATGTGTCAATGAATAGAGAGACGTCCGAGGTTTCGCCGGTTTGTGACGGCAGCCGCGTCCGTCCGCTCGACGCGGCGCCAGTGTCGATCGAGCGGCGGGCCTGGCAGTCGGCTCAGGTGGAGGATTGCGGACCCGCATCCAAACATCTATCTTCATACGTGTGATGTTTCGTCGGTGTCAAGCGAATGTTTGCTCCAAGAAGACGTAAGCCCTCGCAGTCGCCTGCGAAAGTTCGTTGTTCAGCGCCTCAAACGAGGCCGGCGCGGTGTACGGATCCTGCCAGTCACTACTGTCTGTGAGGGCTCTTGGATGTCAGACCCACGGCCGGCGCCGCTGCTCACCCTTCGGGGCATCGGCAAGTCCTTCCTGGGAGTACGCGTTCTCGACGGTGTCGACCTCGACGTCGCGCCGGGCGAGGTCCATGCCGTCGTCGGTGAGAACGGCGCCGGGAAGTCCACGCTCATGAAGATCGTCTCGGGCGGGTACGCCCCGGACGAGGGCGCGATCGAGTTCGCCGGTAAACCGCGCGCGTTCCGCGGCCCGCGCGACGCCCAGCGAGCGGGCATCGGCATCATCCACCAGGAGTTCAACCTGCTGCCGGAGCGCACCGTCGCGGAGAACGTCTACCTCGGCCACGAGCCGGTGCGTCGCGGGCTGGTCGACCGCCGCGCCATGCTCGACCGCACCAGCGAGCTGCTCGCCTCGATCGGGGAGACCGGCCTTCCGGCCGACGCCCGGGTGGGTCGCCTCGGCGTCGCGCAGCAGCAGGTCGTCGAGATCGCGAAGGCGCTCGCGCTGGACGCGCGGCTGCTCATCATGGACGAGCCGACCGCGGCGCTGGCCGACCACGAGGTCGAACTGCTCTACGGGTTGGTACGCCGACTCCAACAGCGGGGCATCGGCCTGCTGTACGTCTCGCACCGGCTCACCGAGGTCTTCGACCTGTCCGGTCGGATCACGGTCCTCAAGGACGGTCGTCGGGTCACCACCGTGGACACCGCCGCCACCACCGGCGACGAGTTGGTGCGCCACATGGTCGGCCGAGAGCTGTCGAGCTACTACCCCGACCGGGCTGCGGCCGACGACATCGGCGCGGTGCGGCTCGCCGTCCGCGACGGGGGGAACGCGAAGCTGCGCCGCGTCGATCTCGAGCTGCGCGCCGGCGAGGTGCTCGGCGTGGGCGGCCTGCAGGGTTCCGGACGCTCCGCGCTGGCCCGCGCGCTGTTCGGCGTGTCCCCGTTCAGCACCGGCGACGTCACGCTGGACGGCGCGCCCGTCCGGCTGCGCTCTCCTCGCGCGGCGATGCGGGCCGGCATCGCCTACGTCACCGAGGACCGCAAGGGCGAGGGGATCGTGCCCCGGCAGTCGGTGCTCGACAACGCGCTGCTCGCCAGCCGGGCCGCGTTCGCGGCCCGCTCCGGCCGCGCCGCCCGCACCCAACGGGTACGGGACCTGCTCGCCGCGGTGGAGGTCCGCGCCGCCGGTGACGACCAGGAGATCCGCTTTCTCTCCGGCGGCAACCAGCAGAAGGTCGTCCTGGCCCGGTGGCTCGCGGTCACACCGCGGATCCTGCTCTTCGACGAGCCGTCCCGGGGCATCGACGTGGGCGCCAAGTCGGCGATCCACGACCTCATCCGCCGCCTGGCCCGCGACGGCGCGGCCGTGTTGATGATCTCGTCCGACCTGCCCGAGCTGTTGGGGATGAGCGACCGGATCGTCGTCATGCGCGACGGCCGGATCGCCGGGGAGCTCCCCGCCGGCGCGACCGAGGAGGACGTCGTGGCCCTCGCGGTCGGCACCGTCCGGGAGGCCGCCGCATGAGCGCGAGGAGTGAGCCGG
>NZ_JBITMV010000002.1:322066-337178 GCF_044466625.1 Micromonospora sp. NPDC049366
CGGGGTTGCGAGCCCCGCAGTCGCGAACGGAGGTGGCCCGGTGAGCGCGAGGAGTGAGCCGGGGTTGCGAGCCCCGCAGTCGCGAACGGAGGTGGCCCGGTGAGCGCGAGGAGTGAGCCGGGGTTGCGAGCCCCGCAGTCGCGAACGGAGGTGGCGCAGTGAGCGTCCTGTCGCTGCTGCCGGCCCGGCGGCCCGTACCGGGCGTCTTCGTGGCCCTGACCCTCACCCTGGCGATCGGCTGGCTGGTCGTCCTGCTCGACGGCGGTCAGCTGTTCAACCAGTCCACGACGGTGAGTCTGCTGCACGTCGCCGCCGGGCTCGGGCTCGTCGCGGTCGGCCAGACCCTGGTGATCCTGGGCGGCTCGCTCGACCTGTCCGTGGCGTACGTGATCAGCCTCAGCACGCTCGTCGCCGCCGAGACGATGAACGGCAGCGACGGCGCGGTGCTGCCGGCGGTCGGCCTGGCGCTCGCCGTCAGCGCCGGAATCGGGCTGTTCAACGGGCTCCTCGTCACGAAGGCCCGGGTCAACGCGTTCATCGCGACCCTCGGCGTCGGGCTGCTGCTCAAGGGCTACCTCGACAACGGCTACGACGGCCCGGCGGGCACCACCGCGCCCTCGCTCGTGCAGTCGCTCGGCTATCAGCGCGTCGGGCCGGTGCCGGTCTCGTTCCTGCTGCTGCTGGCCGTGACCGCGGTGGTCTGGTTCGCGCTCACGCGGACCCGCTTCGGCCACCACCTGGTCGCCGTCGGTGGGGACCCGGAGGTGGCCCGGCTCTCCGGCGTCCGCAACGACCGGGTCCTCGTCACCGCGCACGTCCTGTGCTCGATGTGCGCCGGACTTGCCGGCATCTACCTGGCCAGCCGGCTCGGCTCGGGCGCCCCGCGCGTCGGCACGGAGGGCCTCTACGACCTGGAGTCGATCGCCGCGGTGGTGATCGGCGGGACCGCCCTCGCCGGTGGGCGCGGCGGCGTCATCGGCACGGTCGGCGGCGTGTTGCTGCTCGCCAGCATCGACGCCATCTTCAACCAACTCGAGGTCGACGCCTTCTTCAAGCAGGTGATCCGGGGCGCCGTCATCATCGCCGCGGTCGCCGTCTACGCCCGGCGGGCGATGCGAAAGGCGGGCTCCTGATCATGCAGACCGTTCAGTCTCGTCCGCTGCCGCTGCGCCTGCCGCGGGTACGCCCCGGCGGGGTGCTGCCGATCTTCGCGATTCTCGTGGTGTTGCTGGTGCTCGTCGGCATCCGGCAGCCCGACTTCCTCGCCCCGCCGTCGCTGATGTCCTTCCTCGGCCGGTCGGCGCCGATCATCCTGCTCGCCGCCGGCCAGTATTTCGTGATCGTCTCCGGCGAGTTGGACCTCTCGGTCGGCTCCCTGGTCACCGCGCAGGTGGTGGTCGCCGCCCGGCTGATCGACGGCGACCCGGCGCGCACCTGGCCGGTGGTGCTGCTCCTGCTCGTGTTCGGCGCGCTGGTCGGGCTGGTCAACGGGCTGGTCACGACGCGGCTGCGGGTGCCCTCGTTCATCACCACCCTCGGCATGTTCCTGATCCTCTTCGGCGCGGTCTACCTGTGGTCCGACGGCGCCCCTAAGGGCGCGCTCTCCGAGGAGTTCCGCCGGTTCGGTCGGCGAGCCGTCGAGGACGTGCCGCTGTTGGGCCGGGTGCCGTACGCGCTACTGATCCTGGTGGTCCTGGCGGTGGCGGCCGCGCTGCTGATGCGGTCGGACTTCGGCCGGACGCTGGTCGCCGTCGGAGACAACCCGCGCACCGCGGAGCTGAGCGGGGTGCGCGTCTGGCGTACCCGGACCACCGCCTTCATCCTCAGCGGGCTCGCGGCGGCGGTGGCGGCGATCCTGCTCGGCGGCTACAGCGGGGTGTCGTTCCAGGCCGGCGCGGGCCTGGAGTTCGGCGCGATCACCGCCGTCGTCCTCGGTGGGGTGGCGCTCGGCGGGGGGCGCGGTGCGGTCGTCGGCGCGATGCTCGGTGCGCTGACCCTCGAACTGCTCTTCGCCCTGATGAATTTCTACGGCGTCTCCGGCGCCCTCAGATCGACCGTCCAGGGCGCGATCATCCTGCTCGCCGTGGCGGTCTCGGCAACGCGTTCCTCGACCAGATAGGGGAAAACATAGTGCGACGATCCATTGCGGCCCTCGCCGCCGTCACCCTGCTCTCCCTCAGCGCCTGCGCCACCGACGAGCCGGTCGCGAGCCCTTCGGGCAGCGCCCCCGCCGCGGGATCGGGCACCGGGGACCAGTCGAAGTTCTTCGTGCAGGCCGACTACGACGCCGAGCTGTCGCTGCTCACCGCCACTGCCACGGGCCCGGCGGACAAGCCGTGGGAGCAGGCGCTCAACCCGACGATGGTCGACACCGCCAAGTTCAAGAAGAAGGGGCCGTACAAGATCTGTTTCTCGAACGCGGCCCTGAACAACCCCTGGCGGCAGGTCGGCTTCAAGACGATGCAGGCCGAGGTCGAGGCGCAGCGCAGCCGCATCAAGGAGTTCGTGCACGTCGACGCCGAGGGCAAGGACCAGAAGCAGATCGCGGACATCAACGACCTGCTTGGCAAGGGCTGCGACGCGCTGATCGTCTCGCCGAACACCACCGCCACGCTCACCCCGGCCGTCGAGGCGGCCTGCCAGGCCGGGCTGCCGGTCGTCGTCTTCGACCGTGGTGTCAACACGAAGTGCCCGGTGACGTTCATCAACCCGATCGGCGGTTACGGGTTCGGCCACGTCGGCGCCGAGTTCGTCAGCCAGAAGATGAAGCCCGGCGGCAAGGTCCTCGCCCTGCGGATCCTGCCCGGCGTCGACGTCCTGGAGACCCGCTGGTCGGCGGCGAAGGTCGCCTTCGACAAGGCGGGCGTCGACGTCGTCGGCGTCGAGTTCACCGACGGTGACCCGGCCAAGACCAAGAAGATCGTCGACGACTACATCCAGCGGTACGGCACCATTGACGGCGTCTGGATGGACGCCGGCGCGGTCGCCGTCGCGGCGGTCGAGGCGTTCCAGGACGCGGGCAAGCCCGTCCCGCCGATCAACGGTGAGGACCAGCTGGACTTCCTGAAGATCTGGAAGGACAAGAACCTGACGGCGATCGCCCCGACCTACCCCACCTACCAGTGGCGTACGCCGATCATCGCCGCGCTGCGGATCCTCGACGGCGAGCAGGTGTCCAACCCCTGGAAGCTGCCCCAGCCGACCATCACCCAGGACAACCTGGACCAGTACCTCGACGCGAACATGCCGCCGCTGCACTACGCGATGTGCGGCTGCACCGACCTGCCCGGTTACCCGCAGCGCTGGAAGTAGGGTCCGGTGTACGCCATCGGCGTGAATCCCTGGGTGTGGGCGTCGCCGGTCGACGACGACGCCCTCGCCGAGCTGATCCCACGGATCGCCTCGTTCGGTTTCGACGCGGTCGAGCTGCCCATCGAGCAGCCCGGTGACTGGGATCCGACCCGTACCCGCGACCTGCTGGCCGCGCACGGCCTCGTCGCGGCCGGGGTCTGCGCGGTCACCCCGCCGGGGCGGGACCTCGTGGACACCACCCCGGAGGTCGTCGAGCGGACGGTGGCGTACCTGACGGGGTGCGTCGACAGCGCCGCGGCTGTCGGCGCGCCCTGCGTCGGCGGTCCGGTCTACGCGTCGGTGGGCCGCACCTGGCGGATGACCCCGACGGCGCGCGCCGGCTGTTACGCGGACTTCCGCCGCGCGCTCGCGCCGGTGGCCGACCACGCGGCCGAGCGGGGTGTGTCCATCGGCGTGGAGGCGCTCAACCGGTACGAGACGAGCGTGGTCAACACCGTGGAGCAGACCATCGAGCTGATCGACGGCCTGCCCTCGAACGTCGGCATCATGCTCGACACGTACCACCTGAACATCGAGGAGGCCGACCCGTACGCGGCGCTGGCCGTCGCCGGGCCGCACCTCAAGCACGTCCAGGTCAGCGGCACCAACCGCGGTGCGCCCGGCAGCGACCACTTCGACTGGCCCCGGTTCGCCGCCGCCCTCGCGGCGACCGGCTACCGGGGCGCGGTCTGCATCGAATCGTTCACCGCCGAGAACGAGACGATCGCGACCGCCGCCTCGATCTGGCGTCCGCTCGCCCCGTCGCAGGACCGGCTCGCGCTGGACGGCCTGGCCTACCTCCGGCGGGTCCTGCCCTGAGCGTGGAGCCGCTCCGGCGTCCGTCGGAGCGGCTCCGCCCGTCAGCGGGGTGGGCCGTCGGTGGGGCTGAGCGAGTAGTAATCCTCCTCCTCGCCGGCCAGGTGCAGCCGCAGCACGGCGTCCAACCCGTACAGGGCGGCGAGCAGGTCGGGCACCTCGTCGGGGCGCAGCCTCCCGTCCGGTAGCTGCGCGAGGTGACCGCCGACGCGGTCCACCAGGCGGTTGATCTCCACATGCTCCCGGCTCATCGTCGAGGTCGCCTCCTCGCCGCCGAGCGGGCCGGCCAGCGCCGGGTAGAGCCGGCGCTCCTCGCCCGACTCGTGCGGCAGCACCTCGTCGGTGAGCCGCCGGTGCACCTCGCGCAGCGCCGGCACGCACTCCGGGGCGTCCGGGTGGGTGGCCACCAGGTCGGCGGTGTCCCGCAGCCGGGCCAGCACCTCCCGCACCTCGGCGTGCTGGCCGGCGTACCGGTCGAGCAGGTCCCGGGTCTGCGCCGGCACGGCGCGGTGGCGCAGTCCGCCGCGCAGCGCCCGCAACGCGTTGAGGATCACCAGCACGTCGATGCCCTCCTGCAGGAACGCGCCGGCGACCGGGGGTAGCCGGCCGAGGGCCGCGACCACCATCGCCACCACCGCCAGACCCATCCCGACCGCGGCGCTCTGGATCGCGATCCGGCGCGCGTACCGGGCGATCTCGACGGCGTCGGCGAGCCGGTCGAGCCGGTCCACGGTGAGTACCGCGTCGGCGACGTCGGCGGACGCGGTCGCGCCGGTGGCACCCATCGCCACGCCGACGTGCGCCTCGGCCAGGGCGGGAGCGTCGTTGACGCCGTCGCCCACCATCACGGTGACCGCCCGCCCGGACTCCGACCGGACCCGGTCGACCTTCTCCCGCGGCGAGCACTGGGCGATCACGTCGTCGACGCCCACCAGCTGCGCCACCTGCCGCGCCGCGCGCGGCCGGTCACCGGTGACCATGACCAGCCGGGTCAGGCCGGCTTCCCGCAGCCGCCGCACCGTACGCCGGGCGTCCGGTCGCACCGGGTCCTCCAGGAGGATCGCGCCGAACGGGCCGCGGTCGTCGCCGACCCAGACGGTGGAGCGCCCCGCCAGCTCGGCGCGCTCCCGGATCCGCCGCGCCCACTCGGGTGGCTCACCGGTCAACTGGCCCACCCGCACCAGCCGGCCGTCCACCCGGCCGGTCACCCCACGCCCCGGCTCCTCGGTCACCTCCGCCGGTTCGGCCAGCCGCAGGCCCCGCTCCCGGGCCTGCCCGACGACGGCGGCGGCCAGCACGTGCGGGGAGAGCTGCTCGACCGAGGCGGCCAGCCGCAGCACCTCGTCCCGGTCACCGCCCGGGGCGGCCACGACCTCGCTCGCGCGCGGACGGCCGGCGGTCAGCGTGCCCGTCTTGTCCATCAGGAGGGTGCGGGCGCGGCCCAGCAGCTCCAGCGACCCGCCCTCCCGGATCAGCACGCCCCGCCGGGCCACCCGGGACAGCCCGGAGACGATGGCGATCGGGGTGGCCAGCAGCAGCGGGCAGGGAGTGGCCACCACCAGCACCGCAACCGCCCTCAGGAACTCGCCGGTCACCAGCCAGGCGACGCCGGCCAGCAGCAGGGTGAACGGTACGAAGGCGGCCGCGTACCGGTCGGCGAGCCGGACCACGGGCGCCTTGCGCGCGGTCGCCTCCTCCGCCAGCCGGACGATCCCGGCGTACGTGCTCTCCGCCGCGTTCCTCGTGGCCCGCAGCCCGAAGCCGGCGCCGGCGTTGACCACGCCGCTGGCCACCTGCTCACCCTCGGCGCGGTCGACGAGCTGCGACTCACCGGTGACCACCGACTCGTCCAGCGTCGCGGCCTCCTCGACCGTGCCGTCCACCGGCACCACGTCGCCGGGGCCCACCAGCAGCCGGTCACCGGCCGCGACCCGGTCCAACGGCACCACCTCGATCCCGCCGTCGGGTGTGCGCCGTCGCGCCTGCCGAGGGGCTCGTTCCAGCAGCGCGCGCAGGTCACGGGTGGCTCGGCGCTGCGCGTACCCCTCCAATGCCCGCCCGGTGCCCACCATCACGGCGATGACCGCGCCGGCCAGGTACTCCCGGACCAGCAGCGTGCCGACCAGCGCCAGCACGGCGATCACATCGACCCCGAACTGCCGGTGCCACAGCTGCCGCAGCATCGCCCAGGCCGCCGGCAGCAGCGCCGCCAGGGTCACCGCCCCCCAGACCAGGTCGGCCGCGTCCCGCCGGCCGGCGAGCTGGAAGCCGACGCCGAGCAGCAGCGCGAGGGTGAGCAGGGTCAGGGGTGCCCACACCCGCCAGTCGATCCGGCGTCGCCGGGTCGGCCGTTCCGGCACGCACTCGCGCGGTTCCGCCCCCACCTGCGGATCGTCTCAGCGGCCCGGGCCGCCGCACGGCGCAACCGGGGTATTCGACGCGAGCCGGGTTCTCCGCGGTCGGAACGTCGGTGGTCCGATCCCTGTGGCGGGCAGGCCCGGCCACCCGACCCGGGCGTTCACCGGCGGACGGCCGGGCCGCGTGAAACGCTTCCTCGGCATCGTCGCCCGCCAGGTCGGCACTGCCCTGGCCGCCCGTACCGAACACGCGTCGCTGCGCACTCTGGGCCTCTGGAGCAACCGTCTGCTGCTCTGGGGAATCGCGTTCGAGATCGCCTTCGCCGCCGCCCTCGTCACCGTGCCACCGCTGCGGGCGATGTTCGGCACCGCCCTGCCGGACCCGCTGATGCTCGCCCTTCTGATCGCCTTTCCGATCCTGGTGTGGGTGCCGGACGAGCTACGCCGAGCGGTGCTTCGCCGCCGCGTCGCCGTGCGGTGAGGTCACGGCCGCGTCGACCCGGCAACCTCCCCGTTCCGCCCTGATCCACCCCGAACCGGACGTAGTTTGGGGCGCAGAGGCGGCGGTGCGCGGGGGACGGTGTGATGGGGGAGCCGCGGGAGGCGTTCGTTGAGGCGCAGGAGCGGCTCGACCGGCCGGGCACGCGGATGCTGGACCGGCTCCGGCGGGCGCAGGCCGACGACGGGCGGATCGACGCCGCCGACCTGCGACGCGCCGCGGACGAGCAGGGCTGGCCGGTGGCGGCCGTCAACGGCTCCGCGACCTACTACGCCGACTTCAGCCAGGCGCGGCCGGGCCGACGCCACGTGCGGGTGTGCGAAGGGACCTCCTGCTTCGTGAGCGGTCAGGGCCGGCACGTCGCGTCGCTGGAACGGGCGCTGGGCGTACGGCTGGGTGAGCGCGCGGCGGACGGCTCGGTGTCCCTGCAGGCCGTCCGCTGCCTCGGCTACTGCTACGACTCGCCGGCCGTGTTGGACGGGAGGCTACCGGCCGGCGGGGAGATTCTGGGCGGGCTCTTCGGCGACCCGCTGGCCGCGCGGCGGCGGACCCGGCCCGGTTGGGTCGAGCCGTTGAAGATGCGATCGACGTCCATCCCGTACGCCGCCGAGGTCGATCCGCCGGTGGTGCTGGCCGGGCTGGTCGGGGGAGAGGACCCGTGGGCGGTGTGGCCCGGTGTCGTGACGAGCGGCGCCCCCGAGGCGATCATGTCGGAGATCACCGCCTCCGGGCTGCGGGGGCGGGGCGGCGCCGGATTCCCCGTGGCGAAGAAGTGGGCGGCGACCGCCGACGAACCCGGGCCCCGCTACGTGGTGGGCAACGGCGACGAGGGCGATCCGGGCTCCTACGGCGATCGACTGTTGATGGAGCACGACCCGGACCGGGTCCTCGCCGGCCTGGCGCTGGCCGCGTTCACTGTGGGTGCCCGGCGCGGCCTCATCCTCGTGCGTTCGGAGTATCCGGCGGCGGCGGATCGGTTGCGTACCGCGGCGGCGCAGGCGCGCGAGGCCGGCCACCTGGGGGAGCGCGTGCACGGCTCTTCGGTCGACTTCGACGTGGAGATCGTGGTGGGCGCCGGCTCGTACGTCGCGGGCGAGGAGACGGCGTTGCTGGAGTCTCTGGCCGGGCTGCGCGCCACCGTGCGTGCCCGACCCCCGTACCCGACCAGCCACGGCTTTCTCGGACGACCGACCGCCGTCAACAACGTGGAGACCCTGGCGGCGGTGCCGTGGATCGTCCGGCACGGCGGTGCGGCGTACGCCCGCCTGGGGCACCCGGACGAACCCGGCACCAAGCTGGTCTGCCTGAGTCAGCGTTTTCGCCGTCCGGGCGTGTACGAGGTGGAGTTCGGCGTGCCGCTGCGTCACCTCGTGCACGACCTCGGCGGCGGCCTGCGCGAGCCCTATCGGTTGCGCGCGTTGCAGGTCGGCGGCCCGCTCGGCGGTTTCCTCGCACCGGACCAGCTCGACCTGCCACTGCTGTCGAAACCGCTGGCGGAGGCCGGAGCCGCGCTCGGTCACGGCAGCCTGGTCGCGGTCGATGCCACGGTGCCGGCCGCCGCCATCCTGCGCCACGCCTGGGCGTTCGGGGCGGCGGAGAGCTGCGGCGCCTGCACCCCCTGCCGGGTCGGCGCCCGGCGCGGCCTCGAACTGGCCGACCAGCTCCAGGAACCCGAACACGTCACGGCCGCGCTCGCCGACCACGAACCCCTGCTCGACGTGCTGGACGTGGCGAGCCTGTGCGCGTTCGGGCGTGGCCTGTCCTGCGCCGTGCGCAGCCTGCTGCGGGTGTACGCCGACGAACTGCACCCGCCGGCCCCCGCCCGAGCGGAGGGCTGGTAGATGCGGGTGTCCGTCGATGGCGTCGGTGTCGAGGTGGCCGTGGGGGCGACCGTGTTGGACGCCGTACGCGCGGCCGGGGTGGCGGTGCCCACCCTCTGTTACGACGAGCGGCTCACCCCGCAGGGGTCGTGTCGGGTCTGCCTGGTCGGGGTGGGTGGGCGGGCGATGCCGGCCTGCACCACGCCCGCCGGTGCCGGCATGGAGATTGCGACTGCCGACGACACCGCCCGCCGGGCCGCCGGACTCGCGTTGGAGCTGCTCGTGTCCCAACTGCCCGCGCGGGCGCTCGACATCCCCGCCGAGCGCAGCGAGCTGGTCCGCGCCTGCCAGCTTCTCGGCGTGACCGACACCCGGTTCCACGGCGCCACCCGCGAGTCCGGCGTCGACCACTCCCACCCCTACGTGAAACTCGACCGGGATCTCTGCATTGCCTGCAACCGGTGCGTACGGATGTGCGCCGAGGTGCAGGGCACGTTCGCGCTGTCCCTGACCGGGCGCGGGTTCGACACCGTCGTCGCGCCAGGCGACGGCGGCTCCTGGGTGTCGTCACCCTGCGTGGGATGCGGCGGTTGTGTCGACAGTTGCCCGAGCGGAGCGCTGACGGAGCCGGGCCTGGCGGATCCTCGCCCGCTCAGTCGGACGACGGGCACCACCTGCGGCTACTGCGGCGTGGGCTGCCAGCTACGAGTGCACGTACGCGACGACACCGTCGCCGCGATCACACCCGCGCTCGACGGGCCGGTCAACCGAGGTCACGCCTGCGTCAAGGGCCGCTTCGCGCACGCCTTCACCCGGTCCCGGGACCGGCTGACCACTCCGCTCGTTCGCGACAGCCGCGACGCGCCGCTACGGCCGGCGTCCTGGGAGGAGGCGCTCACCGTCGTCGCCACCCGGTTGACGGCCATCAGGGACCGCCACGGGCCGGACGCCATCGGCATGATCTCCTCTGCCCGGGCGACCAACGAGGAGAATTACCTCGCCCAGAAGTTCGCCCGCGTCGTGCTCGGCACCAACAACATCGACAACTGCTCCCGGCTGTGCCACGCGCCGTCCGCGGTGGGGCTCAGTGCGGCTTTCGGTCACGCCGGGGGAACCAACCCCGTCGACGACCTCGACCGCGCCGACTGCATCCTCGTCGCCGGCGCCAACCCGACGGAGGCGCACCCGGTCATCGGGGCCCGGATCAAACAACTGGTGCTCCGCGGCGCTCGGCTCGTCGTGATCGACCCCCGCCGCATCGACCTCGCGGAGCTGGCCGACGTGCACGTCCAGGCCAGGCCGGGCGCCAACGTCGCCGTCTTCAACGGCATCGCCCGGGTGCTGCTCGACGAGGGGCACACGGACGAGCGGTTCCTCCGTACGCGCGCCAGCGGGCTCGCCGACCTGACCGCGCTGTTGGCCGACTATCCACCCGACCGCGCGGCGCGGCTCGCCGGCATCACGCCCGAGACGCTCGTCGCGGCGGCCCGTCTCTACGGGACGGCACGCCGCCCGGCGATCGTCTACGGGCTCGGCGTCACGGAGCACGCGCACGGCACCGACGGCGTACGGACCCTGGCGAACCTCGCCATCCTCAAGGGGGCGGTCGGCACTCCCGAGTGCTGCGGGGTGCTGTCCCTGCGGGGCCAGAACAACGTCCAGGGCGCCTCCGACATGGGCGCTCTGCCGGACCAGCTTCCCGGCTATCAGCGCGTCACCGACGACGCCGTGCGCGCCCGGTTCGACCACGCCTGGCAGGCGCGTGTGCCGGCCCGGCCCGGGCTGCGCATCCTGGACATGTTCGCCGCGGCCGTGGCCGGACGCGTTCGTGCGATGTACGTCATCGGCGAGGACATCGCGCAGACCGACCCGGACAGCGGCAACGTACGCCGGGCACTGGCCTCCTGCGAGCTCGTCGTCAACCACGACGTGTTCCCGTCAGCCACGGCCGAACACGCCGACGTGGTGTTCCCGGCGGCGTCCTTCCTGGAGAAGGATGGGACCTTCGTCAACTTGGACCGCCGTGTCCAGCGGGTCCGTGCCGCGTTGAACCCGCCCGGGCAGGCGCGCAGTGACTTCGACATCCTGCACCTGCTCGCCGCTGCGATGGGCGCGGACCTCGGCTGCCCCACGCCGGCGGCCGCGATGGCCGAATGCGCCTCGCTGACCCCGAGCTTCGCCGGCATCTCGCACGCCCGGCTCGACCGCGACGGGCCGTTGCACTGGCCGTGCCGGGGCGCCGACCAGCCCGACGAGGCGCGCCTCTACCTCGACTCGTTCGCCACTGCCGACGGGCGTGCCGCGCTGGCGGCGCGGCCGTACCTGCCGCCCGGCGAGCAACCCGACGCCGGCCATCCCTATGTCCTGATCACCGGGCGTCGGCTGGTGCACTACAACAGCGGATCGATGAGCCGGCGCACGCCCAACCGCCGGCTCCGTCCGCACGAGCTTCTCGACCTGCATCCCGACGACGCCGCCCGGCTCGGGCTCGGCGACGGCGACCTCGTCGAGGTCAGCAGCCGCCGGGCGACCGTCACATTCCCCGTCCGTCTGACGGACACGGTCGGCCCGGGGCAGCTGTTCACCACCTTCGCTTTCCCGGAGACCTCCACCAACGCCCTCACCTCCGACGTCGCCGACGCCGAGACCGGCTGCCCCGAATACAAGATCACGGCAGTCTCCCTGCGACCTGCGGATCGAGGAGATCCGACGGGCCCGTAGCGGCAGGGCGACATCACGTGGCGTCATCGCCCTTGCGTATGGCATCACCGTGATGCCATACTGGCGTCATGGAACTTCGTGGGTACGTGGATGCGGTCCGACGCGACCTCGCGGTGGCGGCCGCGGCCGGCGGCGAGGAGGCACGCGAACTCGGTGAGCGGCTCAGCGCGGCGTTGGAGTCGTCGATCCGGCTGGCCCTGCTGGACGCGCTCTCCGAAGCGGCGACCGAGATCACTCGTGACCTCGCGCCCGGCTCGGTCGACCTGCGGCTGCGCAACCGGGAGCCGAGCTTCGTCGTGACGCCGCCACCGGCCGAGCAGTGGGCCGACGACACGGAGACGCCGGTGGCGTCACCGTTGACGCCACCGGTGATGCCACCGCCGCAGCCGCCCGCCGACGGTGAGGACGAGACGACCGTACGGATCAGCCTGCGCCTGCCGGAGCACCTCAAGGCGCGCGTCGAGCAGGCGGCGGCGGCCGCCGGCGTCTCCATCAACACCTGGCTGATCAGGGCGGCTGCCGCCGCCGTCGACGCCGGCAACCAGGCCCCGAGAGCCGAGGCCCCCCGGCGCTCCGGCACCCCGACCGGAGGCCAGCGCTACACCGGCTGGGTGCGCTGACGGCACCGGCCCCACCGACCACCCGAAAGGGGAAACACCATGCCATCCTTCGACACCCCCGACCCGATCTCGGCGTCGATCGAACTCGTCGCCGGCGACCTCCGCATCACCGCCGGCGCGCGCGCCGACACGGTCGTCCACGTGCGACCCGCCGACGAATCCGACGAGCGCGACGTGCGCGCGGCCGCGCAGACCCGCGTGGAGTACGCCTCCGGCCACCTCCTGGTCCGCGGTCCCCGGCAGCCCAACTTCGGCATCTTCGGCAAGACCGGCTCCGTCGAGGTGACGGTCGACCTGCCCGCCGGCTCCGACGTCGACGGGAAGCTGGGCGTCGGGACGGTCAACTGCTCCGGCGCGCTGGCCGACTGCCGCCTCAAGACCGGCGCCGGTGACCTGCAGGTCGAGGACACGCGCACCCTGCGCCTCAACACCGGCTTCGGCGCCGCCGTGGCCGAAAACGTGACCGGTGACGCCGAGATCACCACCGGCTCCGGCAAGATCAGTGTCCGCGCCGTCGGCGGGCAGGCCGTACTCAAGAACAGCAACGGCGACACGTGGATCGGCGACGCCGGCGGCGAGCTGCGGGTTCGCTCCGCCAACGGCCACATCATCGCCGAGCACGCCGCCGCCTCCGTCACGGCGAACACCGCCAACGGTGACATCCGCATCGGCGAGGTGGTCCGCGGATCGGCGACCCTGCGTACCGCCGCGGGCCGCGTCGAGGTCGGCATCCGCCGCGGCACCGCGGCCCGCCTCGACCTGCACACCCAATTCGGCAAGGTCCGCAACGACCTGGACGCCGCCACCGCCCCCGCCGACACCGACGAGAAGACCGAGGTGCTCGCCCGTACGGCGTTCGGCGACATCGTGATCCACCGCGCCTGACGCACCCCACCACCGCACGATCCGGTCAGCGGCGCACCCGCCGCTGACCGGCGGTGAACCGCGCCCCCGTACACCGGTCCCGCTCCGTCGGCCCGACCGGCGATGGCGCGCGCCCCCGGCACCCACGCCAAGACTTCGAACGATGGAGGAGCAATGACCGTAACGACCGCGACCCGGCCGGTCATCTCGGTGTCCGGCCTACGCAAGACGTACGGGGACAAGACCGTCCTCGACGGCATCGACCTCACGGTCACCGAGGGAACCGTCTTCTCGCTGCTCGGCCCCAACGGCGCCGGAAAGACCACCGTCGTACGGATCCTGTCCACCCTGATCCCCGCCGACGCCGGGTCGGTCCGCGTCGCCGGCCACGACCTCACCGGCCAGCCCGACGGCGTACGGGCGGCGATCGGCGTGACCGGGCAGTTCTCCGCCGTCGACAACCTCCTCACCGGCGCGGAGAACCTCAAGCTCATGGCCGACCTGCACCACCTCGGCCGCACCGAGGGTCGACGCCGCATCGCCGAGCTGACCGACCGCTTCGACCTCGGAGAGGTCGCCCGCAAACCGGTCTCCGTCTACTCCGGCGGCATGCGACGCCGGCTGGACCTGGCGATGACCCTGGTCGGCAACCCGCGGCTGATCTTCCTCGACGAGCCCACCACGGGTCTCGACCCGCGCAGCCGACACGCGATGTGGCAGATCATCCGCGGACTCGTCGCCGAGGGCGTCACCGTCTTCCTCACCACCCAGTACCTCGACGAGGCCGACCAGCTCGCCGACCGCATCGCCGTGCTAGACCACGGTCGCATCGTGGTCGAGGGCACCCCCGACGAGCTGAAGCGCCGCATCCCGGGCGGTCACATCCTGCTGCGCTTCACCGACCCCGCCGCCCTGCGCGCCGCCGCCCGCGCCCTCACCGTCGCCCAACGCGACGATGACGCCCTCACCCTGCAGGTCAGCAGCGACGGCGACGTCCGTTCGCTGCGGGCCCTGCTCGACCGGCTCGACGACGCACGGGTCGAGGTGGACCACCTCTCGATCCACACGCCCGACCTGGACGACGTCTTCTTCGCCTTCACCGGCACGCCCGCATCCGCCGCGCAGCACACCCACCCGGGGGGACACCGATGACCAGCCTTGCTCACACCCTGACCGACTCGGCGACGATGTTCCGCCGACAGGTTCGCCACCTCCAGCGTTACCCCTCGCTCACCGCGATGCTGATCGGCCTCCCCGTCGTCCTCCTGCTGCTGTTCGTCTACGTCTTCGGCGAAGCCCTCGGCGCCGGGCTCCCCGGTGGTGACCGCGGCGCGTACCTCAACTACCTGGTCCCCGGCATGCTGCTGTTCAGCGTGACCGGCGCCGCGCAGGGGACCGCCATCTCCGTGGCGATGGACATGACCGAGGGCATCGTCGACCGCTTCCGCACCATGGCCATCTCCCGTGCGTCCGTCCTGACCGGACACGTCCTCGGCAGCCTGGTGCAGACGATGCTCTGCATCGCCGTCGTGCTCGGCATCTCGCTCGCCATCGGGTTCCGCCCGAACGCCACCCCGGTCGAGTGGCTCGCCACCGTCGGCGTGCTCGCCGCGATCGCGTTCGCGCTGATCTGGCTGTCGGTCGCGCTCGGCCTGGTCAGCGACAGCGTCGAGACCGCCAGCAACACGCCCATGTTCCTGACCCTGCTGCCGTTCCTGGGCAGTGGCTTCGTGCCCACCGACACCATGCCGGCCGGGCTGCGGTGGTTCGCCGACTACCAGCCGTTCACACCGGTGATCGAGACGTTGCGTGGCCTGCTGCTCGGCTCGGGGATCGGCACCAGCGCCCCGCTCGCGCTGGACTGGTGCGCGGTGATCTCGCTGCTGTCGTACCTGTGGGCCCGCCGCGCGTTCCGTCGACGCGCGGCCCGGTAGCCGCACCGGACGCGCGCGGGGGGGGCCCCCGGGGGGGGCCCCCCCCCCCCGCCCGCCCCCCCCCCCCGGCGCCCGGGGGGGGGGGGGTCGGAGGCGGCCCCCCGAAAGCCCGCAAGTGCCACCGCGCGCT
>NZ_JBITMV010000002.1:337188-431180 GCF_044466625.1 Micromonospora sp. NPDC049366
GCGGCGGCCGCGCGGCTCGGGGCGCGGGGGGGCCCCGCGGGGGGGGCCCGGCGGGGGGCGCGGGGCGCCCCCCCCGGGCGGGGGGGGGGGGCCCCGGCGGGGGCCCCCCCCCCCCCGCCGCCGTGTCCGGCATCCGGGCGACGGGCATCGTCGGTGTCGTAGCCGGCCAGCAGAATGCCGTCATGTCGCACGGCGATCTCACCACGTCCGCCTGGCTGGGCCTGTCCGACCAGGCCGCCGCTCGCACCGCCGCCGCCATCGCCCGGAGCACCGACGCCCGTCTCGTCGGTGTCCGCCCGCACACCTACGCCGGCCGGGCCGCGTCGCGCTCTTCGACCGTGACGGCATCCGCTTCGCCCTGGTGCCCGGCGGCGACGTGCGGCTCGGCCACGACGCCGACCGGTTCGTGCCCGACGCCCGACAGGTCGCCGACTTCGCCGAGGCGGCGGGCGAGCACGACCTCGACGTGCTGCTCATCCAGGCGCCGAACCTGTTCGGTCTGGTCATCGGCCAGGACCCCTACCAGGCCGAGTTCACCACCGACCCGACGGTCCTGTGCGGCGGTGACGGAGGCGCGGCGCTCTGCGGCGGCTACGGCAGCTTCCTGTCCTGGCTCACCCTCGCGACCGCCTACCGGGAGCCGGATCTGGCGCAGGCCGTCCACGACGGCAGCCTGACCGGCGAGACCCCGGTGCGTCCCACCCTGCACCTGCCCTAGGCGTAGGCGAGCAGGAAGTCGACGGTGCCCGTGCCACCGGGTTGCCCGGGCGGGACGCTCAGGCCGGGTTCGCTGTTGAGGACGTAGAACCCGCCGTTGCCGACCAGGCGGGGTGTCACGGCGAGCATCTGCGCCGCCATGGTCGAGCCGGTGGGCCGCACCACGCTGTCGCGCAGGAGCGTGAACAGGTTCTCGTTGAGGTTCGCGACGTGCAGCACCCGGTACGAGCGGGGAGCCGGGACGCCGGTGTTCGTCAGGCCCCAGATCGGGACGATCTGGGTTCGCCAGCGCGACGGGTTGTTGGTGATCGCGCTGTCGTGGTTGTTGAGCTGCGTCTGGATGCCCGAGTGGATCCCGGCCAGGTGGATGTGCAGCTGGTCCTGCTGACGGATCGTCGGGTCGGCCGAGTTGACGCCCAGGCCGACGTGGGGATACACGACATGCCCCGGCT
Source organism: Micromonospora sp. NPDC049366 (assembly GCF_044466625.1). Classification (NCBI taxonomy): domain Bacteria; kingdom Bacillati; phylum Actinomycetota; class Actinomycetes; order Micromonosporales; family Micromonosporaceae; genus Micromonospora; species Micromonospora sp. NPDC049366. The sequence goes on from NZ_JBITMV010000002.1 coordinate 338,358, forward strand.
GCCCGGGTTGGGCGTTGAGCCACGACTCCAACCAGTAGTTCGGCGCGGCTGCGGTCGCGACGAACGGGCACTCGATGCCGCTGACGCGGCAGCTGGGGACGAGGAGGAAGTCGTGGTTCGACCCCGACCCTCCGTTGAGGACGACGTAGGTGGCCGTCGTCCGCAGGCACTGGGGGAACGGCGGGCCGGTTTTGGTGCCCTCGCAGACCTGCACGCGGTCCCACAGGTCGTACCGCCCGCCGGTGTCGCTCGGATAACCGCAGAGGGCGGACGGCGTGGGGCATGGGGAGGCGCCGGGTTCGCCGGGCGTGGGTGGGACCGGCTCCCCGCCGTCGGCCAGCGCCCTACCGGCCCCCATCAGGCCCAGCAGTCCCGCCGCGCCGGCGGTTCCGGAGAGCCTGACGAAGTGGCGTCGGTGGACCTTCCCACTCAGCGCGTCGCCGCTCATCGCCACCCTCCTCGTCGTGCCAGCACAGCCCGGGCGGGAGGCCACGGAATGCGAATGTGAGCCACGAACGTGACGAGACTAGGACGAACCACTCAGGGGTTGCGATCGCAGACCAGCAGGATCCCCTGATCGTGTCGGCGCCGGCCGGCGACCGTTCACCGCGCCGGGGTCGCGGTCAGGGCGGCGTCGATCAGGGTCTCCGCGGCGGTGCGGGCGTGACCGGCGGCCTCGCCCGTACCGGCGATGGCGGCGGTGGTCTGCGCGCCCTCGGCGAGGATGGCGAGCTGGGCGGCGAGCGCCGTCGGGCCGCCGGCCTCGGCCACGAGCTCGGCGATTCGCTCCTGGAACTGGGCCTTGTGCTCGCGGACGAGCCCGGCGATCCGCGGGGTGCTCGCGCCGAGCTCGGCGAACGTGTTGATGAAGACGCAGCCTCGGAAGTCGTCCTCGTCGAACCAGCGGGCGAGCATGTCGTAGACGGCCAGCAGCCGCGCGCGGGGGGTCGTGCCGCTGGCGACCGCCGCCTCGACGAGGCCGTTCCAGTTCTCGCGTCGGCGGTGCAGGACCTCCTCGACGAGGCTCTCCTTGGACGGAAAGAGCTGGTAGATGCGCTTGAGGGAGACGCCCGCCTCCGTGCGCAGGGTGTCCATGCCGACCGTCTGCATGCCCCGGGCGTAGTAGAGGCGGTCGGCGACAGCCAGCACCTTCTCGCGTACCGCGTCGTCTGTCTGCGCCGGCATGGTGCCTCCTGCTGTCGAAGTCTGGGTGACGACGCTCACGGCGGAAGTCCCGGCCGCGGAGTAGCGCTGAGAACGGCCGTTCTCTACTCTAGACCACAGATCGGAGAACGGCCGTTCTCCGCAGTTCAGAGGAGCCGCATGCCCTACATCACCGTCGGGACCGAGAACAGCACCAGCATCGACGTTTACTACGAGGACCACGGTCAGGGACAGCCCGTGGTGCTCATCCACGGCTACCCCCTCGACGGCCACTCCTGGGAGAAGCAGAGCGCGGCCCTCCTCGCCGCCGGCTACCGCGTCATCACGTACGACCGGCGGGGTTTCGGCCAGTCCAGCCAGCCGACCGTGGGCTACGACTACGACACCTTCGCGGCGGACCTCAACACGGTGCTCGAGACGCTCGACCTGACCGACGTCGTGCTCGTCGGGTTCAGCATGGGCACCGGCGAGGTGGCCCGCTACCTGGGCCGCTACGGCTCCGCCCGGGTCAGCAAGGCCGCGTTCCTGGCATCGCTGGAGCCGTTCCTGCTCCAGACCGAGGACAACCCGGCCGGCGTGCCGCAGGAGGTCTTCGACGGCATCCTCGCCGCCGTCACCGCCGACCGCTACGCGTACTTCACCGACTTCTACCGCAACTTCTACAACACCGACGAGACGCTGGGCAGCCGGATCTCCGAGGAGGCCCTGCGCAACAGCTGGAACGTCGCCGCCGGCGCCTCGTGGTACGCCTCCAGCGCGGTCGTACCCACCTGGCTCACCGACTTCCGGGGCGACGTCGAGAAGATCGACGTGCCGGCGCTGATCCTGCACGGCACCGCCGACAACATCCTGCCGGTCGACGCCACCGCCCGGGAGTTCCACAAGCGGCTGCCGGACGCCGACTACGTCGAGATCGCCGGTGCGCCGCACGGTCTGCTCTGGACCCACGCGGCCGAGGTGAACGAGGCGCTGCTGGCGTTCCTCGCCAAGTGACACCAGCCGCCGGAGGTCGAGGTCGGCAGGCCCGGCCGCGACCTCCGGCGGCGCGGCCCGACGACGAGCGGGATCGACCGAGGCTGTCACAGGGCCGTGCGAAGATCGCCGCCGTGACTGGATGGATCTACAACGATCGGCCCGAGGGCGCCCGCTTCCTGACCGACCAGATCGCGGAGCCCGGCCGCACCCGGATCGACGACGAGATCTGGGACTGGGTCGTGCGGGGCGAGGACGACGCCGACGAGTTCGTGGACTACCTCGACGACGACGAGGAGCGCCATGGCGCCACCGACGAGCAGCTCCGGGCGGCGTACGACAAGGCGACGGCCGTGCGACGGGAGCAGCAGCGTGGCTGGGGCGACGTGCGGAGCAACATCACCGTCGCCTTCGCCGAGCTGACCGAGCTGGGTGTGCTGGCCAGGGAGAACTTCAGCTGCTGCGGCACCTGCGCGGCGGCGGAGATCCACGACGAGCGGGACGACTCCCGCCACTGGCACGGCTACCTCTGGTACCACCAGCAGGACACCGAGTCGCTGATCGCGAGCGAGGACGGCGAGGTCTACCTCGGCTACGGCGTCTACCCGCCGGTCGACTTCGACGAGGCCGCCTACGACGCCCTCTCCGAGGCCGACCAGCAGGCCCGCTACCAGGCCGACCTGGAGCGCCTGCTGGACGAGACCGTCTTCCCGGTCCTGCGCCGGCACGGCATGCGGGTCGAGTGGAACCGCAAGCAGTCCAAGCGGATCCGCGTCACCGGCGCGCAGTGGTACGCGCCCCTGCCCTGACCGCGGCGCCGTCGACCGGCTGACCTCGGGATGGCCGGTTCGATCCGGGGCGTCACCGGACCGAACCGGCCCACCGTCAGGGCAGTTGGCCCGGCCGATCCACGATCGCGACCCGCAGCAGCGCCGCGGCCGAGTACAGGTCCTCCGTGCCGCCTCGGACCAGAGACGTGCGGGTTCCGAGGTAGGCGTGGGTGTCCCGGTCGAAGACGAGGTCGTTGTTTCCCCCGATCACACCGGGCATCCGGATGGCCACCCCGTGCCGGCCGGCGGCGTCCACGACGTCGCCCGAGATGACGACCGCTCCGGGCTCCCGGGCCAGCACCTCGAACAGCGCCGCGAGCGCCCGGGGCGGGACGTAGCCGTCGAGCATCGACCGCGCTGTCGTGTACGCCATGCTCTCGCTCCCGTACACGGCCTCCTCGTCGGCGCTCTCGGGAAGATGCAGGTCGACGGGGTTCTCCCGAAGGTGCTGCAACAGCGCGTCCGGGTCGGTCGGGAGGTCGCCGTGGTAGGCGGGCGACGGGAAGTCGTCGAGCTTCTTGTCCGGATCCGCGGGGTCGTCCAGCCGGAGCACCCGCAGGTCGCCCCAGCCGTTCGGGTCGGTCTCCGGCCGGTAACGCGCCTGCGTGTGGGCGACCCCGCCGGCCGACTGCCACAACTGCGTCCGCACCGTGGTGTACGGCCCGCTGCCCGGCCTCTCCCGCGTCGTCGCCAGCAGTTCGGTGAACACGTACTGGTCGGGGCGAGCGGTCAGCTCGGGCTGCTGCCGCGCGGCGTCGGCCGCCAGTTGAAAGATCTCCGCGGCGCTGGCGGTCGGCGGTGACTGCTCACCCACTCCCAGTGTCTGGATCGCCAGACCGCCGGCGGTCAACGCGACCGCCATCGCGAGGGCTCCGGCGAGGCGTCGACCGCGCGGGAGGCGGGACGGACGTCCGAGCCGACCGGCCGCCGGAGCCGCGTCGGACCGCTGGACGATGTGGGCTTTCAGATCGGTGAGGAGCTGCTCCTCGAAACCGTGCGGGGGCTGCTCGAACCTGGTCACAGCGTCGTCTCCGTTCCGTCAGGCGAGGGTGGCGGCCGGGCGGGCGAGCACGGCCCGGACGATGCGACGGGCACGGTGCAGGCGCACCCGAGCGGCGACCGGAGACATCCCGAGGGCACTCGCCGCGCCCGCGACGGTGAGGCCGTCCACGGCGACGAGCTCCACCAGCGCCCGCGTCCCGTCGGGCAGTTCCTGCAGGGCCCGACAGGTGCGTCGGGCCGCCGCCTCCGCATCGATCCGCTCCTCCAGGCGGGCGATGTCGTCGGCGTCCAGGTCCCGCCGTCCGGCCAGCCGGCCGGTCACCCCCAGTCGACGGGCTGCCCGCCGCCGCTCGTCGGCGATGACGTTGCGCGCCACCCCGAAGAGCCAGCCGATCTGGCTACCCCGGTCCGGCCGGTAGCTGGCCGCCGATTCGATCACCGCCAGGAACACGTCCGCGGTGAGGTCGGCGGCGAGGTGGGGGTCGTCGACCCGCCGTGCCACGAACCGGGTCACCGCTTCGACGTGCCGGCGGTAGAAGACCTCGAACGCCGCCGGGTCGGTTCCGAAGCCGGAGATCTCATCCTCCACCGAGCCATGGTCATGCACAGGCCGTCCTCTCTCGTCGCCGTACACCCGTTCTTCCTACGCGGCACGGTGGGTGTTACCGAGCTGGCCCGGCGGGACGACGCGACGGTGGCGGAAGTGCCGGTATCGGACACCGCGAATGCCGCGTCGGTCGATCCCGCGACGTGAGAACGTCTCCTACCCTTCGGCCATGAGGCGAGCCACGGGGATCGGAATTGCCGTAGGGACACTTCTTGTGCTGGGTTGCTCCGTCGGCGTGCAGTCCGAGGGCGAACCCGCCGCCCCCGTGCCGACCGTCAGCGCCGACATCACCGACACGAGGAACGCGATCGGCCTGCTGCGGTCCGGCACGGAGTTCATCAATCAGACCAGCTTCCGCGCCGACATCGACATCGCCAGCCAGGTGGGGGGCCAGTCCCAGATCGACAATGTCGCCAAGCGGGGCACGGCCCGGATGTCGAGTCCCGGCGGCGTCATCGAGATCCGGATGATCGACGATGCCGTTTACCTCAGATCGGAGGCGGACCCGCCGGGTGTCGGCCACGAGTGGCTGGCGCTCGACCCGGCACGCGTGCCGGCCGACTTCGCCCTGAGTTTCGAGCCGGGCCGGAACGACCCCGGTGGCTCGGCCCGCCTCATCAACGCCATCATGTCCGCGCGGGCCGACGGCACCGAGATCACCGGTGTGCTCGACGTCAACCTGGTGGGCGTCGGCAACGGGATCAGCTTCCGCCACCCCAGTGGCGGGAAGTTTCCCGAGGCCGTACGCAATCAGCCGTTCCGCGCCACGCTGGATACCGAGGGGCGGCTGGTCACCTTCCTGATCCCGGAGGCCAACGGCCTGCCGGACGCCGCCGTGCGCTACGGCGACTTCGGCGTACCGGTCAAGGTCGTCCGGCCCGAGGGCGCGGTGCCCGCCCCCGACGCTCTGTATCCCCAGCTCGGTCTGGGCGGCTGAGACCGGACGGGGTCGAGGCCGGTCCCCACCAGCACCGGGCCCGATGGGGGCCGGCCGAGTGACGTACGTCCGCATCCGGCGACGAGGTGTGAGGATTGGCCGATGCGGGACGAGCAGCACCTGGTCGATCGTGCGAGAGAGCGGCTCAACGCGGGGGAGGGCCTCGACTCCGTGCTCGCGTCGCTGCGGAACGATGACGGCCTGAGTGCGATCGAGTGCGTCGCCGTCCTCTGCGACGTGCTGGACGTCGGCATCGGCCGGGCGAGGGCGGTGGTACGCCTCAGTTCCGCCTTGGCCGACGAGAAGGACGCCGATCGCGAGAGCCTTGTGGGCGCACTCCACGAGGTCAACGAGGTCGTGCGCCTGCGGGCCGGGGACGCGGACACCATTGGGGAGCCCGCCGAGCAACTCGGCGACCTTCGTGCCGCGCTGGTCGTCGCGCTGGGGATGGTGGCGGTCGAGCGGGGCCCGACCGGGCGGACGGCCCTCGTCGTCCCGACGGATCGCGAGATCCTCGAAGAGGTCGGCGCGCTCCGGCGCCGATCGTCCGTCTGACGGGGGAGACCCGCCTCAGGCGGCTATCCAGGGGACTCGCAGACGGCCCGGGCGTCGCGTTCCCACTCGCTGCGGACCAGGACGATCGGTTGATCGACCTCGCTGACGTGCCGGTCGGTGGTCTCGACGGTGAACCGCATCGACAGCGGCTCGGGCTGGATCGGGGTCGCACACTCCACGCCCAGCTCGACGACGAGCAGTCCGACGCCGCGCGCGGGTACCACCGGGGGCGGCCCGATGCCGCGAATCGTCACGCTCGGGCTCTCCATACGCACCGCTCGGACGGTGATCGGGGCCGGGCCGCCGTTCACCAGCCGCATCTGCGTCACCAGGCGGGCCCATCCCTGGGCGAGGACGCCACCGGTCTCGGCCGACTCGGGGAACGCCGCGAGGGCGACCACGGCGTTCTGCTCCCGCTCGTCGCGCGAGTCCCCCAGCTGGTCGACACCCACTCCGCCGATCGCGACGCCGGTCACGAACGCGACGACGATCCACGGCGTCATCGCGCGCCGGGCCAGGTGGCGGCCGGGACTCGTGGCGTGGGACTGCGCCGGTTGGCGATCCGGGTCACCCAGGTCGATCACCGCAGTCTCCGCGACATGCGCGTCAGCCTAGTTCTTCCGTACGCGAGCACCGTTCATCCGACGAGCCGGCGTCGGTCCGACTCATCGTCGCCGCGCTGGGCGTCTCTGCCCTGGATCGTGAGCCGGCCCGGTGAGCCGGCAGGTCTCGCCGTCGGGGTCGTCGGCCGGAGCGACCGAGGGCACGAGGCGAACCGAGGGCGGGGCGTGCGGTCCGCCCTCCCGTCGTCGCGGACGTCAGGCACGCGACCACTGCATGCTGGTCGCGGCGGTGCACGTCCGCTGCTCCAGGGCGGCGCCGGCGACGGTCGAGCCACCCGAAACGTTCAGGCACTTGCCGCTGTTGGCGTTGACCAACTGGTGGTAGCCGTCAGCGGTGGACCGCCACGTGAACACCTGGTTCAGTCCGTCGTGACAGGTGTACTGCACGACTCGCGCGCCGTCGGCGGTCGAGGCGCCCTCGACGTCGACGCATCTGCCGCTGTTGACGCTCTGCAGGCGCACGTTGCCGTTGCCGGCGTCGAGGAACCGCCACTGCTGCCAGGTCGCGCCGTTGCTCGTCCACTGGCCGATCACGGCGAGGTTGTCGAGGTTGGGTTGTTGAACGTCGACCACCTGACCGCTGTTGCGGTTGACGATCCGGTACGCGTGGCCACGGCGCCGCCGCTGAACTGCCACCAGTTCACGTTGAACAGATTTCCGCTGCCACCGGCGAAACGCAGCCATCTGCCCGTTGGACCGCTGCCGCACGGGGACGTACCAGTAGAACCTCCCGTTGCGGGGGACGACCTGGCCCGCCCAGGCGTTGGGGCGGCTGGTGGTGGGCGGCGTGGCCGGCGTGCCGTCCCGGCGGGGTGTTTCCCCTTCTGTGCCAAGGGGATCGTTACGGCAGGGGAGCGTGTTATCGCTAACACCCGTCGATGGATGCCCTCGACGGACGGTTTTGCCGCGGGGTGACCTGGACCGATGCCCGGTGGGGCGATCTGCGCTGTCACATCAGCGCAGCACTGCCGTATCAACGATGACATTCATTAACTCCGATGTACGGTACTGAGCGCGGTCGGGCTCGTCAACGGCGTCCCCGTGGGCGGTCGGCCGGTGCCAAATCGTCTCGATCGTGGACGGTGGGGGCGCGGCGCGCCCGGGGGGTGGCCCGGCCCGCGGCGCGTTCGCGTGGCGGTCGATGTCGCGGAGCCCGGCGGTGCGGTCCACCCGCCCTGCCTGTGGGAACGTGAGGTGCCGGCGCGGCGGCGGTGTTTGTTACGAGAACGAGACGTGCGTATTTCGCGAAGGCGGTTGACGATCATGTTGTGAGCGTTAACACTCGCCGGGACTGATACCTGTGCGTTCGGGGTGCGGAGGGAGTGGAAGCTGTGCGCAGACGAATTCTGGCCGCCGCCGCTGGAGCGGCGCTCGCCATCAGCATGGCCGCCTGCAGTGGCGAGGGAGCCGGTGGCGGCGGCAACACCGGGGACAGCAAGCCCGGTGACCTGACGATCGGCGTCTCGATGCCGACCCAGACCTCGGAGCGGTGGATCGCCGACGGCAACTCGGTGAAGGAGAAGCTGGAGGCGAAGGGTTACAAGGTCGACCTCCAGTACGCCGGCGACGACATCCCGACCCAGTCCCAGCAGGTCGACCAGATGATCACCCAGGGCGCGGACGCCCTCATCATCGCGGCCATCGACGGCACCGCGCTCAGCGGCCAGCTCCAGGCCGCGGCGGACGCGAAGATCCCGGTGATCGCCTACGACCGGCTCATCCGGGACAGCCCGAACGTCAACTTCTACGTCAGCTTCGACAACTACAAGGTCGGCGTGGCCCAGGCCAACGCGCTGCTGGTCGGCCTCGGCCTGCAGAACAAGGACGGGTCGAAGGGGACCGCGACCGGTCCGTTCAACATCGAGCTGTTCGCCGGCTCGCTGGACGACAACAACGCCCACTTCTTCTTCAGCGGCGCCATGGACACGCTCAAGCCCTTCGTCGACGCCGGCACCCTCAAGGTGAAGTCCGGCCAGACGAAGATCGAGCAGATCGCCATCCTGCGCTGGCAGCAGGAGACCGCCCAGCGGCGCATGGAGGACCTGCTGACGTCGAGCTACAACGACGGCAGCAAGGTGGACGGTGTGCTGTCGCCGTACGACGGCATCTCCCGGGGCATCATCACCGCCCTGCAGAACGCCGGCTACGGCAGCGGAGCGAAGAAGCTGCCGGTGGTGACCGGTCAGGACGCCGAGATCGCCTCGGTCAAGCTCATCAACGACGGCATCCAGAGCTCCACGATCTTCAAGGACACCCGCCTGCTGGCCGAGCAGGCCGCCATCGCCGGCGAGGCGTTCCTGCAGAAGAAGGAGCCGCAGGCCAACGACACCAAGACCTACAACAACGGGGTCAAGGTAGTCCCGTCGTTCCTGCTGCCGGTCCAGACCGTCTACAAGGACGACATCAAGCCGGTCCTGGTCGACTCCGGCTACTGGACGGCCGAGGAGGTCGCCGCCGGGCAGGCGAAGAGCTGACCCGGCCGTGCGGGCCCGGTGGTGGAACGCTCACCGCCGGGCCCCCGCCATTGAACAGACGGTCACGAGCAGGACGGTTCCCATGGGCGAGAACATCCTCGAAATGCGCAACATCACCAAGACCTTCCCCGGCGTCGCGGCGCTCCAGGACGTCTCGCTCGCCGTCCGGCGCGGGGAGATCCACGCGATCTGCGGCGAGAACGGCGCCGGCAAGTCGACCCTCATGAAGGTGCTGTCCGGCGTGTACCCGTCCGGCAGCTACGACGGCGAGATCATCTTCGACGGGGAGCCGGTGCACTTCCGGGGCATCCGCGACAGCGAGTCCCAGGGCATCGTCATCATCCACCAGGAGCTCGCCCTGGTGCCGTACCTGTCGATCGCCGAGAACATCTTCCTCGGCAACGAGCGGCGCGGGCGCAGCCGGCTCATCGACTGGAACCGGGCCAACGCCGAGGCGGCCCGCCTGCTGGCCTCCGTGGGGCTGCACGAGAACCCGGTCACCCCGGTCATCCAGCTCGGCGTCGGCAAGCAGCAACTCGTCGAGATCGCCAAGGCGCTGTCGAAGAAGGTGCGGCTGCTGATCCTCGACGAGCCGACCGCCGCCCTCAACGACATCGACTCGACGCACCTGCTCGACCTCATGCGCCGGCTGCGGGACCAGGGCATCACCTGCATCATGATCTCCCACAAGCTCGGCGAGGTCACCTCGATCGCCGACTCGACCACCGTCATCCGCGACGGCCGGACGGTCGAGACGCTCGACATGAGCGACGGCGCGGCCACCCAGGAGCGGATCATCCGCGGCATGGTCGGGCGCGACCTCGCCACCTTCTACCCGGAGCGCGAGTCCACCCCGGGCGAGGAGGTGCTGCGGATCGAGGACTGGACCGTCCGGCACCCGACGCAGGACCGACTGGTCGTCGACGGCGCCAGCCTCAACGTCCGCGCCGGGGAGGTCGTCGGCATCGCCGGGCTGATGGGCGCCGGGCGCACCGAGCTCGCGATGAGCGTGTTCGGCCGCTCGTACGGGCGCGACATCACCGGCCGGCTCTTCGTCCACGGCCGCGAGGTGAAGGCCCGCACGGTGGCGGAGGCGATCGAGAACGGCATCGCGTACGCGACCGAGGACCGCAAGCACTACGGCCTCAACCTGATCAACGACGTCCGGGGCAACATCTCCGCGGCCGCGTTGGACAAGCTCGCCCGTCTCGGCTGGGTCGACGGGAACAAGGAGATCAAGGTCGCCGAGCAGGGCCGACGCGACATGAACATCAAGTCCCGCAGCGTCATGTCCGTGGTCGGCGAGTTGTCCGGTGGCAACCAGCAGAAGGTCGTCCTGTCGAAGTGGCTCTTCACCGACCCCGACGTGCTGATCCTGGACGAGCCGACCCGCGGCATCGACGTGGGCGCGAAGTTCGAGATCTACACGATCATCAACCGCCTCGTCGCCGACGGGAAGGCGGTCATCATCATCTCCTCCGAGCTGCCCGAGCTGCTCGGCATGTGCGACCGCATCTACACCCTCGCGGCCGGCCGGATCAGCGGCGAGCTGCCGGTCGGTGAGGCCACTCAGGAGAACCTCATGGAACTCATGACGAAGGACAAGGATCTCGTCGGATGACCAGCACCGAATCGCCCACGAAGAGCGGCGCGGCCGACGCGGCTCCCGCCACCGCCCTGCACACCGGCACCAGCAACCCGCGGACGCTGATCCTCGGCAACCTGCGGCAGAGCGGCATCTACATCGCCCTCGTGGTGATCGTCGCGCTGTTCGCGATCCTGACCGACGGCGTCTCGCTGAGCCCGGGCAACATCACCAACATCGTCCTGCAGTACTCGTACATCCTGGTGCTCGCGATCGGCATGGTCATCGTCATCATCGGCGGTCACATCGACCTGTCGGTGGGATCGGTGGTCGCCCTCACCGGGGCGGTCTCCGCCGTCCTCGTGATCCGCGAGGGCATGCCGTGGTGGGCGGGCGTCCTCGCCGCGCTCGCCGTCGGCATCGCGGTGGGCGCCTGGCACGGCCTCTGGGTCGCGTACGCCGGCATCCCGGCCTTCATCGTCACCCTGGCCGGCATGCTCCTGTTCCGCGGTCTCACCCTGCGGGTGCTGGACAACATCTCGCTGTCCCCGTTCCCGGCCGAGTACCAGCGGGTCGCCGCCGGCTTCCTCAACGGGTTGCTGGGCGGCCAGGGCTTCGACGCCTTCACGCTCCTCATCGGGGCGTTCGCCGTGGCCGGCTACGCGGTGAGCGTCTTCCGGACCCGGGTGGCGCGCATCCGGTACGAGCAGCCCGTGGAGTCCTTCCCGCTGTTCGTCGCGCGGGTCGTCCTCGTCGGCGCCGTCGTCATGTACTTCGCCTGGCAGCTCGCCCACGCGCGCGGCCTGCCGATCGTGCTGATCATCCTGGCGGTGCTGGTCCTCATCTACGGCCTGCTCACCCGGCGCGCGGTCTTCGGCCGTCAGGTGTACGCCATCGGCGGCAACCTTCCGGCGGCCATGCTGTCCGGCGTCAAGGTGAAGACCGTCAACTTCTGGATCTTCGTCAACATGGGCTTCCTCTCCGCGGTCGCGGGTGTCATCTACTCCTCGCGGTCCAACGGCGCCCAGCCCGCCGCCGGCAACATGTTCGAGCTGGACGCGATCGCCGCGGCCTTCATCGGCGGTGCGGCGGTCACCGGTGGCGTCGGCACCGTCGTCGGCGCCATGGTCGGTGGTCTGATCATGGCGGTGATGAGCAACGGTATGCAGCTCATGGGTGTCGACCAGTCGATGCAGTCGGTGGTCAAGGGCCTGGTGCTGCTCGTCGCCGTGGCGTTCGACGTCTATAACAAGCGCCGCGCCGCCGGTAGCCGCTGAGTGGTAGTAGGTCTGTTTCACCAGGGCGACCGCCCTGGTGAAACAGACCCCGGGGACCGGGCGAGGGAAGCCGATGTCCTCGGGTGGCGGGGCCTGCCCCCACCACCCGAGGACGGGTCTGGCCTCCGCTCAGACCCGGGTCCACCGCTGATTGGCGTTGCCGTGGCAGGACCAGAGGATCACGGTGGTGCCGTTCGCGGTGCCGCCGTTGTTGACGTCCAGGCAGAGCGACGGGAAGCGGACGTTGCCGACCGTGCCGTTGCCGTTGAACGTCCATTGCTGGTTCGTGCCGCCGTTGCAGTCCCAGATCTGCACCCGGGTGCCGTTGGCCGCGTTCGTCGGTACGTCCAGGCACTTGCCGAGGATCCGCAGCGTCTGGCCGACCTGACTGACCTGCTGGTTGGGGTTGCCGTGGCAGTCCCAGATCAGGGTGCCGGTGCCGTTGGCGGTGTTGGCGTTGTCGACGTCGAGGCACCGTCCGGCCGACTCGCTGCGCAGCCGGAACGTCGTGGGCGGTGGCGGGTCGGTGGTGGCGCCGCCGCTGACCCGGTAGACCACGGTGCCGTGCGCCGGGACGCTCGCCGAGATGGTCCCGCTGGTGGTGGAGGTGGCGTCGGTCCAGGCGTCCCGCAGGGTGAACGAGCTGCCGGTCTTGCCGATGGCGGCGGCCGTGGTGGAGATCGTCGTGCTCGAGCTGCCCTCGTTGAAGAGGGCGACCGCGACGTCGCCGTTGGCGAGCCGCTTGGCCAGCACCCGCCGGGTGCCGTCGTGGGAGACCTGAACCGCCTGCCGGCCGAGGGTGTCCTGGTTGATCGCGACCAGGCGCGGGTTGCGCAGGATGGCCAGCGTCGCCGCGCTGGCCGAGCGGACGTCGTTGCCCATCATGAGTGGCGCCGCCATCATCGCCCAGAGCGCGAAGTGGCTGCGCATCTCGGTGTCGGTCATCCCTCCGTTGCCGATCTCCAGCATGTCGGGGTCGTTGAATCCGCCCGGCGCGGCGTAGCCGGCGAGCGGGACGTTGACGTTGACGATGTTCTGGATGCCCATCGGGTAGCCGTTGGTCTGGCCGGTGTTCCACGCGTTGGTGATGTCCTCGGTGGTCCGCCAGAGGTTGGCCACGTCGCTCCAGTTGCGCTGCGGCCCGGTCTTCTCGTGGATGCTGTTCGGGTTGATGCTGTACACGATCGGCCGGCCGGTGGCCGCGAGCGCGTCACGCATGATCCCGAACCTCGCCACCTGCTCGTTGATGGTGCCGGTGGGCGAGCACCAGTCGTACTTGAGGTAGTCGACGCCCCAGGCGGCGAACTGACGGGCGTCCTGGTACTCGTGCCCGAGGCTGCCGGTCGAGCCGGGGAAGGCGTCGAAGTACTGGGCGCAGGTCTGGTCCAGCGGTGACTGGTAGATGCCGAAGAGCAGCCCCCGCGAGTGCAGGTAGTCGCCGAGGGCCCGCATCCCGCTGGGGAACCGTTGCGGGTGTGCCTGCAGGTCGCCCTGCGCGTCGCGGTTCGGGTCGAACCAGCAGTCGTCGACGACGACGTAGCGGTAGCCCAGGTCGCGTAGGCCGTTGCTGACGATCGCGTCGGCCATCTGCTGGATGAGCGTCTCATTGATGTTGCAGCCGAACGTGTTCCAGGTGTTCCACCCCATCGGCGGGGTGCGGGCCACGCCGTTGTTCAGGGCGTGCGCCGCGGGCGGCGCGAGAGCCGCCCCGGCGACGCTCGTGCCGAGCGCCAAGAGCGCGCCCAAGACGGCCGTCAGCCATCGTTTCGGTCTACGCACGGGTCCTCCTCGGTGGTGGGAGAGGTGAGCGGGCGATCGGTCCCGGCATGTGGGTGCCTGTCCGCGGTTGCGGACCGTCACGTCCGGACGGGCCGGTCGTCCGTGGGTTCGACCGGCGGGCGTGCGCTGCCGCCTGTCGTCCGTCGCGTGCCGCCCGGGCCGACTCGGCGGACGCCATTGCTGTCCGTGCCGCGACGATGACAGGCATGTTATCGATGACATCAACGAATGTAAATCGAACCGATCTCGCGCTGCGGGCGGGGTGGCGCCGGGGTGGCCGGTCGGGTTTGCGTGGAAGGCGCTTCTGCCCAGCTCAACGCCCCTGTCCGGGCTTCCTGCGCTCGTTGATCCGGCCTCTCGCGTCGCGCCGGACCGTGACCCGGCGCGTGCCGTAGCGCGACCCTGTTGACGCTAACAATGAGGTCCGGAGTCTTCCTCGTCGTCGGGTGCCCGGTTCGCGTCCGCACGAGGGCGCGGATCGCCCGAGCCGTCACCCCTCGCCGGCGGCTGCCGGCGAGGGGTGACCGACCGTGATGGCGGGGCCGAGCCGGGGCCCTCGTCCGCGCCCCTCCGTTACGGACCTGTTGCCGGCTGGTGTCTTGACGACGCTGGATGTGAGCGTTAACACTGACCCCGTCACACGCGGAGGTGTTCATGAGCAATGTGGACGGAACGGGCGACCGGTACGTCGTCGGGGTCGACTACGGCACGCTCTCCGGGCGGGCGCTGGTGGTGCGCGTCCGCGACGGCGTCGAGGTCGGGACCGCGGTGCACGAGTACCGCCACGGGGTGATCGAGTCGGCGCTCCCCGACGGCGGGCCCGCGTTGCCGCCGGACTGGGCGCTGCAGGACCCGGAGGACTACCGCGACGTCCTGCGGCACGCCGTCCCCGCCGCGCTGGCCGACGCCGGCGTGGATCCCGCCCAGGTCATCGGCATCGGCACCGACTTCACCGCCTGCACCGTGCTGCCGACGCTCGCCGACGGGACCCCGCTGTGCGAGGTGCCCGAGCTGCGGCACCGCCCGCACGCGTGGGTGAAGCTGTGGAAGCACCACGCCGCCCAGCCGCACGCCGACCGGATCAACGCGCTCGCCCACGAGCGGCGGGAGCCGTGGATCGGCCGGTACGGCGGGAAGATCTCCGCCGAGTGGCAGTTCGCCAAGGGCCTGCAGATCCTGGAGGAGGATCCGGAGATCTACCGGCGTGCCGAGCGCTTCATCGAGGCGGCCGACTGGATCGTGTGGCAGCTCTGCGGCACCGAGACCCGCAACGTCTGCACCGCCGGTTACAAGGGCATCCGGCAGGACGGCCGCTACCCGTCGACGGACTACCTGGGCGCCCTGCACCCCGACTTCGCGGACTTCGCGACCAAGCTGGACGGCCCCCTGCTGCCGCTGGGCGACCGGGCCGGCGTCCTGAGCGCCCGCGCCGCCGAGTGGACCGGACTGCCGGCCGGGATCGCGGTCGCGGTCGGCAACGTCGACGCCCACGTCACCGCCGCCTCCGCCCAGGCCCTCACGCCCGGCCGCCTGGTCGCCATCATGGGCACCTCCACCTGCCACGTGGTCAACGGCACCCGCCCCGCCGAGGTGCCCGGCATGTGCGGCGTCGTCGACGGCGGCATCAGCCCCGGCGCCTGGGGATACGAGGCGGGCCAGAGCGGGGTGGGCGACATCTTCGGCTGGTTCGTCCGGCACGGCGCGCCCGCCGGGCTGGACTCGCACGAGCGGCTCACCGAGCTCGCCGCCGCCCAGCCGGTCGGCGCGCACGGCCTGGTGGCGCTGGACTGGTGGAACGGCAACCGGTCGCTGCTGGTCAACCACGACCTGAGCGGTCTGATCGTCGGCCTGACGTTGGCCACCCGACCGCAGGACATCTACCGGGCGTTGCTGGAGTCCACGGCGTTCGGCACCCGGATGATCATCGAGGCGTTCGTCGAGGCCGGGGTGCCGGTCACCGACATCGTCGTTGCCGGTGGCCTCGCCTCGAACCGGCTGCTCATGCAGATCTACGCCGACGTCACCAACCGGCCGCTGAGCATCATCGGGTCCGCCCAGGGGCCGGCGCTCGGCTCCGCGATCCACGCGGCGGTCGCCGCCGGCGCGTACCCGACGATCCACGAGGCCTCGGCCGCGATGGGCCGGGTCGACGAGGGCGTCTACCAACCCGTCCCGGAGAACGTCCGCGCGTACGACGCCCTCTACGCCGAGTACCGGGCGCTGCACGACCACTTCGGCCGTGGCGCCGACGACGTCATGCTCCGGCTCCGGGCGATCCGCAACGCGGCCGCGCAACCGGCGCAGGCCGACACGGTTCTGGAGGTGGTCGGATGAACCCCGACGTGGCCCGGCAGGTCAGCGCTCTGCAGGAGACGGTCTCCCGGCTGCACCGCGAGCTGACCCGGTACGACCTGGTGGCCTGGACGTCAGGCAACGTCTCGGCGCGGGTTCCCGGGCAGGACCTGATGGTCATCAAGCCCAGCGGCGTCGACTACGACGACCTGACGGCGGACACGATGGTCGTCTGCGACCTCAACGGCAACGTGGTCGACGGAGGCGGCTCGCCCTCCAGCGACACGGCCGCGCACGCGTACGTCTACCGGGCCATGCCCGAAGTCGGCGGGGTGGTCCACACCCACAGCGGCTACGCCACGGCGTGGGCGGCCCGGGGTGAGTCCATCCCGTGCTGGCTGACCGCGCAGGCCGACGAGTTCGGCGGGGAGATTCCCATCGGCCCGTTCGCGCTCATCGGCGGGGACGACATCGGCAAAGGCATCGTCAGCACCCTGTCCGGGCACCGCTCGCCCGCGGTGCTCATGCGCAACCACGGGGTCTTCACCATCGGCAAGGACGCCCGGGCGGCGGTCAAGGCCGCGGTGATGTGCGAGGACGTCGCCCGCACCGCGCACCTCGCCCGCAGTCTCGGGCAGCCGTTGCCGATCGCGCAGGCCGACATCGACTCGCTCTACGACCGCTACCAGAACGTCTACGGCCAACGGCCAACGGCCGGCTGACCGACCGTCCCACGTACCTCCTGACTCGCAGCACTCATCCGGCAACCCCCCTTTTCTCCTACCCGACCCCCACCAGACCCGGACCGTGCGCCACCCCCGGCGGCGGCCCGGACTTCCCACCCAAGGAGAACCGATGAGAACCAGGAGAACAGCGCGCGTCATCACCACCCTCTTCACCACCGTGCTGCTCGCGGGCGCCGTGACGGCCTGCGGCAACAGCGACACCGGTGGCTCCGGCGGCGACAATGGCAAGCTCGTCCTGGGCTTCTCCCAGGTCGGCGCCGAGAGCGGTTGGCGCACGGCGAACACCACCTCGATCAAGGAGGCCGCCGCCGCGGCCGGGATCGAGCTGAAGTTCGACGACGCCCAGCAGAAGCAGGAGAACCAGATCAAGGCGATCCGGAACTTCATCCAGCAGAAGGTCGACGTGATCGCCTTCTCGCCGGTGGTGGAGTCCGGCTGGGACACGGTGCTCAAGGAGGCCAAGGACGCCGGGATCCCGGTCATCCTGACCGACCGCGCCGTCGACTCGCCCGACAAGACGCTCTACAAGACGTTCCTCGGCTCCGACTTCGTCAAGGAGGGTCGCCTCGCCGGCGAGTGGCTCGTCGAGCAGACCAAGAGCGCGACCGGGCCGGTGAACATCGTCGAACTCCAGGGCACGACCGGCTCGGCGCCGGCCAACGACCGCAAGGAGGGCTTCGCGAGCGCGATCGCCGCGAACCCCAACCTGAAGATCATCGCTTCCCAGTCGGGTGACTTCAAGCGGGCCGACGGCAAGCAGGTCATGGAGCAGTTCCTCAAGGCCAACCCGAAGATCGACGTGCTCTTCGCGCACAACGACGACATGGGCCTGGGCGCCCTGGAGGCGATCACCGCCGCCGGCAAGACGCCCGGCAAGGACATCACCATCATCACCGTCGACGCGGTCAAGGACGGCATGCAGGCCCTCGCGGACGGCAAGTTCAACTTCATCGCGGAGTGCAGCCCGCTGCTCGGCCCGCAGCTCATGGACCTCGCGAAGAAGGTCCACGCCGGCGAGGAGGTCCCCGCCCGGATCGAGACCGAGGAGACCACGTTCACCCAGGAGCAGGCCAAGGAGGCCCTGCCCAACCGCAAGTACTGACCCGACGCCGGGGCCGCCGTCCGCGTACGGCGGCCCCGGCCCGTCGCGCCGATCCTTCCTACCGACACCATCCAGAAGAGGTCTGATGGGATGACGGGTAGCCAGCCGGTCCTGACCATGACCGGGATACGCAAGACCTTCCCCGGGGTCCGCGCCCTCCAGGACGTCGACTTCCGGCTGTTTCCCGGCGAGGTCCACGCCCTCATGGGTGAGAACGGCGCCGGCAAGTCGACCCTGATCAAGGTGTTGACCGGCGTCTACGACACGGACGACGGCGTGATCACCCTCGCCGGCGAGCAGGTCGCGTTCAGCGGGCCGATGCAGGCGGCCGCCTCCGGGGTCAGCACCGTCTACCAGGAGGTCAATCTCTGCACCAACCTGTCGGTGGCGGAGAACATCTTCGTCGGCCGGGAGCCCCGTCGCCTGGGCGCCATCCGGTGGGGCGAGATGCGCCGCCGGGCGCGCGAACTGCTGGCCCGGCTCGACCTCGACATCGACGTCGCCGCGCAGCTGGGCAGCTACTCGCTGGCCGTGCAGCAGATGGTCGCCATCGCCCGCGCGATCGACGTACGGGCCCGGGTGCTCATTCTCGACGAGCCGACCTCCAGCCTGGACGCCGGCGAGGTCGCCCAGCTGTTCCGGGTCATGCGGCAGCTGCGTGACGAGGGCATCGCGATCCTGTTCGTCACCCACTTCCTCGACCAGGTGTACGGCATCGCCGACCGCATCACCGTGCTGCGCAACGGCGCCCTGGTGGGGGAGTACCGCACCGAGGAGCTGCCGCAGTTCAGCCTCGTCGAGAAGATGATCGGCAAGGAACTCGACGTCCTGGAGCGCCTCGACGAGCAGCAGAAGCGGGCCGCGGTGCGGCCCGACGAGAGCCCGCTGGTCGACGCCGAGCAGCTCGGTCGCAAGGGCGCCGTCGCCCCGTTCAGCCTGCGCATCCACGCCGGTGAGGTCGTCGGCCTGGCCGGCCTGCTCGGCTCCGGCCGCACCGAGGTCGCCCGACTGCTCTTCGGCGCCGACCGGGCCGACCACGGCCAGGTCGCGGTGCGGGGCAGCAAGGCGTCGCTGCGCAACCCGGTGCAGGCCATCGACCACGGTGTCGGCTTCTGCTCGGAGAACCGCCGGGCGGAGGGCATCGTGCCCGAGCTGTCGGTCCGCGAGAACATGATCCTCGCCATGCAGGCGGCCCGCGGCTGGCTGCGGCCGATCCCCCGGCGGCGGCAGGACGAGCTGGTCGAGAAGTACGTCAAGGCGCTCAGCATCCGGCCGGCCAACCCCGACCTGCCGGTGCGCAACCTGTCCGGCGGCAACCAGCAGAAGGTGCTCCTGGCCCGCTGGCTCATCACCGAACCGCGGCTGCTGATCCTCGACGAACCCACCCGCGGCATCGACATCGGCGCGAAGGCCGAGATCCAGAAGCTGGTGGTGGAGCTCTCCGACGGGGGAGTGGCGGTGCTGTTCATCTCCGCCGAGCTGGAAGAGGTGCTGCGGCTGAGCCACCGGGTCGCCGTCATGCGCGACCGGACGATGGTGGCGCAGCTCGACAACGACGACAGCCTCGACGCCGACCGCGTCATGCAGACCATCGCCAGCGGAGCCGGCAACGAGGAGGTGCAACGATGAGCGCCGTCGCCGAGCGCCTCCGTCCGCTGACCGGCCACCGCCTGTTCTGGCCCGTGCTCGTGTTGGTGGTCATGATCCTGGCCAACACCATCTACCGGCCCGGCTTCCTGTCCATCGAGGTCAAGAACGGGAACCTCTACGGGACACCGGTGGACATCCTCCGCCTGAGCGCCCCGCTGATGCTGGTCGCGCTGGGCATGACCCTCGTCATCGCCACCGGCGGCATCGACCTGTCCGTCGGCTCGCTCTGCGCCATCAGCGGTGCCATCGCCTGCGTCGTCATCAGCCAGGCGCCCGACCCGAACAGCCTCTCGACCGTCTTCACTGCCCTCGCCCTCGCCTTCGGCGCCGCCCTCGTGCTCGGCGCCTGGAACGGGGTGCTGGTCGCCGTCATCGGCATCCAGCCCATCATCGCCACCCTGATCCTGATGGTGGCCGGCCGAGGGCTCGCGCAGCTGCTCACCGAGGGTCAGATCGTCACGATCAACTCCGCTCCGTACCGGGCGATCGGGCTCGGGCACTTCCTGACCCTGCCGCTGGCCATCTTCATCGCCCTGGCCGCGGCCCTGCTGGTCGCCGCGCTCACCCGCCGCACCGCCCTCGGCCTGATCGTCGAGTCGGTCGGCGGCAACGCCGAGGCCAGCCGGCTCGCCGGCATCCGCTCCAGCCGGATCATCTTCCTGGTGTACGTGGTCAGCGCCGCCTGCGCCGCGATCGCCGGCTTCATGATCACTGCCAACGTCTCCAGCGCCGACGGGAACGCCGCCGGTCTGTGGGTGGAGCTCGACGCCATCCTCGCGGTGGTCATCGGCGGCACCTCCCTCGCCGGCGGCCGGTTCTCCCTCAGCGGCACGATCCTCGGCGCACTGATCATCCAGACGCTCACCACCACGGTGTACGCCATGGACATCTCCCCGCAGACGTCCCTGCTGTTCAAGGCGGTCGTCGTCATCGCCGTCTGCCTCATCCAGGCGCCGGCGTTCCGGGCGAAGTTCAGCCGTCGACGGCGGGCGCCCCGGCCCGGGCCGACGGCCGCACCGCGCGAGAAGGAAGAGGTGGCAGCATGAGCAGCACGTCGCTGACCGGCGTTCGCGGCTGGCGGCCCAGTCTGCCCCGCCGGCACGTGCCGGTCCTGGTCACGCTCGCGCTGCTGCTGGTGATGTACGGCATCGGCGTGTCCCAGTACCGGGCGTTCTCCAACATCCAGGTCGTCTTCAACGTCTTCATCGACAACGGCTTCCTGCTGGTCGTCGCGGTCGGTATGACCTTCGTGATCCTCACCGGGGGGATCGACCTGTCGGTCGGCTCCGTCGTCGCGATGACCGCGATGGTGTCGGCGTCGCTGCTGCGCGACGGGCTGCCCGCCGCGCTGGTGCTCGTCATCGCGCTGCTCATCGGGCCCACCCTCGGCTTCCTGATGGGCTGCGCGATCCACTTCTTCGAACTCCAACCGTTCATCGTCACCCTCGCCGGCATGTTCTTCGCCCGCGGCATGTGCACCTTCATCAGCCAGTCGTCCATCCCCATCACCGACGGCTTCTGGACGGCCGCGTCGCAGCAGCGCATCGGCGACCCACGCGGGAACTTCGTCTCGATCAGCGTGCTGATCGCGTTCGCGGTGGTCCTGCTCGCCGCGTACGTGCTGGCGTACACCCGCTTCGGGCGCACCGTGTACGCGATCGGCGGCAACCCCCAGTCGGCGCTGCTGATGGGCCTGCCGGTGGGGCGTACCCGGATCGCGGTCTACACGGTCAGCGGCCTCTGCTCGGCCATCGGCGGCATCCTGCTGTCGTTCTACACGCTCTCCGGCGCGCCGCTGATCGCCATCGGGATGGAGCTGGACGTCATCGCGGCCGTCGTCATCGGCGGCACCGTGCTCACCGGCGGGTCCGGCTACATCTTCGGCACCGTGCTGGGCGTGCTGGTGCTGGGCGTGATCCAGACCCTGATCACCTTCGACGGCAGCCTCAACTCCTGGTGGACCCGGATCGTGATCGGCGGCCTGCTCTTCGCCTTCATCCTCCTCCAGCGCCTCATCGGCATCCGCTTCAAGTGACCGCCCATCTCGCGGAAGGCAACGCCATGGCAACACACCCTGTACCCGAGGTCTGGTTCCTCACCGGAAGCCAGGGCCTGTACGGCGAGGACACCCTCCGACAGGTCGCCGACCAGTCCCGGCAGATCGCCGCGCAGCTCGACGCCTCGCCGGACATCCCCGCCCGGGTGGTCTGGAAACCGGTCCTGACATCCAGCGCCGACATCCTCAAGGCATGTCGGGACGCGGCCACGCAGGGTGCCGTCGGGGTGATCGCCTGGATGCACACCTTCTCGCCGGCGAAGATGTGGATCTCCGGCCTGGACGCCCTGCGGACCCCGCTGCTGCACCTGCACACCCAGGCCAACGTCCGGCTGCCGTGGGACGACATCGACATGGACTTCATGAACCTGAACCAGGCCGCGCACGGCGACCGCGAGTTCGGGTTCATCCAGACGCGGCTGGGGGTGGCCCGCAAGACGGTCGCCGGGCACGTGAGCGACCCCCGGGTGACCGCCCGGGTCGGCGCCTGGACCCGTGCGGCGCTGGGCTGGTCGGCGATGCGGTCGCTGCGCCTGGCCCGCTTCGGCGACAACATGCGCGACGTCGCGGTGACCGAGGGCGACAAGGTCGAGGCCGAGCTGCGCTTCGGTGTCTCGGTCAACACCTATGGCGTGAACGACCTCGTCGCGGTCGTCGACCAGATCGCCGAGGCCCAGGTCGACGACCTGGTCAAGGAGTACGACGACACGTTCAAGGTCGACCCGCAGCTGCGTGCGGGTGGTGCCCGGCACGACTCGCTGCGGTACGCCGCGCGGCTGGAGCTGGGCATGCGCGCCTTCCTGGACGAGGGCGGCTTCCGGGCCTTCACCACCAACTTCGAGGATCTGGGCGGTCTGCGTCAGCTGCCCGGCATCGCCGTGCAGCGGCTGATGCGCGACGGCTACGGCTTCGGCGGCGAGGGTGACTGGAAGACCTCCGTCCTGGTCCACACGCTCAAGGCGATGGCGGTCGGGGTCGACGGCGGCACGTCGTTCATGGAGGACTACACCTACGACCTGACCCCGGGCGAGGAGCTGGTGCTCGGGGCGCACATGCTCGAGGTGTGCCCGTCGATCGCGCAGGGCACCCCGACGGCGGAGATCCACCCGCTGAGCATCGGCGGCCGCGAGGATCCGGTCCGGCTGGTGTTCGACGCCGCGCCGGGCCCGGCGGTCGTGCTCGGCCTGGCCGACATGGGGGAGCGCTTCCGCCTGGTGGCCAACGAGATCGACGTCGTGACGCCGCCGCATCCGCTGCGTCGGCTGCCGGTGGCCCGGGCCGTGTGGCGACCCCGGCCGGACCTGCCCGGCTCGGCCGAGGCCTGGATCACCGCCGGCGCGCCGCACCACACCGTGCTGTCCCAGGCCGTCGGCGTCGAGGAGCTGCGCGACCTGGCCGAGATGACCCACACCGAGTTGGTCGTCATCGACGCGGACACGCAACCGCGCCGCTTCGCTGACGAGCTCCGGTGGAACCAGGCGTACTACCGGCTCGCCCGGGGGTTCTGACGCCGCCCCGGCATCGACGGACATGGGTGGTCCGCCCCGGCTCGGGGCGGACCATCCGCCTGTTCGCGGTGGGGTGTCCCGCCGTCTGTGTTACGTCTTGACGACAGCCATGTTATCGCTCACAGTCGATGGATAAGGCGACCGGCATTCCAGGCCCCGCCGGGCTCTGGATCGTCGCGATGCAGTCGTTCGAGTTCGCGCGCCCCCGGGCAGGTGCGCTGTTGTGAACGATCACACGATTGGCCTCGTCGATCCGTGCCGCGGCACGTCCGCGGCCCGGCTGGCGGCTCGCCGAGCGCTCCCGGTTCCCGTCGTCACCTGAGGAGGATCATGGTTGCCATCGGTAGGCCCGGCAGGGCCGCGTACCGGCGCCGCGGCTGGCTCTCGCGGGTCGCCGCCGCGCTCGCGGTGGTGCTGGTGGGCAGCGCCCTGGTGGGTGTGGCGCCGTCGCCGGCTACGGCCGCGACGGTGGACACCAGCGCGTGGTACGTGCTGGTGAACCGCAACAGCGGCAAGGCGTTGGACGTCTACAACCGGGCCACGAACGACGGAGCGCGGATCGCCCAGTGGGCCCGCAACGACGGCGCGTGGCAGCAGTGGCAGTTCGTGGACTCCGGTGGCGGGTACTACCGGTTGCGGTCGCGGCACTCCGGCAAGGTGCTGGACGTCTACAACGCCTCGACGGCCAACGGCGCGAGCATCGTGCAGTGGGCGGACCACAACGGCGCCAACCAGCAGTTCCGGTTGGTGGACTCGGCCGGTGGTTTCGTCCGGCTGGTGAACCGCAACTCGAACCGGGCGGTGGAGGTGCAGAACGCCTCGACCGCGGACGGCGGCAACGTGGTCCAGTACGACGACTTCAACGGCACCCACCAGCAGTGGCAGCTGGTACGCGTCGGCGACACCGGAAACCCGGGCACCGGCACCTTCACCAACCCGGTCGTCTGGCAGGACTTCGCCGACGTCGACATCATCCGGGTCGGCGACGTCTACTACATGTCCGCCTCCACCATGCACTACTCGCCCGGCGCCCCGGTGCTGCGCTCCTGGGACCTGGTCAACTGGGAGTTCGCCGGGCACTCCGTGCCCCGGCTGGACTTCGGCGGCAAGTACGACCTGACCAACGGCGCCAACGCGTACGTCGACGGCATCTGGGCCTCGACGTTGAACTACCGTCCCAGCAACCGCACCTTCTACTGGGCCGGATGCATCGACTTCGCCCAGACGCACATCTACACCGCCTCCGCCGTCGACGGTGCCTGGAGTCGGCTGACCACCATCCCCAACTGCTACTACGACGCGGGGCTGCTGGTCGACGACAACGACACGATGTACGTCGCCTACGGCAACGGCACGATCAGCGTGGCCCAGCTCTCCGCCGACGGGCGCACGCAGGTGCGGGCCCAGCAGGTCTACCAGACGCCGTCGAGCATCGGCACCCTGGAGGGAGCGCGCTTCTACAAGCGCAACGGGGCCTACTACATCTGGCTCACCCGACCGGCCAACGGGCAGTACGTGCTCAAGTCGACCAACGGCCCCTTCGGCCCGTACGAGCAGCGGCAGGTGCTGCTGAACATGCCCGGTCCGATCTCCGGCGGCGGCGTGCCGCACCAGGGCGGGCTGGTGCAGACCCAGAACGGCGCCTGGTACTACATGGCGTTCACCGACGCCTACCCCGGCGGGCGGATGCCGACCCTGGCACCGATCACCTGGACCAGCGACGGCTGGCCGCAGGTGCAGACGGTCAACGGTTCCTGGGGCGTCAACTACCCCAACCCCCTGCCGACGCGGCCGGTCAAGCCGCTCACCGGCACCGACACCTTCCCCGGCACCACCCTCGGTGTCCAGTACGAGTGGAACCACAACCCGGACGACAGCCGCTGGTCGGTCAGCGACGGGCTGCGCCTGCAGACCGCCTCGGTGACCAACGACCTCTACCGGGCCCGTAACACGCTGACCCACCGGATCCAGGGCCCGACGTCGACCGGCGCCATCGAGCTGGACTACTCCACCATGCGCGACGGCGACCGCGCCGGACTCGCCATGCTGCGCGACAGTTCGGCCTGGATCGGCGTCCGGCGGGACAACGGCGCCACCCGGGTGGTCATGACCAACGGCCTGGCCATGGGCACGAACTGGGACACCGTCAGCACCGGGACCGAGATCGCCAGCGCGCCGGTGTCCGGCGGACGGATCTGGCTGCGCGCCAACGCCGACATCCGTCCCGGCGCCGGACGGCAGGCGACCTTCTCGTACAGCACGGACGGGGTCACCTTCGTTCCGCTCGGCAACGCGCTGACGCTCAACAATGCCTGGCAATTCTTCATGGGTTACCGATTCGGCATTTTCAACTACGCCACCCAGGCGCTGGGCGGCACGGTGACGGTGCGCCGGTTCACCCTCGCGACACCGTGACGCCGGTCCCGACGTAACGCCACACGGCGCTCGGCGAGGATTCCGGCGATCGGCCCCGGGACGGTGCGCAGACCCACCGCGAACGCACCGTCCCGGGGTCACCCGTCGGCGTCGAGGTCCGGGTCCTGACATTCCCCCGGGTCGGTTTCACCAGGGCGATCGACCGCAATTCGGCCGTCGACCGGGATCGCTCTCGGCACCGCACCGCGCCCCTGGCCCTGGCGGTGGCTGGCGTAGACTGTCGACGATCCAGATCTCTGCCACGGGCGCCCAGGCGGCGGTGGCAGAGAGCTCATTCGCACAGCTGGCCGCCGCCCGTCGATCCCGACCGGCGGGCCGCCGACGGGCAGGCGGGGAAAGTGAGGTGGCCGTGCGCGGTCCCGCGATGACGGACGTGGCTCGCCTCGCCGGAGTCTCCCACCAGACGGTGTCCCGGGTCCTCAACGGGCACCCCAACGTGCGCGAGCAGACCCGCCTGAGGGTCCAGGCGGCCATCGCCGAACTCGGCTACCGACCCAACCGGGCGGCCCGCGCGCTGGTCACCGGCCGGTCCCAGGTGATCGGCGTGGTCGCGCAGAACACCACGCTCTACGGCCCGGCGTCGCTGCTGGCGGCGCTGGAGCAGGCGGCCGCCGAGGCGGGTTTCGCGGTCACCGTCGGCAGCGTCAACGACCTCGACCACCGGTCCATCTCCGCCGCGGTGGAGCGGCACCTGGCCCACCGGGTCGCCGGGATCGTGGTGATCGCGCCGGTCGAGTCGGCGGGGGAGGCCCTCGAACGGCTGCCCCAGGAGGTGCCCCTGGTGACCGTCGACGGTGACCCGAGCCGGCCGATCCCCCTGGTGACGGTCGACCAGGTCGCCGGGGCCCGGGCGGCCACGCGGCACCTCCTCGACGCCGGACATCGCACGGTGTGGCACGTGTCCGGCCCGTCCGACTGGTTCGACAGCGCCGGGCGGATCGAAGGATGGCGGGAGGCGTTGCAGGCGGCGGGCGCCGAGGTGCCGCCCCTGATCGCCGGGGACTGGTCCGCGGCGGCCGGCTACCGCTGCGGGCAGATGCTCGCCCGGATGCCGGAGGTCAGCGCGGTCTTCACCGCCAACGACCACCTGGCCCTCGGTGTGCTGCGGGCGCTGCACGAGCACGGCCGCCGGGTGCCCGACGACATCAGTGTGGTCGGCTTCGACGACGTGCCGGAGGCGGCATACTTCATTCCGCCGCTGACGACCGTGCGGCCCGACTTCGCCGCGGTCGCCCGGGCGAGCCTGGACCTGCTGCTCGCCCAGATCGAGACGGAGGTCGCCGGCCCACTGCGGCAGACCATCGCGCCGACCCTGGTCTCGCGCAACAGCGTCGGCGCCCCGCCGGCCCGCTAGAGTCCGTTCCATCCGCCGGATCCGCGCGTTCGCGGGTCATGCGTCCGCGGCTTGGGCGGCGAGCACCGTCCGCAGCCACGCCTCCGAGGTGTTGATGTGGATCAGCGCGTTGGCCTGCGCGAGCAGTTGGTCGCGTGAGCGCAGCGCGAGGTAGATCCCCTCGTGTTCGTCGATCGTCTGGCGCGCCGCGTTGCCCTCGATCAGGCCGCGCCAGACGCGGGCCCGCAGCGTGCGGCCGGACAACCCGTCCAGCAGCGAGGTGAGGGTCTCGTTGCCGGTCGTCGCGACGACGGTGTGGTGGAAGTCGCTGTCGAACTGCACCAGCTTCTCGGCATCGTCGGCGGCCGCCCGCATGTCCTCCAGGATCTGACCGAGCCCGTCGAGATCGGCGTCGCTCATCCGCACCGCGGCCAGGCCGGTCGCCAGCGGCTCCAGCAGTCGGCGTACCTCCATGACCTCCAGCAGCGTGTCGTCGCGCAGCAGCTCCACGGCGACCCCGAGGCCCTCCAGCAACAGCCGGGGCGCGAGGCTGGTGACGTACGTCCCGTCACCGCGCCGCACGTCGAGCACCCGGGCCGACT
This sequence comes from Micromonospora sp. NPDC049366, assembly GCF_044466625.1. Lineage (NCBI taxonomy): Bacteria > Bacillati > Actinomycetota > Actinomycetes > Micromonosporales > Micromonosporaceae > Micromonospora > Micromonospora sp. NPDC049366. The sequence goes on from NZ_JBITMV010000002.1 coordinate 365,888, forward strand.
CGAGGACCTTCACCGCCTCCCGGATCCCGCTGCGGGACAGGCCCATCTGCGCGGCCAACTGCGGCTCCGGTGGCAGGCGCGCGCCGGGCGGTAGCTCGCCGCTCTGGATGAGGTTGCGAATCTTGGCGATCGCGTCGTCGGTCAGTGCCACGGACAGCTCCTTCCGGCCGGTGCCGGCTGCACTCACCCACCCTATAGACATCTGACGTATCAGTCGAGTGTTGGTGTCGTCGCGCATGAGCGTTCCGATCGGTGACCGGCGCGACCAGTATCGGGTTGGGGCGAAACCTCTTTCAATTGACCATTGCCTATCTCATGGCCCGGCAGTAACCTTCCCGAAACACATCAGACGTCTGGCAGTTCCGGGGCCACTCGGTGGCCCGCCCGGCGGAGCCGCCCCAGTCGCCACCGGCCGATTCACCTGTCGGCGCTTCGCGCGTTCCCGCCGCGAGGTGGCCGGACCGGTCACCAGTTGGAGGATCGATGTCAGACCTGACCCGACGCCAGGCCCTCAAGATCGGCGCTGCCGGAGCCGGTGGCGCCCTGCTGCCGCTGTCGTGGACCGCCGTGGCCCGCGCCGACGCGGCCGCACCGCCACAGGTGCAGGCGGCCGGCGACCTCGCGCTCTGGTACGACGAGGCGGCGGGCTCGGACTGGCTGCGTGCGCTGCCGATCGGCAACGGCAGGCTCGGCGCGATGGTGTTCGGCAACGTCGACGCCGAGCGACTCCAACTCAACGAGGACACGGTCTGGGCCGGTGGCCCGCACGATCCCAGCAATCCCCGGGGCGCCGGAGCCCTGGCGGAGATCCGCCGGCTGGTCTTCGCGGGCCAGTGGACCCAGGCCCAGAACCTGGTCAACCAGAACATGCTGGGCAACCCCGGTGGGCAGCTGGCCTACCAGACCGTCGGCAACCTCCGGCTGACCTTCCCCTCCTCGGGCGGGGCGTCGGAGTACGACCGCGTCCTCGACCTGACCACCGCGACCACGTCGACGACCTACCTGCTGAACGGTGTCCGACACCGGCGCGAGGTCTTCGCCAGCGCGCCGGACCAGATCATCGCGATGCGGCTGACCGCCGACCGCACCGGTGCGATCACCTTCACGGCCACCTTCGACAGCCCGCAGCGGACGACCGTCTCCAGCCCGGACGGCAGCACCATCGCCCTCGACGGGGTCTCCGGCAACCAGGAGGGCGTCACCGGCGCCGTCCGCTTCCTGGCCCTGGCCAACGCCGCCGTGAGCGGTGGCACCGTGTCCAGCTCGGGCGGCACCCTGCGGGTCACCGGCGCCACCAGCGTGACCCTGCTGATCTCGATCGGCTCCAGCTACGTCAACTTCCGCAACGTCGGTGGCGATTACCAGGGCATCGCCCGCCGGCACCTCAGCGCCGCGCGCGCCAGCAGCTACGACCAGCTGCGCGCCCGGCACGTGACCGACTACCAGGCGCTGTTCGGGCGGGTCAGTCTCGACCTGGGTCGCACCTCCGCCGCGGACCAGCCCACCGACGTCCGGATCGCCCAGCACAACAGCGTCACCGACCCGCAGTTCTCCGCGCTGTTGTTCCAGTTCGGGCGATACCTGCTCATCTCCTCCTCGCGTCCGGGCACCCAGCCCGCGAACCTCCAGGGCATCTGGAACGACTCGCTCACACCGGCGTGGGACTCCAAGTACACCATCAACGCCAACCTGCCGATGAACTACTGGCCGGCCAACACCACCAACCTGGCCGAGTGCCACGCTCCGGTCTTCGATCTCGTCCGGGACCTCGCCGTCGCCGGTGCCCGCACCGCCCAGGTGCAGTACGGCGCCGGCGGCTGGGTCACCCACCACAACACCGACGCGTGGCGGGCCACCTCGGTGGTGGACGGCGCGTTCTGGGGCATGTGGCAGACCGGCGGGGCCTGGCTGGCCACCCTGATCTGGGACCACTACCTGTTCAACGGCGACGTCGAGTTCCTGCGCGCCAACTACCCGGCGATGAAGGGGGCGGCGCAGTTCTTCCTGGACACCCTGGTCACCGAGCCCACGCTCGGCTACCTCGTCACCAACCCGTCCAACTCCCCGGAGATCGCGCACCACCAGGACGCCAGCGTGTGTGCCGGACCCACCATGGACAACCAGATCCTGCGCGACCTCTTCGACGGCTGCGCCCGGGCGAGCGAGATCCTCAACGTCGACGCCACCTTCCGGGCCCAGGTACGTGCCACCCGGGACCGGCTCCCACCGATGAAGGTCGGAGCCCGCGGCAACATCCAGGAGTGGCTCTACGACTGGGTGGAGACCGAGCAGTACCACCGGCACATCTCCCACCTCTACGGGTTGGCCCCGAGCAACCAGATCACCCGGCGCGGCACCCCGCAGCTGTTCCAGGCCGCACGGCGGACGCTGGAGCTGCGCGGCGACGACGGCACCGGCTGGTCGTTGGCCTGGAAGATCAATTTCTGGGCGCGGATGGAGGAGGGCAACCGGGCCCATGACCTGATCCGCTACCTCGCGACCCCCGCCCGGCTCGCGCCGAACATGTTCGACCTGCACCCGCCGTTCCAGATCGACGGCAACTTCGGCGCCACGGCCGGCATCGCGGAGATGCTGCTGCAGAGCCACATCGGCGAGCTGCACATCCTGCCCGCGCTGCCGTCGGCGTGGGCCAACGGTCGGGTGAGCGGCCTGCGGGCCCGCGGCGGGCACACCGTCGGCATCACCTGGACCAACGGCCAGGCCGGCGAGGTCCTCCTCCGCCCCGACCGCGCCGGCACCGTACGGCTGCGTGGAAGGCTGTTCGCGGCCAACCACACCGTCGTCGACACCACGGACGGCACGGCGGTCCAGACCACCCGGATCGAGAGCGACCTCGTCGAGCTCACCGGGCGGGCCGGACGCACCTACCGGATCACCGGCTCGCCGACCGTACCGACGCTGGAGCAGAGTTTCAGCAACGCCAGCACCAGCAACGACACCAACACCAACGTCGGGAACGTCGACGGCAACGGGGCCAGCTTCTCCGCGCAGGCCCTGGCCCAGGCCGGCGTCACGCCCGGCGCCACGCTGAACCGCAACGGGATCGCGTTCCGGTGGCCCGCCGTCGCCCCCGGCGGCGCGGACAACGCCATCGCCTCGGGGCAGTCCATCAGCGTGACCGGCACCGGACGCACCCTCGGGTTCCTCCTGACCGGCACCTACGGCGCCGTCTCGGGAACCGGCGCGGTGGTCTACGCGGACGGCACCCGGCAGACGTTCACGCTCAGCACGCCCGACTGGTACGGCGGGCCGCACGCGGGTGGGACCGCCGCCGTCGTGACCGCGTACCAGAACCGGCCGGGCAACCAGCGGGTGACCACCCCGGCCTGCGTCTACCACGTCGGGGTGACGCTGCAGAACAAGCCGGTGGCGCGGGTGGACCTGCCCAACATCAGCGCGCGACCGGCGGCCGGTGTGCCCACGATGCACATCTTCGCCATCGCGATCGGAGCCTGACGGCGTCCGGCTCCGCGCGGCGGCGGCGGGCGCCGGCCCGAGCACCGTCCGCGCCCGGGGCGACGACCCGGGAAGACCCCGGGGTGGCCGATAGTGCCACCCCGGGGTCTTCGGGTCAGATGAACCGCCAGCGCTGGTCGGCCGCGCCGCTGTCGTTGCCGAGCACGACCTGCGCTCCCTGGCTGCCGGAGCCGCCGCTGACTCCGAGGACCCGGCCGCCGTTGGCGCACTGGACGCGGAAGTAGCCGCTGCCGCCGTAGCGCAGCCGCCAACGCTGGTCGGCGGCGCCGTTGTCGGTCCACTGGACGACCCGGGCGCCGGCGGTGCCCGCACCGCCCTCCACACCGAGCACCTTCCCGCTGTGCGAGTTACGCAGCCGCAGGTAGCCGCCGGTGTCCACCACCGCCGTCCACAGGTGGTCGGCGGTGCCACTGTCGCCCCACTGGATGACCAGGCCACCGTCGGCGGTCGACATGTTCTGCACGCCGAGGACGAGCCCGCTGGCGAGGTTCTGGATGCGGCGGGCACCGTTGGGCAGGAACCGCCACTGGTTGTCCAGGCTGCCGTTGTCCGGGTCCTGCACGGCCTGGACGCCCTGGCCGGTCGAGCCGCCCGAGATCGCCAGGAGTTTGCCGGTGTGCGCGTTGCGCAGCTTGTGCGTGCCGTCGCCCACGTCGACGATCGTCCAGTCGTGGTCGGCGGTGCCGTTGTCGGCCCACTGCAGGATGCGCGCGCCGTCGGCGGTGGACATGTTCTCCACCCCGAGGACCTTGCCGCTGTGCACGTTGCGCAGCCGGACCGTCGAGGCGTCGACGAGGAGCTGCCAGTCGTGGTCCGCGGTGCCGCTGTCGGCCCACTGGAGGGCCAGCCCGCCGTCGGCGGTGGACATGTCCCGGATGCCGAGCACCAGCCCGCTGGCGGCGTTGGCCAGGCGGAAGCTCGCGTCGTTGCCGCCGGCGCCGCCGCCGACGCTCCAGTACACCGTGTAGTTGTGCCCGTGGGCGTCGTAGAACGGCCCGAGGTCGACGGTGGCGCCGTTGGCGACCGCGGTGAACGCCAGGGCGGTGCCGCTGGTGCGGCTGATCGATCCGGTGTTCAGCGTCGGCAGCCCGCTCAGCGTGGTGTTGCCGTAGTTCCCGGAGAGCACCACCGGGCCGTACGTGACCGCCTGCACCGCCGCGTTGTCGTTCGCGGCGGCCAGCACGACCCGCATCGGCAGCCGGACCGTGACCACGTCACCGGGGGTCCACGAGCGGGTGAGGCCGGCGTAGCTGCCCGGTGTCGTGGCGATGTTCTGCGGCGTGCCGTTGACGCTCACGGTGGCCCCGCTCGTCCAGGCGGGGATCCGGATCCGCATCGTCCACGATCCGCCGACCGAGCCGGTGACGGTCAGCGTGGTGGTGTCGCTGACCGGATAGGTGGTGCTCTGCGTGACGGTGATCCCCCGCTGTGACCAGGTCAGCACCGACGGCATGAACAGGTTGACCGTCAGGGTGGTGCCGTTGTGGAAGTAGATCGAGTCCATCAGCGTGGTGTTGGTCTCCAGGCCGGTGCCCTGACAGCACCAGAAGGAGTTGTAGTCGGTGCTCCAGGTGCCCCCGCCCCACGCCGGGCCGACGCCGCGACGGCCTCCGGGGTTGAGCGGCGTGAAGTAGGTGACGTGCCCGTGGCTGTCGGCCGGGTTCTGCTGGCCGATCATGTGGTTGAGCAGCGCCCGCTCGTAGAAGTCGAAGTAGGCCGCGCGGTCGGGGTCCAGCAGCCACAGCTCCCGGGTCAGCTTGAGCATGTTGTACGTGTTGCACGCCTCGCAGGTGTCGGCGCGCAGGTAGCCCGCGATGGCGTGGGGCGCCCGGAAGTGTTCGGCCTGGCTGTTGCCGCCGATCACGTAGGTGTGCGCGTTGACGGTCATCGTCCAGGCGTTGCTGGCGATGTCCCGGTAGCGGGTGGTGCCGGTGGCCTTGTACTCCCGGGCCGCGCCGATCCACTTGGGCACCTGCGTGTTGGCGTGCAGCCCGTTGAGCTGGTCGGTGTTCGCCGCCAGCGGGTTGAACACGGCGTTGTGGTCGAACCGTTGGGCGGCGGTCAGCCAGCGGGCGGTGCCGGTCTGCTGGTAGAGGTCGGACAGGACGGCGTTCATGCCGCCGAGCTCGGTGCCGAGCATGGCCTGCATCTGCGTGGCGGTGAGTCGGCCGGTACGCCAGTCGACCCAGCCGGCCAGGGCCAGCAACACGTCGCGGGCCTGGGTGTTGCCGACGAGACGCCAGACGTCGAGCAGCCCGGCGAGCGTCTTGTGGATGCAGTAGTAGGGCACGTTGCCGTTGCTCAGCGTCCGCGCCTCCAGGGCGGTGAAGTCGGACTCCGGGAAGCCGGACAGGTAGCCGGCGGTGAAGCCGACCGCCGCGTTGTTGGCCTGGCACTTCGCCAACTCGGCCACCATCTGGTTGGCCTTGTCGCGGCAGGTGGTGTCGCCGAGCACCGCCCAGGCTTGGGCCCAGGCGGTCAGGAAGTGCCCCTGCATGTGGGTGCGGAACGGGAACGTCGGGGCGTCCCAGCCGCCGGTCGGCGCGGCGCCGGCCGTGGAGAGGCCGTGGTTGGCGCGGAAGTTGTAGAGCAGCCGGTTGACGTCGACGAAGCGCAGGTAGGCGAGGGTCCGGTTCTGGTTGTCCTGCCACCGTCCGGCGGTCAACCGGACCTGGCCGGGCTCGAAGGCGTACGCGGAGACGCCGATGTCGGACCGGACGGGGGGCAGCGCGGCGCCGGCGGGGCCGGTCACGGCGGCGCCCGCGGCGGTCGCGACGGCGGCGGCGCCGGCGGATTTGAACAGGAGCCGGCGGTTGAGCAGGGGAGCGGACATGCGGATCCTCCGAACACGGTGGCGGGGGTGGTGTGCCGGGAGGACCCCTGACGGCGCCGGTGACGGTCGGGCCTGGCGCGCGGGAGACGGAGGCGCGCGTCGCGGCCCGTCCCGGTGTCGCGCCGGTCGCCTGCCGGGGAGCGGCAGAACCCGCGCGAGATCGATGGGAGCGTCCCCATTCGGCCGGCCCGTTATCGATGTAAGCATGGGGAAACATCGATGTTATCGATAACATACTGATGCCCTGACCGCGACGCAAGACGCTCCCATGCGGAGGCCGGGCCGACGGTTCGCCCCCGCCGGCCCCGACGCCACGCGCCAGCGGTGAGCTAACGGGCCGCCGGTTCGAAGGCCGGAAGCCGGAACGGGAGCGGGTCGCTGAGCTCGCCGACGAAGGCTCCGTCCACCCGGTCGACGAAGCCGAGCATCGCCCAGCCCCGGTCACCGTCCTCGACCAGGCGCGGCGCGTACAGGTGGGGGTGGCCGGCCGGGCGGGCGGCGGCGATGTCCCACGGGCCGCGTACGGACGGGGCGGGCGCCACCCACACGGTGTGGTCGCCCCGATCGGGGTCGGCGACGGCGTTGGTGCAGAACAGCAGGATCGGCCGACCCTCGACGACCGCGACCTGGGGAACCTCCAGGTGACCGAATCCGGCGGGCGTGGACAGCGGTGGCCGTACCGTCCAGTTGACCAGGTCCGGAGAGGTGGCGTGGCCCACGACGCCGCGTTCCCGCGCCGGACCGTGCTTCGCGCGCGCGGTGACGAGCATGTGCCAGCCGTCGCCGTCCGGGTCGGGGAAGACCCACGGGTCCCGCCAGGCCTGCTCGTACCACGCGTCGCGATCGAGCAGCTCGTACCAGGTCGGGTCGGCCTCCACGAGCGGCCCGGTTCCGTGTCGGCGCCAGGTGACCAGGTCGTCGGAGACGGCCAGGCCGATGCGCTGGACGAGGCCGTCCTCGGCGCGCGAGACGCCGGTGTAGTACAGGTACCAGCGCCCGTCCGGTCCGCGCACGGTGCAGCCGGTCCAGGTGGCCAGGTCGTCGAAGGCGGGGGAGTCGGCCGGCACCAGGGCGTCGGCCGTCAGGTCCCAGGTGCGCAGGTCGGTCGAGACGGCGTGGCCGATGGTCGCCCGCAGGTGGCGGCGGTCCGGGTCGTGCAGGGCCCGTGAGGCGCGCAGGAAGAAGGCGTGCCACCGGCCGTCGTCGTCCCTGACGTACCAGCTGTCCCACACCCAGTGGTCCGGAAGTCGCAGCATGGCCGGAAACCTAGCAGTAAACCGGTTTAGCGGCGACCGGCCGACCCGGACGTCCCGGTGGCGGTCACCCCGCTCAGGGCGTCGCGGGCGCGGCGGTGGACCGGCGGCGACGCAGTGGCATCGGCACCAGCGACGGCCCGGCGCCGCCGCCGTCGAGCAGGATCTCCACCGCGCGCCGCCCCATCCGCTCGTGCGGCAGCGCGGCGGTGGTCAGCCCGGGGCGCAGCCAGGCCGCGATGGGATCGTCGTCGAAGGAGACCACCGAGACGTCGCCGGGGACCGACAGCCCGGCCTCGCCGAGTGCCTGGTAGGCGCCGAAGGCCAGGCGGTCGTTCATGCAGATCACCCCGCTGGGCCGCGGTGAGCGGGACAGCAGTGTGCGCATCGCGGCGTACCCGTGCTCGGGCAGCCAGTCGACGCAGAAGCACTCTGCGTACAGGCCCACGCCCGCGGCGGCGAGCGCGGTCCGCACGCCGCGCAGGCGGGCCCCGGCGGCGATCGAGACCTCGGGGTCGCTCTCCTTCAGTTCGTTGCGGCCGATGAGCGCGATCCGGTCGTGGTGCCCCTGCCGCAGCAGGATCTCCGTGACGGCGACCCCCGCGCGCTCGTCGTCGGGCAGGACGCTGGGCAGGTCATCCCCGCTGGTGGAGTTGAGCAGCACGACCGGGCCGCCGAGGATGGCCGTCGGCACGGTGAGTCGCCGGCTGGCCATCGCGGCGTAGATCACGCCGTCGACCTGGCGGTCGAGCATCGCCTCGATGGCGTACCGCTCGAACGAGGCGTCGCCTTGCGTCTCCGTGATGAGCAGGACGTGGTCCCGCTCCCGCGCGGCGTCGAGGGCTCCCCGGATCAGGCCGCCGGCGAACCGGGTGGTGGCGACGATGTCGGAGACGAAGGCGATGGTGGCGGTCTTGCGCGTCCGCAGGCTGCGCGCGGCCACGTTCGGCCGGTAACCGAGCTCCTCGGCGGCCGCGAAGACGCGTTGGTGCGCCTCCGCGGACAACCGGCTGCCCTCGCGCCCGTTGAGGACCATCGACGCGGCGGTCTTGGAGAGCCCGGCCAGCCGCGCCACGTCGGCCAGGGTGGCTCGCTTCTGGCCCATGGCACCTCCGGATCGGGGGCGACGCTTCCCGCGTCACCGCTTGCCACATCATGCGCCGACGGGTCACGCCGGACATCGTCCGGTCGGTGTGCCCCCGCGTTTGTCGGCGTGAACAGGCCGTTTCGGACTCGTTGCGAAGTCGTCCTTGACAGGCGGATCCGCCGCGCGCATTCTCTGCTAAATCAGTTTAGCTCCCCTCGCCGTTCCTCGCGGACGGGCATCCGGGACCTGGGGCCGGCGGTCGTCCGGCTCCGGGCCGCGGTCCCGCCCGCGATCGCCGACACCCGACAGGCGCACACGCCGACGGGTGCCATCGGCGCGGCGCGCCGTGAAGAAGGAGTGACAGACGTGCCGGAATCTTCGACCAGGTTCTCGCGACGCGGTCTGGCGTTGCTGGTCCCGCTCCTGGGCGCCAGCCTGCTGGCCGCCGCCTGCAGTGCGCCGGGAGAGAACCAGACCACCGCCGACACCGACCGGGCGGTCAGCACCGAGCTGGGGACCGCGCCGATAACCCTGGAGATGTACGCCGAAACCGGCTTCCCGCTGGCCAAGGCGCTTGCCGACGAGTTCACCAGGCAGCACCCGAACGTCACCTTCAACGTCCGCGAGGACCAGTTCACGGTCATCACCGAGAACGCGCCCCGGGTGCTCGCCTCCGACAACGCCCCCGACATCATCCGACTGCCCACCATGGTCGACCTGGTGAAGGACGGGCTGCTGAAGAACCTCGACCCGTATTTCGAGGCGTACAAGTGGAACACCTTCCCGGCCTCCCAGCTGGTGCAGTTGCGCCTCGGTGACGGCGGCGCCGTCCGCGGCACCGGTTCGCTGTACGGCCTGGGCCTGGGCTACAGCGTCACCGGCGTCTTCTACAACAAGCAGCAGGCCGCGCAGGTGGGGATGACCCAGCCGCCGGCCACGATCGCGGAGTTCGAGGAGCTGCTGGCCAAGGCCAAGACCGCCGGGCTGCAGCCGATCATGCAGTTCAACAAGAACACGGCCGGCATCAACTTCCCGCACCAGGCGCTGCAGAACCAGTTCGGCGACCCCACCCAGATCGCGGACTGGATCTTCCAGAAGCCGGGCGCCACCTTCGACACCCTGGCGGCGCTCAAGGCCACCCAGACCATCCAGCGGTGGGCCCAGGCCGGGTACTTCCCCAAGGACGCCAACGCCATCGACTACACCGCGATGATGGGCGAGTTCCAGAAGGGCAACGGCCTGTTCATGTTCAACGGCGACTGGGAGTCGGGCAACCTCGACAAGAACATGGCCGGCAAGGTCGGCTTCTTCCTGTTCCCCGGCGAGGCCGCCGGCGCCAAGCATGTGGCGATGTCCGCGCCCAACACGTTCGGGATCGGCGCGAAGGCCAAGAACCCCGACGCTGCCGCGTTCTTCCTCAACTGGGCGCACACCGACGCCAAGGCCCGCGAGATCTCGGTGACGGTGGGCGGCTCGCACCCGGGCGGCCCGAGCGACCTCGCCCTTCCGCCGGTGTCCGAGGGCACCGTCCTGGCCGCGACCCTCAAGGCCTCGCAGCAGCTGGGCGCGGAGAACGGGGCGGTCGACTTCACCGCGAACGCCACCGGCGGCATCTTCGCCGCCGCCATCACCCCCGAGATGCAGAAGCTGGTCGCCGGGCAGCAGACCCCGGAGGGTTACGTCAAGGCGGTCCAGGCCGAGTACGCGAAGGAACTGTCCCGATGACGTCTGCCCTCGGCAGCGCACCCACCGGGCCGGCCACGCGCCGGCCCGGCGGGGCCGGGCCCGGATCGCACGGGCGGCCCCGCCGGAGCCGGCGCGGTCGTCCGGGCCGGTGGGCCGGCTGGTTGTGGGTCCTGCCCGCTCTGCTGATGTACGGGATCTTCGTGCTGCGTCCGCTCCTGCTGACGGCGCAGTACTCCCTGTACCACTGGAACGGGATCGGCGCCTCCCGCTGGGCCGGGCTCGAAAACTACGTCACCGTCTTCACCGACCGGGACCTCCTGAAGATCATCTCGAACGCGTTCGTCCTGATCCTCTTCTTCAGCTTCATCCCGGTGGCCCTCGGGCTGCTGGTGGCCAGCGTCGTCCGCCGGATCACCGCCGGCCCCCTCGGCACCACCGTGCGCACCGTGCTGTTCCTGCCGCAGGTGATCCCCCTGGTCGCGGCGGGCATCGCGTGGAGCTGGATGTTCTCCACCGACGGGCTGGTCAACCAGGCGCTGCGCGCGGTCGGCCTGGGCGGCACGACCCGGGCCTGGCTCGGCGACTTCGACACCGCGCTGCCCTCGGTGGGGGTCATCGGTGCCTGGGTCAGCCTCGGTCTCTGCACCATCCTGCTGGTCACCGGCATGAGCAAGATCGACCCGGCGCTCTACGAGGCCGCCCGCATCGACGGCGCCGGGCCCGTACGCGAGTTCCTCGCCGTGACCCTGCCCAGCCTCCGCCAGGAGATCGGCGTCTGCCTCACCGTGACCATCATCGCCGCCCTGGCCAGCTTCGACATCGTCTACATCTCGACCAGCGGCGGCCCCGGCCTCCAGACAACCGTGCCCGGCCTGGAGATCTACCGGCTCGCGTTCTCCCAGCGCCAGGTCGGGCTCGCCTCCGCGCTCGCCGTCGTCCTCATGGCACTGGTGCTGCTGTGCGTCCTGCCGATCCAGCGACTGACCCGGGAGGAGAAGGCGTGAATCTCGTCAGCCGCGGCGAGCGCCTGACCGGGCGCATCTTCCTGATCGCCCTGGCCCTCGTCACGCTCCTGCCGTTCGTCAGCATGCTCTCGGCGGCGCTGCAACCCCGGGGCACCGTGCCCACCGGTCTGACCTGGCCGGCGGACCCGCAGTGGGGCAACTTCGTCGACGCGTTCACCGCCGCCAACATGGGCGCCCTGCTGCGATCCAGCCTGATCATCGTGGCCGGCGTCGTCCCGATCGCGGTGGTCATCGCGACCATGGCCGGTTTCGGGCTCGGTCACCTCGGAGTGCCCGGCGGACGGTTCGCCTTCGCGCTGCTCCTGCTCGGCCTGACCCTGCCGTTCGAGGCCGTGGTCACCCCGCTGTACTACCAGATGCGCGACCTCGGCCTGCTCAACACCCGATGGGCCATCATCCTGCCGCTCATCGGCCTCTACATGCCGTTCGCGGTCTACTGGATGCGGGCGCACTTCATCACCGTGCCGCGCGAGCTGTCGGAGGCCGCTCGCGTCGACGGCAGCAGCACCTGGCAGCTGTTCTGGCGGGTCCAGGTGCCGCTCGCCCGCCCGGCCATCGCGTCGCTGACCATCCTGCTGTTCCTGTGGACCTGGAACCAGTTCCTTCTCGCCATCGTGCTCGTCGACGACGCCACCAAACGGACGATGGCCGGTGCGCTCGGGGCCTTCCAGGGCCAGTGGGGAACCGACCTGGTGCTGCTCTGCGCCGGATCGCTGCTGATCCTCACCCCGACCCTGATCGTTTTCCTGATCTTCCAACGGCAGTTCATCAAGGCCCTGATCCAGGGGTCCCTGAAGGGATAAGCGCGTGTCCACGCAACCACGGATCCACGGCGCGGTCGACGAGGGCTTCGGCCCGGTCGCCGACGTCTTCCGCGACAACTTCGTCACCCGGGCGGAGGTGGGTGCCGCGGTCGTCCTGTACGTCGGCGGCCGCAAGGTCGTCGACCTGCACGGCGGGGTCGCCGACTCCCGCTCCGGCCGACCCTGGACGGCACAGACCCCCGCGGTCGTCTTCTCCTGCACCAAGGGCATCCTCGCCGTCTGCGCGTACCTGCTGGTGCAGCGGGGCGAGCTGGACCTCGACGCGCCGGTGACCCGCTACTGGCCCGCGTTCGGCCGGCACGGCAAGGACGAGATCCCGGTCCGGTGGCTGTTCACCCACCAGTCCGGGCTGCCCGCGCTGGACCGCGGGCTGAGCAGGGAGGAGGTCCTGTCCTGGGAGACGGTCGTCGAGGCGATCGAGGACCAGACGCCGCTGTGGCGCCCGGGAACGGCCCACAGCTACCACGCCATGACGTACGGCTGGCTGGTCGGCGAGATCATCCACCGGATCACCGGCCAACTGCCCGGGCGGTTCTTCGCCGACGCCCTCGCCCGGCCGTTGGGTCTGCGGACCTGGATCGGGCTTCCCGTCACCGAGCGGGACGCGGTCGCCTGGACCCTCGCGCCGCCGGCGTCCGCGACCGCCGACCTCGACCCGGTCGCCGAGCGTGGCCTCACCATGGGCGGTGCCTTCGCCTTCCCGGCGGACGAGGACGGGCTGGTCAGCTTCAACGACTCGAGGATCCAGGCCGCCGGGATCCCCGGCGCCGGCGCGGTCAGCACGGCCGACGGCCTGGCCCGCCTGTACGCCGCCTGCGTGTCCGAGGTCGACGGTCCGCGCCTGCTCACCCCCGAGTCGGTCGGCGACGCGACGACGGTCCGAGCCCGCGGCCAGCAGCGGTACGGCCCGCCGGACACCGGGCAGCGCTGGGGGACCGGGTTCCTACTGCACTCGGCACCGGCCCGGCCCCTGCTCGGCGAGCGCAGCTTCGGGCACGACGGCGCCGGCGGGCACCTGGCCTTCGGCGACGACGAGCACCAGGTCGGCTTCGCCTACGTCGTGAACCAGATGGGCGACGCCGACGACCAGCGCGCCAACCGGCTGACCGCCGCCGTGCGGGCCTGCCTCGGCGTGTGACCCGTTCCCCCACAACAGAAGGGATGGAGGCGCATGAACCTCCGAACGAGAGTGGTCGCCCTGCTCGCCGGCACCATGGTGCTGACCTCGGCCGGGATCGCGTACGCCGGTGAGCCGGACACCGCCGGCGACGAGATCCGCGGCATCACCCCCATCACCCAGGTCTACACCTACGGCCAGCAGGTGTCGGCCGTCGCCATCGAGTACGGCGCCACCGTCAACCCCCGCACCCTCGACACCGACACCTTCTCGGTCACGGACACCGTCTACAACTTCCGCTTCAACCCCATCGAGGACCTGCCCAGGACGGCGGAGCGGACGATCAGCCGCGTCTACACCAACGACGAGCCCTCGACCCGCGCCGACCGGCAGGCGGTCCGCGGCCGGTACGTGATCGTCGAGCTCGACCCGGCCGACGGGAAGGGCAACACCGTCATCGTCTCCAAGTGCCCGACCTTCCTGTGCACGGTGAAGGTCAACCCGGAGCTGCCCACCCGGGTCGTCCAGCGCAAGGACGTGCACGGCCAGCCCGGCAACGGCAACGGGCGCGGACCGGTGCTCGCGAAGGCGACGCCGAAGCAGTCCCGCCCGATGACCGAGAAGCCGGTCAACCTGCTGGTCGACGACTTCCGCTACGGCTCGTTCCTCAGCGGCGGCATGGTCCTGCCGTACCACTACCACCTGCCGAAGAACATCCAGCCGGGACGGACGTACCCGCTGATGGTGGTTTTGCCCGGCCACGGCATGGGCTGGGACGGCGACAACACCGGCGTGCAGATCGCGGCGGACATCCCGGCCACCGCGTGGCTACAGAAGTCGTGGACCGGAACCGACGAGGACGTCATCGTCCTGGCGCCGCAGAACCAGCGGGTCGGCGCCGCCGCCGAGGCCGACCTCCTGAACAAGCTGATCGACCAGTTCGTGAAGGACCACCCGGTCGACCGCGGCCGGGTCTACGGCACCACGGTCTCCTACGGCTCCCAGCTGCTGTGGCAGTCGATGGCGACGCGGCCGGACCTCTGGACCGCCGGTCTGGTCACCGGCGGGTTCCAGGTCACCGCCGCGCAGGCGACCGCGATCGCCGCCGCCGAGATCCCGGTCTGGATCACCCACGGTGTCAACGACCACCTGCTCAACATCTCGCTGGGCCGCAACTCGCGCGCCGCGCTGGAGAACGCGTACGCGGCGGCGGGCCGGACGCCGCAGCAGATCGCCGAGCTGGTGCGGTACACCGAGTACGGCAACGAGGCGTTCAGCCAGCCCGACTACCACGCCGCCTACGGCCCGACCTATGAGGACGGCGCGATCCTGCGCTGGCTGCTCGACCGACGCTGACCCGGTCGGTGGCGGAACGGGCCGTGTCGGGCTTCCCGGCACGGCCCGTCGTCGACCCGGGCGTCGTTTCTGTCCAAGACGGGAGCGGGGTCCGGTTCCTAGCATGGCTGCGCACCCACCACACGGGCGTGCGTCGCCGTGCCGGTCACGCGCCGCCCGGACGAACCTCGTCGCCCGACCATGAGGAGAGAACAACCGATGCGTGATCTGGTCTACACCGGGTTCATGTCGCTCGACGGCGTGCTGGACTCGCCGGGCGGAGGGCCGGGCGAGGACCACCGCAGCGGCGGTTGGGTGGTCAAGGACATCGAGTTCGTGCCCGAGGCCTTCTCGCTCAAGGGCGAGGAGTTGGCGGAGACCACGGCGCTGATGTTCGGCCGCCGCAGCTACGAGACGTTCGCGCCCCTGTGGCGCGAGTCGGCGGACCACGCCGTCTACAAGGACCTGCCGAAGTACGTGGTGTCGAGCAGCCTGTCCGAGGACGCCCTCGTGGACGGCTGGGGACCGACGACGATCCTGCGCTCGACCGACGACGTCACCGCGCTCAAGAAGAGCGAGGGCGGCGCCGTCTTCATCCACGGAAGCGCGGAGCTCGCCCGACGCCTGGCGGACGCGAGTCTGATCGACCGCTACCACCTGCTCGTCTTCCCGGTGCTGCTGGGCGCCGGGAAGGGCCTGTTCAGCGACGCCGACCGGGACAAGCAGGTGCTGCGCCTGCGGGATTCCGCCGCGTACGCCAACGGCATCGTCAAACTGATCTACGACGTCGTCGACTGACTCAGGTCGAGGCCGATCGCGCCGCCGGTGCCCGCGCGCAGCTGCCGGGCCGTACGCCCGACGTACCGCTGCAACGCGCGGGCCAGGTGCGGCTCGTCGAAGTACGCGAGCCGGGAGACCACCTCGGTGACCGGGGTGCCCCCCGCCAGCAGCCCCGACGCCTCGCGGACGCGTTCGATCTGTCGGACGGCGCCCCGGGTGAGGCCCGTCGCCGCCCGGAACCGACGCTCGACGGTGCGCGTCGAGACGTCCGGGTCGTGACCCCGGCGGACGTCGCCGACCAGCGGGTCCCGCACCACGGTGCCGGCGCGGACGAGCCGGTCGACCAGGGCCTCGGCGTCGTCGAGGCCGGGCGTCTCCCATCGGACACCGTCGAGCAGGAAGGTGCGGCGCGTGGCGTCGGGGAGCACCGCGCCGCCGTCGACCAGCGTCGGCGTGGGAACGGCCCGCAGCGACGTGCCGACGGCGAACTCGATTCCGACGAAGGTCGCGCCCTCCGGCACCGGCGCGGTGCCGGTCCTGGTCTCGGGGCCGGTGATGGTCGCGTAGGCCCGGCCCTCGCGTTGCCAGAACACCAGGCCCCAGCATGCGGTCGCGACGGAGGTCATCTCCGTGACCCGCTCGCTCGCGCAGGTCCAGACGGCGTCGACCCAGGCCGAGTCGGACGCGCGCGTCGTGAACCGCAGCCCCACGGCAGGAGGATAACCAGTCCCGGGTCGCGCGGGTGACCCGCCGACATCGAGGTGCCCGACGCGGCCGGGCGAACGATCAGGGACGTTCTGCCGTTGAGACCGATGAGTTCTCACCGCAGAGGGAGTCAACACGGTCATGACGAACACGCGCACCCTCCAGACCACCGACGCCGACATCGTGTACGACGTGCACGGCCCGCTGCCCACCGCCGACGGACGCCCGCCCCTGTTCATGATCGGCCAGCCGATGGACGCCAGTGGCTTCACGGCGCTGGTCCCGCACTTCCCGGACCGCACGGTCATCACCTACGACCCGCGAGGACTCGGGCGCAGCACCCGCCGGGACGGCCGGGTCGACCACGATCCCACGGTCCAGGCGGCCGACCTGCACGCCGTGATCGAGGAGCTGGGCGCCGGCCCGGTCGAGATGTTCGCCAGCAGTGGTGGCGCGGTGACCGCGCTGACGCTGGTGGCGACCCATCCGTACGACGTGACCACCCTCGTGGCCCACGAGCCGCCACTGATCGCGGTGCTTCCCGACGCGGCGGCCGCCGAGCGGGCCACCGCCGGCGTCCGCGAGGCGTACGAGGCGAAGGGGTGGGGCGCGGGTATGGCGACCTTCATCACCATGACCTCCTGGCAGGGCGAGTTCACCGACGAGTACTTCGCCCAGCCCGCGCCGGATCCCGCCCAGTTCGGCATGCCGACCGAGGACGACGGCTCCCGGGACGACCCGTTGCTGTCGGACCGGTCCTCGGCCGTGATCAACTACCGCCCGGACATGGCGGCGCTGGCCGCCGCGCCGACCCGCGTCGTGATCGCCGTCGGTGCGGAGTCCACGGGCATCCTCACCGACCGCACCTCGCGGGTCCTCGCCGAGCTTCTCGGCCAGCAGGCGACCGTGTTCCCCAGCCACCACGGTGGCTTCCTCGGCCCCGAGTCCGGCTACCCGGGCCAGCCCGAGGCCTTCGCCGGCAAGCTGCGCGACGTCCTGGCCGGCGACTGACGGACGACGGGAGGGGGGCGGGCGTCGCGGCGGTCACCCGGGGGGACCGCCGCCGGACGACTCGGCGTGGGCCCGCTCCCCGTCCTGGTCGAACATGGTGAGGATCTCCACCGGCCCGCCGAGCGCGCCGATGGAGTGCGGGATCATCGTGGAGAACTCGGCGGCCTCGCCCACGCCGACCGTCATCCGCCGCTCGCCGAGGTGCAGCAGCGCGGTGCCGGCGAGCACGGTGAACCACTCGCGTCCCGGGTGAACGGCCAGGTGCCCGGGCCCGGTGCGCCGCTCGGGCGTGATCCGCATCTTGGCCACCAGGCGGCCGCCGTGCCGCGTCTCGTCGCGTGAGAGCACCCAGGTGGTGAGGCCGGCCTCCTGGTGGCGCACCGGCCGGATGATCACGTCGGCGTCGTCGACGGGCTCCACCAGCTGGTCGATCGTGGTGTCGAGGGCCCGGGCGAGCCCGACGAGCTGGTCGAGGTCGATCCGCCGGTGACCCGTCTCGATCCGGCTGAGCGTCGACGGGCTGATGCGGCACCGGGCGGCGAGGGCGTCGAGGCTCCAGCCCCGCGCCTGCCGCAGCCCGCGGATGCGTTGGCGGACGACGTCCGACAGTTCGGCCTGGGACACGACCCGATGCTAGGCAGGATCTTGCGAAAACCGCAACAACCCTTGCCGTACGGGGATGACGCGTTACCGTCGAGCCGCAGCGACGGACGGTCGCCGCGGGGATGGCACGGCGACGGTCGGCAGGAGTCGGGAGTCATGGGCATGCGTCACGACCAGCACGGAGCCGAGCAGGCGGCGCACGCCGCGTTCGGCCCGCAGTGGTGGGAGCAGCACTACCGTGGCCACGCGGGCGGGCACGCATCGCCGAGTCCGCAGCTGGTGGCCGAGGTCGGCGACCTGCCCGCCGGCACGGCGCTCGACGCTGGCTGCGGCCGTGGAGCCGACGCCCTCTGGCTGGCCCGCCACGGCTGGCAGGTGACCGCCGTCGACGTCTCGCCGACGGCCGTCGACGAGGCCCGGGCGCGCGCCGAGCGCGACGCACCCGACCTCGCGTCCCGCGTCCGCTGGGTCGTGGCCGACCTGACCGACTGGCGGCCGCCGCAGCGGTACGACCTGGTGGTCAGCCAGTACGTCCACCCCACGGTGCCGTTCGACGCGTTCGTCGCCCGGCTCGCCCAGGCCGTCGCCCCGGGTGGGACGCTCCTGGTCGTCGGGCACGACCACGCCGACGAGCACTCGGCGGCGCACGCGCCCGGGCCGGCCTCGATCGACCTCGACGTCGTGAGCCGGTGCCTGGCCGGAGGGCCGTGGCGTATCGACGTGGCGGAGTCCCGGAGCCGCCACGTCGGGACCGGCCCGACCCGGACGACCCTGCGCGACATGGTCGTCCGGGCCCGTCGCCGGCCGACGGAGTGACGCCTCGCGCGGAGCGTTCGGCCGCGACGCACCCCGGGTTCGACGGCCGGTAACCCGCTGGCGCTCTCCGACGGGCATGCTCCACCGGTGCCGTGGAGCGGGGGTCGCAGACGCGACGCGCGGGGGGCGAGTCGGCAGCAAAAGTTGATTCATTCCAAAAGAGCGGACTATGCTCGCCGGGTGACGTCCGACTTCGAGACTCAGCTTCGGGCGGTCTCGTTGCGGGTGACCCGGCCTCGGTTGGCGGTGCTCGCCGCGCTGCGCGACCGGCCGCACGCGGACACCGACACGGTGATCGCGATGGTGCGGGCGCACCACCCCACGGTGTCCCACCAGGCGGTGTACAACGTGCTGCGGGCGCTGACCGACGCCGGTCTGGTGCGGCGCATCCAACCCGCCGGCGGAACGGCCCGGTACGAGTCCCGGGTGGGGGACAATCACCATCACATCGTCTGCCGCTCCTGCGGCACGATCGCCGACGTCGACTGCGCCGTCGGCGAGGCCCCCTGTCTCACCGCCTCCGACGACCACGGCTTCGTGGTCGACGAGGCGGAGGTCGTCTACTGGGGCACCTGCCCCGACTGCGCGACCGCACGCACGTCCCAGTGATCCACCAGTTCGGAAGGAAGTAGATGAGCGACACCCAGGACAACGCCCCCGCCAGCGCGCAGGGCGTTGACAAGAAGGCGGCGGCCGGCTGCCCGGTCGCGCACGACTCGGTGACCGCGCACGGCAGCGAGAGCGAGAACCCGGCGATCGACTCGCCGACGCCGAAGACCGGTGGTCGCCCGCGCACAAACCGGGACTGGTGGCCCAACCAGCTCGACCTGTCGGTGCTGCACGCCAACTCCCCGAAGGGCAACCCGCTCGGAGCGAACTTCAGCTACGCCAAGGAGTTCGCGAAGCTCGACGTCGAGGCGCTCAAGCGGGACATCACCGAGGTCCTCACCACGTCGCAGGACTGGTGGCCGGCCGACTTCGGCCACTACGGCGGTCTGATGATCCGGATGAGCTGGCACGCCGCCGGCACCTACCGCATCCAGGACGGCCGCGGCGGCGCCGGTGACGGTGGCCAGCGGTTCGCCCCGCTCAACAGCTGGCCGGACAACGCCAACCTCGACAAGGCCCGCCGCCTGCTCTGGCCGGTCAAGGCCAAGTACGGCCAGAAGATCTCCTGGGCCGACCTGCTCGTGCTCGCCGGCAACGTCGCCCTGGAGTCGATGGGCTTCAAGACTTTCGGCTTCGGCTTCGGCCGCGAGGACGTCTGGGAGCCGGAGGAGATCTTCTGGGGTCCGGAGGACACCTGGCTCGGCGACGAGCGCTACGTCTCCGAGAAGGAGATGTCCGAGGGTGTCGGCTCGACCGAGATGGGTCTCATCTACGTCAACCCGGAGGGCCCCCGCGGCAACGCGGACCCGGCCGCGGCGGCGTACTTCATCCGTGAGACCTTCGGCCGGATGGCGATGAACGACGAGGAGACCGTCGCCCTCATCGCCGGTGGTCACACCTTCGGCAAGGCCCACGGCGCGGGCGTCGCCGACGACCACGTCGGCCCCGAGCCGGAGGGCGCGCCGCTGGAGGCGCAGGGCCTCGGCTGGCTCAGCACCCACGGCAGCGGCAAGGGCCCGGACACGATCACCAGCGGTCTCGAGGTGACCTGGACCGACGTGCCGACCCAGTGGAGCAACCGCTTCTTCGAGATCCTCTTCGGCTACGAGTGGGAGCTCACCACCAGCCCGGGCGGCGCGAAGCAGTGGGTGGCGAAGGACGCTCCGGAGATCATCCCGGACCCGTTCGACCCGTCGAAGAAGTACAAGCCGACGATGCTCACCACCGACCTGTCGCTGCGCGTCGACCCGGCGTACGAGAAGATCTCCCGCCGCTTCCTGGAGAACCCGGACGAGTTCGCGCTGGCGTTCGCCAAGGCCTGGTACAAGCTGCTGCACCGCGACATGGGCCCGGTCAGCCGCTACCTCGGCCCGTGGGTCGCCGAGCCCCAGCTGTGGCAGGACCCGGTGCCGGCGGTGGACCACGAGCTCGTCGGTGACGCCGACATCGCCGCCCTCAAGGCCAAGGTGCTGGAGTCCGGCCTCACGACCGCTCAGCTGATCTCCACCGCCTGGGCCTCCGCCGCCAGCTTCCGGTCCACCGACAAGCGCGGTGGCGCCAACGGCGCCCGGATCCGCCTGGAGCCGCAGCGCAACTGGGAGGTCAACCAGCCCGAGCAGCTCGCCACGGTGCTGGAGACCCTGGAGGGCATCCAGCGGGAGTTCAACGCCGCCGGCACCGCGAAGATCTCGATCGCGGACCTGATCGTGCTGGCCGGCTCGGCCGCGGTCGAGAAGGCGGCCCGGGACGCCGGTGTCGAGGTGACCGTCCCGTTCCACCCCGGTCGCACCGACGCCACCCAGGAGCAGACCGACGCCGACTCCTTCAAGGTCCTCGAGCCGCGTGCCGACGGCTTCCGCAACTACCTGCGCGCGGGTGAGAAGACCCAGCCGGAGGTGCTGCTCGTCGACCGGGCCTACATGCTCAACCTGACCGCGCCCGAGATGACCGTCCTCATCGGCGGTCTGCGGGCCCTCGGGAACAACGTCGGCGGCACCTCGCACGGCGTGCTCACCGACCGGCCCGGCGTGCTCACCAACGACTTCTTCACCAACCTGCTCTCCCCGGGCACCCGGTGGAAGGCGTCGGAGTCCGAGGAGCACGTGTACGAGATCCGGGACCTGTCCACCGACGAGGTGAAGTGGACCGCCACCGCGGTCGACCTCATCTTCGGCTCGAACTCGCAGCTGCGGGCCCTCGCCGAGGTCTACGCCAGCGAGGACGCGCGCGAGAAGTTCGTCGCCGACTTCGTGGCGGCCTGGACGAAGGTCATGGAGCTGGACCGGTTCGACCTCGCCTGACCAACACCTGCGCCAACCGGCGGGCCCCGGTCGATCGACGATCGACCGGGGCCCGCCCGTCTGAGCGGACCCGCCGAAAACCCGACCGGTCCGCCGCCAGGCGCGCCGGAGTCGCCCGGTGCCGGATCAGGACATGGCGTAAACCCGCCACCGCTGAGCCACTTTCGTTGGCATCTGCCGTTGCTAGGGTCCTCGGCAATCCATCGACGGTGTACATGAGGTGTCGCCTTGCCAATGTCACGGCTTCCTGTGCGAAAACTGCTCGCGGTGCTCGCCGCCCAGTCGGTACTGCTCTTCCAGCCCGCTGTCGCGTCCGCGGCCCCTGCCGAGCCGGCGCCGCCCACATCGCCGGCCGCCGCACCCGCCCCGGGCGGAACCCTTCCCACCGTCACCCTGATCACGGGTGACAAGGTCAGCGCCACCAAGGCGGCCGACGGCGGGCTGAACGCCCAGGTGCGCGACGCCGAGGGCCGGCTGGTCGGATTCACCTCGCAGCGCGTGGGCGGGGACACCTACGTCTACCCGGACGGCACCCTGCCGTACGTGGCCGCCGGGCTGCTCGACAAGCGGCTGTTCAACCTCAGCGAGTTGCTGGCGGACGGTTACGACGACGCGCACCGCGACCGGCTTCCGGTCATCGTCACCTACACCGACCCGGCGGCGGCGCGGAAGAAGACCCCGGCGCCCGAGGGCGCCCGGGCGGTGCGTGCCCTGGACAGCATTCAGGGCATGGCGCTGGACGCGGACCGCTCCGGCGCCCTCTGGTCCTCGCTCACCGGGGGTGCCGACGCGAGCGCCCGCACCGCCGGCAAGCGGCTCTCCCTCGGCGGCGGCATCGCGAAGGTGTGGTTGGACGGCAAGGTCGAGGCCACGATGGCGGACAGCACCGCGCAGATCGGCGCTCCCGAGGTCTGGAAGTCCGGCAACACCGGCCAGGGCGTCGACGTCGCCGTCCTCGACAGCGGTATCGACACCGGCCACCCGGATTTCGCCGGCCAGTTGGCCGCGACCGAGTCCTTCGTGCCCGATGAGACGGTGCGGGATGGTCTGGGTCACGGCACGCACGTCGCCTCCACCATCGCCGGCACCGGCGCCGCCTCCGGCGGCAAGGAGCGGGGCGTCGCCCCGGGCGCGCGGCTGCACATCGGCAAGGTCCTCAATGACAACGACTCCGGTCAGGAATCGTGGATCATCAGCGGGATGGAGTGGGCGGTCCGCGACCAGAAGGCCCGGATCGTCAACATGAGCCTCGGCGCCGACCCCAGCGACGGCACCGACCCGATGAGTGTCGCCGTCAACGAACTCAGCGCGGAGACCGGCGCGCTGTTCGTGATCGCCGCCGGAAACAAGGGCCCCAACCCGTACACCGTGGGCGCCCCCGGCGCGGCGGACGCGGCGCTGACCGTCGGCGCGGTGGACGGCGACGACAAGCTGGCCGAATTCTCCAGCCAGGGCCCGCGGGTCGGCGACAAGGCCCTCAAGCCCGACCTCACCGCACCCGGCGTCGGCATCCTGGCCGCCCGCTCCCAGTACTCCGTCGGCGAGGGCCTCTACCGGTACGGCGACGGCACCTCGATGGCGACCCCGCACGTCGCGGGCGCCGCCGCGCTGCTGGCCGCCGAGCACCCGGAACTCACCGGGCAACAGCTCAAGGAAGCGCTGGTCAGCACCACCCGGGCGATGCCGCACCTCGGCCCGTTCGCCGGTGGCAGCGGTCGGCTGGACGTGGCCGCGGCCACCACCGCCACCGTCTTCACCAGCGGCGGCGCCGACTTCGGCTACCCGCAGTGGCCGACCGCGCCCGAGGGCCCGGTGGCACGGGAGGTCCGCTTCACGAACATCGGCGACAGCCCGGTCACCCTCGACCTCGCCGTCACCCTCGACGGCGGCCCGGCGGACCTCGTCACCCCGTCGGCCCGGCAGATCACCGTCCCGGCGCACGGCAGCGTCCCCGTGACCCTGACCACCGACTTCGACCGGGTGCCGGCCGACCGCCTCACCTCGGGCTTCCTGACCGCGACCGACGCCGCCGGCGCGGTCCGCACCCGCACCGCCGTCGCCGTCGGCAAGGAAGGCGTCCGCCACCGCCTGACCCTGAAGGCCACCGACCGTGCCGGTCGGCCGACCGGCGGGGAGCTCGTCGTGCTCGGCGAGGAGGGCGTCGTCGCGGCGCAGGACCTCGACGCCACCGGCACCGTGGAGTTCCGACTGCCGGTGGGGACGTACGCGGCGTGGTTGAAGACTGACCTGGAGGGCGCGAACGGGCCGCACAGCCGTGGCCTCGGCCTGCTGCCGATCCCCGAGATCACGCTCGACCGGGACCGGACCGCCGTCTTCGACGCCGCCAAGGCCCGCCGGGTCACCGTCGCCACCCCGCAGCCGTCTACCCTGGACGGCGCCAAGGTCGAGCTGGTCCGCGACCTCGGCAGCGGTCCCTGGGTCGCCGGTTGGTACCTCGGTCCCGAGTACGACAGCGTCTGGATCCTGCCCACCGGCCAGAAGGTCACCAAGGGTAGCTTCGCCGTCGCCACCCGCTGGCGCATGAACCAGCCGGCGCTGACCCTGTCCGCCGACGGCCACGGCTACGACGACCTGCGGGTGCGGCTCGCCGAGACCCCGCTGCCGCGCGGCAAGCACCACCTCGACGCGGTCTTCGCCGACTCCGGAAGCGGCGACCGCTTCGCGGCGCTGGACGCGCGTGGCAAAGCCGTGGTGGTCCGCCGCAACGACGGCGTTCCGCTGGCGGAGCAGGCCGAGGCCGCGGCGGCCGCCGGCGCGCGTCTGCTGATCGTCGTCAACGACGGCGTCGGGCGGCTCACGCCGTGGCCCGGCTCCATCTGGGTCCCGGCCGACCCGCCGCCGGTGACGGTGGCCACCCTCACCCGCGACGAGGGCGAAGGGCTGATCACCCGGATCCGGAACGAGCGGCGGGTCCGGCTCGACGTCACCTCCCAGCCCGAGCCCGAGTACAGCTACGAGTTGATCCGCGACTACGACGGCGCGGTGCCGGCCGACCTCACCTACCGGGTCTCCCAGCGAGACCTCGCCCGGATCGACGTCTCCCTCCGCAACTGGCGGCCCGGCCGGGCACTGGAGACGCGCGGCGTTGACGGCTCGACGGGGCAGATGACCCTCGACCCCGCGGAGGTGCCGGCGCGCGGCGAGCGCACCGAGTGGTTCACCGGCGACCGGACGTGGACCACGACGGTCGCCATCCCGGACGAGCAGGAGCAGCGGGCGGCACCGACCCCGTACCGGGCCGGTGCGGTGTACGAGGAGCGCTGGTTCGGGCCGGTGCAACGGCCTCGCCTGCTCACCCCGTACCCCGTCTACCGTCAGGGCAACGGCATTCGTGCCACGATCCCGGGTTGGGGTGACTCGGGTGCCGCCCACGAGGGCTACGCCGGGTGGGGCGGTGTCACCGACAACAGACTGAAGCTCTACCAGGGTGACCGGCTGGTCGCCGAGACGAACCGGTACGAGCCGATGCTCTCCGTCAACTCGCTCAATGCGCTCAGCCCGGAGCCGCTGCCGTACCGGCTGGTGGCGGAGAACCGGCGTGACGGCTGGGTCGGGCCGTACTCCACCGAAACCCGGACGGAGTGGGGCTTCACCTGCGGCGAACCGGGCCCGGGCGTGGTGTGGAACCCGTCGCTGATCCAGTTCGACTACGCGGTCGACACCGACGTCGACGGCAAGGCGAAGCGCAAGGCCGACCTCACCGTCACCCCGCTGCACCTGCCGATGGCGACCGAGGCGTCCGCCATCCGCACGGTGACGCTCGACGTCTCCTACGACGACGGCGCCACCTGGCAGCACGCCAAGCTGCAGCGCGACGGCGACGGTTGGCGGACCCGGCTCGACGCCCCGCGCGGCGCGGGGTTCGTCACCCTGCGGGCCACCGCCCGGGACGACCGGGGCAACAGCGTCGACCAGCGGATCACCCGGGCCTTCGGCCTCCGGTGACCGTCGGGGGCGGAGCCGCCGCGCGCGGCTCCGCCCCCGCGGCGCGCCCGGTGTCGGCATGGTCAGAACGAGAAGATCTGGAACGTGTCCACCGTCCGGAAGCCCACGCGCTGGTAGACCGGCTCGGCGATCGGGGTGGCGGCGAGGGCGGCGGTCGCAGCGCCCCGCTCGCGGGCCAGGCGGAGGGCGGCCCCTGTCATCGCCGCGCCGATGCCCCGCCGGCGATGCTCGGGTTGGGTGCCGATGTAGTGGAGCGTGACCGAGCCGTGGCTGAACCAGGCGACGGCGGTGCCGACGATCTGGCCGTCGTCGAGGCGGCCGGCCAGCCGGACCAGGGTGCCGTCGAAGGACCGTTCCCGGGCGATGGTCGCCGGCACCCCGGCCGGCGGGATACCGGACACCCGGGAGTAGGCCGTGACGAATTCGTCCAGGTCGGTGGCCTCGGCGATGTGCAGACCGGCCGGGATCGGGGCGGCGGCGGCCTGGTCAACCGGGAGCACCATGAACGACAGGGTGATGGCGGGCACGGCGCCGAGGGCGACCACGGCGTCGGCGGTGCCGGCGTCGCTGTCCGGGCCGACCCACCAGACTCTTGGGACGCCGTCGAGGCGGCGGCGTGCCTCGGCGAACGCCTCCGCCGGGTCCCGCCCGACGAGGCGCAGGACGCCGTTGAGCGGCGCGTGCGGCACCTCGCTACGGTACGTGATCAGGTCCGGGTCGCCGGTCTCCCCGACGTTCCAGCCGAGGAAGTAGGCCCGGTGTGCGGCGAGCAGGGCGGCGATCGACTCCACACCTTGATCGTATTGAGGTCGCCTCCGTTACCCAAAGTGATACAGGACTCGTGGCCGCCGCTGAAACCGGCGGCCCTTCCTGCGTCTGAAGGTGGGCGCGGTCGTGCGGTGACGACAGAGTCGGCCCGCGGCTCGGTGAGCCGTGCTCCCGGCCGGGGTTCGTGTCCGCGTCGTCGGTCGTAATCCGCGTCACCCCGGCCGCCTCTCGCCGAGCCGGCGCCGTGGCGTGCCGGGCACGATGGGCGCCGAGCCCGGCCTCCGCAGCGTCGCGGAGTGCCGGCCCCCCTGCCGGGCGGCGACGCCCTGACGTGCGGAGACACCACCATGAGCGCCACCGAGGTCCGACCCGCGCGGCCACCCGTACCGAACGCACGCCGTCCGGTCGGAGCGGCGCTGTTCGCGCTGGCGATCGGCGGGTTCGGCATCGGCACCACCGAGTTCGCCACCATGGGCCTGCTGCCGCAGATGGCCGACGACCTGCGGGTGTCCATCCCGGTGATGGGGCACGGCATTACCGCGTACGCGCTCGGCGTCGTCGTCGGCGCGCCGGTCATCGCGGCGCTCGCGGCCCGGGTGCCGCGGCGCGGGCTGCTGCTCGCGCTCATGCTCGCCTTCGTGGTGGGCAACACCCTCACCGCGTTCGCGCCGGGCATCTGGTCGCTGGTCGGCGCCCGGTTCCTGACCGGTCTGCCGCACGGCGCCTACTTCGGCATCGCCTCCGTCGTGGCGGCCGGGCTCGTCCCGCCCGACCGCAAGGGCCGCGCGGTGGGGCGGGTGATGGTCGGCCTGAGTGTCGCCAACATCGGCGGCGTGCCGCTGGTCACGCTCGCCGGGCAGTTGTTCGGCTGGCGCGTCTCGTACGCCCTGGTGGCCGGGATCGGCGTGGTGACGATCCTCGCCGTTCGACGCTGGGTGCCGCCCGTGGCCGCCGCGGACGGGGCCAGCATCGGCCGGGAGTTGGGCGCGTTCCGTCGGGTCCACGTCTGGATCGCGCTGCTCACCGGCACCGTCGGCTTCGGCGGCATGTTCGCCGTCTACAGCTACGTCGCGCCGACCCTCACCGACGTCGCGGGGATGCCGGCCTGGGCGGTGCCGTGGGTGCTCGCCGTCTTCGGCCTCGGTATGACCGTCGGTGCGCTACTCGGTGGGCTGTTGGCGGACCGGTCGGCGCTGCGCACGCTCATCGGCTCGCTCGTCGCCATGGCCGTGGTGCTGTCGCTGTACGCGCTCACCGCCTCGACGCCGTTCGCCGCCGTGCTACTCATCTTCTCGATCGGACTGGTGTGCCAGGTGCTCGGCGCCAGCCTCACCATCCGGCTCATGGAGGCGTCACCGGACGCGCCCGCGCTGGCGGCGTCGTCGAACCACTCCGCGCTCAACCTGGCCAACGCGATCGGCGCGTGGTTGGGCGGCGTCGTGATCGCCGGTGGCCACGGCTACCTGGCGACGGCGTGGGTCGGCGCGGTGCTGTCGGTCGCCGGGCTGCTCTTCGTGGGTGGCTCGGTACTGGTGCCGCGCCTGACGCGCCCTGCCGCACGGTGACCGGCGGTCCCACTGCGCCCGCCCACGACCCGCTCGCCCGTGACCACCGATATGTGACTCCGATCACTTTCGCTGAACCTTCACCTGCTGAGCACGTCCGGGACACCCGGAATTCTCTCGTGCTCAGCAAGGAGAAAGATGCGGTCAGTTCGTACGTTGTCGGCGCTGGCGGTGCTGGTGCTGGGCGTCTCGGGGGTGGCCACCGGCGGCTCGCCGGCGTCGGCGCAGCCCCCGGGCGCGAAGCCGACCCCCACACCATCGGTCGCGCCGAAGGCCCGGACGGTCACCCTGCTCACCGGCGACACCGTCCACGTCAACACGGTCGACGGCCAGACGACGGTCGACGTCGTGCCGGGCAAGGGGCGGGAACGCATTCCGTTCATCACCCACAGCGCCGGCGAGGACGTGCGGGTCATCCCCGCCGACGCCGTCGGCCTGCTCAACCGGGGCAAGCTGGACCAGCGGCTCTTCGACATCTCGACGCTGGTCGACTTCGGCTACGACGACAGCCGGGCCACCCTGCCGCTGCTCGTGCAGCACCACGGCACCCCCGCCGGCCTCGCCGGCGCCCGGGTCACCCGGGACCTCGACGGGCTCAGCGCGGTCGCGCAGAGCCGCGCGGACGCGGTGTCGTTCTGGAACACCGTCACCTCCGCCGCCGGCGCCGAGCGGCGGCTGCGGGACGGATTCGACAAGATCTGGCTGGACGGGCTGCGTCGCCCCACCCTCGATGTCAGCGTGCCGCTGACCGGGGCGCCGACGGCGTGGCAGGCCGGGTGGACCGGGGCGGGGGTGAAGGTCGGCGTGGTCGACACCGGCGTCGACCAGACCCACCCGGACCTGGCCGACCGGGTCGCCGCCGCGGAGAACTTCACCGCCGACCCGGACGCCGCCGATCGGGTCGGCCACGGCACCCACGTCGCCTCCACCATCGCCGGCACCGCCGCCGCCTCGCAGGGCCGCTACCGGGGCATGGCACCCGACGCGAACCTTTACAGCGCCAAGGTCTGCACCGTCGAGGGGTGCCCGGAGTCGGCGGTCCTGGCCGGCATGACCTGGGTCGCGCAGCAGGGCGTCAAGGTCGCCAACATGAGCCTCGGCGGCACCGACACCCCGGAGACCGACCCGATCGAGGCGGCGCTCACCGACCTCACCCACCGCTACGGCGTGCTCTTCGTCGTCGCGGCCGGCAACAGCGGCCAGGACGGCGAGTCCACCATCGCCTCACCGGGCAGCGTGTCCGAGGCGCTGACCGTCGGCGCCGTCACCAAGACGGGCGAGCTGGCCGAGTTCTCCGGACGTGGCCCGCGTACGGGCGACGCCGGCATCAAGCCCGACGTCACCGCGCCCGGCGTCGGCATCCTGGCCGCCCGCAGCTCGGCGTCCGACCTGTGGCCGGACGACGCGAACCCGCAGTACACCAACATGAACGGCACCTCGATGGCCACGCCGCACGTGGCCGGCGCGGCGGCGATCCTGAGCCAGCAGCACCCGGACTGGACGCCGGAGCGGATCAAGTCCACGCTGATGGCGGCCGCGAAGCCGAGCGCCACGATCGGTGTCTACGAGCAGGGCGCGGGCTTCCTCGACGTCGCCCGGGCGATCGGTCAGACCGTCACGGCCAACCCGGTCAGCGTCGCCTTCGAGCGGACCTCGTCCGCGCAGACCCGCACGGTCACGTACGCGAACAGCGGCTCCACCCCGGTCACCCTGGCCCTCTCGCTCACGGCCAAGGACGCCGACGGCGCTCCGGCACCGGCCGGCCTGTTCGGCCTCAGCGCCTCCTCGGTGACCGTCCCGGCCGGCGGCACGGCCACCGTGACCGTCACGGTGCGGGCCGGCACCGACCTGCCCGACCACTACTTCGGCGGTCAGGTGACCGCCACCGGCGGCGGTACGCAGGTGCAGACCCCGGTGGCGCTGGACATCGCCCGCCGTCAGCTGAGCCTCAAGCTCGTCGGGCCCGACGGCGGCGCGCCCACGCCCGACCAGGGCTGGGTGACCGTGCTGACCGACCTGGACCGGCAGACCCTGCTGGTGCTCGGCGACCCGTCCGCTACCACCTACCGGATCCGCGCGGGCCGCTACCTGGTCCAGACCTACCTGCAGCGCGGCGACCCGAACTTCCCGCAGATCACCTCGCTGGTGCGGCCGACCCTCGACCTGACCCGGGACCAGGCCCTCACCATGGACGCCCGCCTGGCGAAGCCGATCGCGGTGTCGGTGCCGAACCCGAAGGCCACGGCGGTGTTCCAGGAGTCCGGCTGGACCATCCGGACCGAGCAGCCGCAGATCTGGGGCAGCAACGACCCGTACGGCGTGCTGATGAACATCCCCTTCGACCACGTGCGGACCGCGCAGGTCGGGGCCGGCAAGACCCCCGGCTTCGTCTCGTACGTGCACGGCATGTGGGGCCAGGTGGCCCAGGACGGCAGCCTGCACAACAGCCCGTACGTCTACCGGGTCTACCTGTACGAGCCGGAGAAGATGATGACCGGGTTGACCCGCGAACTGCGCGCGGGCGACTTCGCCACGGTCCGCTCCCAGATCAGCGCGGACGTGGCCGGCGTGCCGGTGTCGCGGACGGCGGTCGCGCACGCGCCCGGCAACTCGCCGGTCTACCGCGACGAGCGCGTGATCCCGCCGAGCTTCACCTACGACGCGCCGAGCACGATCACCGAGTACTACAACCAGGACAAGAAGGCGGTGTGGCAGTCGACCTCCGCCCAGCAGGGGTACACGTACTACGAGTCGCCGTGGACCAGCTTCAAGCCCGGGCGCACGTACACGGTGAAGTGGGCCAACGCGGTGGCCGGGCCGGTCTTCCCGGAGCCGAACTTCGGCCAGCAGTACGCCACCCGCTACTGGGGCGACACGATCGGCGGGCCGGGGCCGCTGCACGGCGACGGCGCCGGGCACATGGGCTTCCGGCACGTCATCGGCGGAAGTGTGCAGGTGAACCTCTACCGCAACGGGGTCAAGATCGGCGACGCGAACCAGGCGCCCTGGACGTGGAACGTGCCCGCGGCGAAGGGTGACTACCGGCTGGCCGCGACCTTCCGCAGCGACCCGGCGTTCACCCTGTCGACCGTGGTCGACGCGGAGTGGACCTTCACGTCCGCCCACGTCGCCGACGGGAAGCTGGTCAAGCTGCCGATGACGGCGATCCGGTACACCCCGGAGCTCGACATCGACAACCGGGCTCCGGCCGGCAAGCTGTTCGCGATCCCGCTGTCGCTCGACCGTCAGGTCGGCGCGGAGCAGGGCCGGACCAAGTCGCTGACCGTCGAGGCGTCCTTCGACGACGGCAAGACCTGGCACGAGTTGCCCGTTAAGCGCACCGGTGAGAAGGCGGTCGCCCAGGTGCACAACCCGTCCGGCAGCGGCTTCGTGTCGCTGCGCGCCACCGCGGCGGACACCGGCGGCAACACGGTCAAGCAGACCATCATCCGCGCCTACCGGTACTGACGGAGCCCCGGACGCGGCACCCGACGGGTGCCGCGTCCGGGTCACCGGTGCCCGGGCGACCGGTCGCGGAGCTGGAGGTCGTGGACCCGGTCGACGGCGGCGTCGCGTTCGGACTCGTCGTCGTGCTCCTCGCCGAGCTCCACGGCGTAGGCGCGCAGCAGATCGTGCATCCGCCACCGGCCGTCCCCGGGCTGAACCAGCAGGTGGGCCGCGAGTTCGGCGAGCAGGCCCCGCGCGGAACGCACGGACCGGCCACCCAGGGCGGCCGCCGCCTCCGCGCTCAGCTCCGCCTCCGGAGACAGGGGCAACAGCCGGAACAGCCGGGCCGCCTCGGGAGTCAGGGCCCGGTACGACCAGGAGAAGATGGTCTTCAGGTCGGCGTGGACGTCCCCGAAGCCGGTCAACCGGCCGTCGGCCTCGGCCAACTCACCGGCGACGGACCGCAGGCTGAGCCCGGGCCGGCCGACGCTGCGGGTGGCGACCAGCGCCAGGGCCAGCGGCAACCGGCCGCACCGCGCGATGATCTCGTCGACGGCGGCGGGGTCGGCGGCCGCCGCGTCTCCGAGCCGGCGCGCGAACAGCTCGCGGGCCTCGGCGTCGCTGAGCGGGTCGAGGTGCAGCGGGTACGCCCCGGCCGGGCCGGCGACGCCGGTGATCCGGCGGCGGCTGGTGGCGATGACGAGACTGCGACCGGTGCCGGGCAGCAGATGCCGGATCTGGTCCCAGTCCCGGCAGTTGTCGAGCAGGACCAGCATCCGCCGCTCGGCCAGGATGGTGCGGTAGAGGCCGGCCTGGGCGTGCAGCTCGGCCGGGATGGCCGTCGGTGCGACGCCGAGGGACCACAGGAAACCGCGCAACGCCTCCGCCGGAGTCATCACCGAGTCGCCGGCGTCGAAGCCTCGCAGGTCCGCGTGCAACTGGCCGTCGGGATAGCGGGCGGCCAGCCGGTGCGCCAGGTGCACCGCGAAGGTGGTCTTGCCGACCCCCGGCATGCCGTCGATGACCAGCGCGGTGGGCCGTCGGTCGCCGGCCACCAGCTCCCGCACGGCGGCGAGTTCCGCGCGCCGACCGGCGAAGTAGGGGTGGTCGGCGGGTAGCTGGGCCGGCGGTTCGACCGGCCCCGGCGCTGACGGCCTCCGCGCCACGGCGTGCCGCGCCCCGCAGTCGTCCGGCGAGACGTGCCGACCGCGCAGGCGCTCCCGGGCCGCGCGCAGCTCGACGCCCGGTTGGATGCCGAGCTCCTCGGCGAGCCGGAGCTCCACATCGGCGTACGCCGCGAGGGCCTCGGCGCGGCGTCCGTCGGCCGCGAGGGCGAGCAGCAGCCGCGCCTGGAGCGCCTCGTCCAGCGGCTCCTGCTCGGCGGCGAGCCGGAGCGCGGGTAGCACCGCGGAGACGTGGCCGGCCCGCAGGGCGACATCGGTCGCCACCCGGACCACCGTCGACCGCTCGCCGTCGACCGCGACGAACTCCGGATGCACCCGGCCGTTCACGTGCAGCCCCGAGGCGCACCGGCCGCGCCACAGCGCGAGCGCGTCCCGGTAGAGCTCGACGGCCGCCCCGCCGGCGGCACCGCCGGCCCGGGCGACCAGGCGTCGGAAACGGAGCAGGTCCAGCGATTCCGGCTCGATCCGGATCCGGTACTCGGCGCCGTCGCGGACGAGCACCGAGCCCTCGGCCCGCGTCGGCAGCCCCGGTTCGAAGCGTCTGCGGAGCATCCCGATGTGGCGGTGCACGACGTTGACCGCGCTGGGTGGGGGAGCGGACTCCCAGAGCAGGTCGACGAGTTCGGCGACGCTGACGGCGCCACCGGCCCGGGCGAGCAGCAACGCCACGATCAGCCGCTGCTGCCGGGTGCCCAGGTCGATCTCGGATCCGCCGCGCCACGCCCGGACCGGGCCGAGGACGGCGAAGGAGAGCGGGTCGGTCATCGTGCCGCGATCCGTCCGGGCCTTGTTGCCACGTCGCCGAAGCCTGGCAGGGCCCGCGCCGTGCGCCGGTCGCGCGTCGCGGCACTGTGAACTACGACTCAGCGCCGGCTCTGTCAGCCGGGTTGGAGAGCGGCCTGATCAGGCCGCTTCGAGGCCGGTGCGCAGGGCCCGCAGCGCGTAGTGGGTCCGGGACTTCACCGTGCCGATCGGGACGCCCAACCGGCCCGCGACCTCTTCCGGTGACCGTCCGACCAGGTAGACCTCGGAGAGCAGACTGCGCTGTGACGGGCTCAGCCGGCCGAGCGCACGCCGGATGGCGTGCGACGCCAGGGCGGTTCCGGTGGTGTCGTCACCGCCGGGAATCCAGCTCATGTCGACGAGATGGACCTCGGCCGGTCGCCCGTGTCGCAGCCGGACGCCGTCGATGACGAGCCGCCGGGCGACGGTGAGCAGCCATCGGCGGGCGGCGTCGGGCTCGGTCGGCACCGAGTCGAGGTGCCGCCAGGCCCGCAGCATCGTCTCCTGGAGCAGGTCCTCGGCGGTCTGCCGCTGGCCGTGCGTCAGGACGAGCAGGAATCGCAGCACGGCACGCGCGTGCTCGATGTGCAGCGCGGTCAGGCGCTCGGCCGGGCCGGCCGGTGGTTCGTCGGGTGCCAGCGGCACGGCATCTCCCCCACACGCAGGAGCAACGGTGACTGCGGTAGGAGCCTAAGGACGATCGACGCGAATGGACTGACGCCGAAGTGCGGATCGAGTGCCGTCGCCGTCCGTGATCCGCCGTGGACCCGAGGTGACCGCCGCGAGCAGGCCGGCCAGCCGCCGGCCGGTGCGGGACTGCGGGTACGGGATGAGCGCCAGCGCCTCCTGCCACGCCCGCACCGCGGCCTCCTGGTCACCGACGGTGGCGAGAGCGTCGCCGAGCAGCGCCAGCACCTCCGCGGCCGGCGCCGACGCCGAGGCCTCCTGGTAGGCCACGGCCGCCGCACGCCAGCAGTCGATCGTCCTGCCGGTGTCGCCCCGGAGGGAGTACACCCGGCCGCGCACCTCCCACGCCTCGGCGACGCCCAGCCGGTAGCGCGCCGCGCGCGACAGGGCCATCGCCTGCTCGGCGCAGCGCATCGCCTCATCCTCCCGGCCCAGTTCGGCGTTGCTCCCGGCCAGAATCACCAAGACGTCCGCGAGGAGCTTGTCGTCGCCGGCCGCTCGGGCCGGGCCCAGCGCCGCGCGAAGCGCCCCGACGACCTCCTCGTGCCGCCCCAGGGCCTGCAGGATCATCGCCCGGTTGATCCCGGCCCGGGTCAGCTCGCCGTGCAGGCCGAGCCGGGCGAGCAGCTCCAGGGCCCGGTCGAGGTGCCCGATCGCGGTCTCCTGCTCGCCCCGGAAGTAGGCCGCGCCGGCCAGGCTGCGATGCATCCGGGCCTGCCCGACCAGGTCGCCACCCGCGCGGGCGGCTTCGAGGGCCACCTCGCCGGTCGTCGTCCAGTCGGCCCACCGGCCGCTGCGGTCGAAGAAGTGCTGCATGCCCAGGGCGAGTTGCCAGGCGTCGGTGTGCCGGCCCTGCCGGGCGGCCCGGCCGACGAGCGCGATCAGCACCTGCCGCTCGGCGGTGAACCAGCGCATGGCCTCGCCGTGGTCGGCGAAGCGCAACGGCGTCTCGCCCGCCCCCGGCTCGATCATCGGGTGGTCCTCCGAGGTCAGGAGCCGCCGGTGCGCCTGATAGCAGGTGGCCCGGTAGAACTGCAGGCACCGCAGCTCGGCGGCGGCACACTCGGCCGGGCTGTCGTACTCCTCGCCGAGCTCCCCGGCGTAGGCGAGCAGCAGGTCGTGGACGCGGTAGCGGCCCGGGGACTCCTCGCTCACCAGGTGCGCTCGGCTCAGCTCGCCGATCAGCGTGCGCGCGTTGCGCAGCTCGACACCGGCCAGGCCCGCGGCCGCGGCGATCGAGATGTCGGGGCCGGGATGGAGCGCCAACAGCCGGAAGAGTCGGGCGGCCGGGGCGGAGAGCGCGCGGTAGGACCAGGAGAAGACGGCACGCAGGCCGGTCTGCGGGTCGCCGCCGTCGAATCCGTCCAGGCTGCCGGGACTGTGCGCCAACTCGGCGGCGATCCGCGCCGGTGGCGTCCCTGGCAGGCTCGCCGCCCGGGCGGCCACCACGGCCAGCGCGAGCGGCAGCCGCCCGCAGCTGGCGATGATGGCGTCGATCGCGGCCGGATCCGCCGTGACGGCGTCAGCGCCGAGCGGCCCGAGCAGCGCCGTGCGGGCCTCGTCGAGGCTCGGCAGGCCGACCGGCAACGGGTGGGCGCCGGCCGCGGTCAGCAGGGTGCTGAGCCGGCTGCGGCTGGTGACGATCACCAGACAGCCGGGGTCACCCGGCAGCAGGTGCCGGATCTGTTCGGCGTCGCGGCAGTTGTCGAGCACGATCAGCAGGCGCCGGCCGGCGAGGCTGCTGCGGTACATGCCCGCCAGGGCGTGCAACTCGGCGGGAATGCCGTGCTGGGGCACCCCGAGCGAGCCGAGGAAGCCGCGCAGCGCCTCGGCCGGGCTCATCGCCGCGTCCCGCCCGTCGTATCCGCGCAGGTCGACGTAGAGCTGCCCGTCGGGGTAGTGGGCGGCGAACTCGTGCGCGAGGTGGACGGCGAGCGCGGTCTTGCCGATCCCGGGCATGCCGTCGATCGCGAGCACCGTGGGTCCGCCCGGGCGCGCGACCGCCGCGCGGGCCTGGGCGATGAGCTCGTCCCGGCCGCTGAAGAAGGGCAGGTCCGGCGGCAGCTGCGCGGGCCGGGGGAGCGGCGGCGTCTCCGCAGTACGCGCCGGCCCGGTGCGCTGGTGCAGCAGCCGGTCGTACGCCTCCCGCAGCTCCTCGCCCGGGTCGACGCCCAACTCGTCGGCGAGCCGGCGGCGCACCACCCGGTACGTCTCGACCGCTTCCGCCTGACGGCCGGCGGCGGCGAGCGCCAGCAGCAGCCGGCTCTGCAACGACTCGTCGAGCGGGTGCTGCTCGGCGGCCTGCCGCAACGGCACCAGCACCGCGCCCAGCCGCCCGCACCGCTCGGCGGCGTCGGCGGCCTGCCGTACGGCCTCGGCCCGTTCGCCCTCCACGGCGAGGAACGTCGGATGCGACCGGGAGGCGGGTTCCAGGCCCGCGGCGCACCGACCGCGCCACAACCGCAGCCCGTCGAGCGAGTGCCGCAACGCCGACTCCGGGTCGCCGTCCCGCAGGCTCTGGCCCGCCCGTCGGGACAACGCCCGAAACTCCAGCAGGTCGAGGGAGCGTTCGTCGGCGAGGAGACGGTATCCGGAGACGTCGCGGTGGAGGTACCGGCCCGCCGACCGGGTGGGCAGGCCGGGCTCGAACAGGCGGCGCAGCGCGCCGACGTGACGGTGCACGACGTTGGCGGCGCTGACCGGGGCGTCGGAGTCCCAGAGCAGGTCCACCAGCTCGTTCAGGGAGACGGGTGAACCGGCCCGGGCCAACAGCAGGGCGAGTACCAGGCGTTCCTGGCGGGCGCCCAGCCGCAGCTCGACGCCGGCGCGGACGACCCGGATCGAGCCGAGGACCGCGAAGCTGATCGTCTCGCCCGCCGCCCGCACGCCGGCAACGGTAGCCCGGCCGCCCCGGAGTTCACACGACTGCCCGACGCCGCGTCAGAGCTGGGAGACCTGGTAGTGGCTGATCAGCCACCGATCCCCGGTCCGGCGGACGACCACACCGAGGTGGACGTTCAGGGCCGGTCGGTCGGTGAAGGCGAACTCGACGGCCAGGTAGCCGAGGACGACGTCGTCGGCGAGGCGTCGGGTCTCCCGGATCTCGTACGCGGCGGTCAGCCCGATCGGCTGGGAGTCGTAGTACGCGGCGACGGTCTCGGGGCCGACGCTGTACGGGCGCAGCCCTTGGAAGATCGCGTCGTCGGTGAAGCACGACGCGACGCGGTCGGGCTCGTGGGCGTCAACGGCGGACCGCCACCGGTCGAGGACACCGCGAAGGATCTCGCTGTCGGGGCTGCTCACCGTTGATCTCCTCTGCGCGGGCGGCGGGCCGTCGGACTTCCTCCTCCCGATGCTGCCACCGGTCGCGCGGGCGGTGTCGACGGTTCACCAGGCCGCCGGCGCCGCCCGCAGCTCCTGCTCGACCGCTGCTCGGACGGTCCCGGGGTCGACGCCCAGCTGGCGCAGCACGGCGGCGGCGCCGCCGGCCTCGTCCTCGAGCAGGGCGAGCAGCAGGTGGCTGGTGCCGGTGTCGGCATGCCGGTGGGCCAACGAGACCTCCAGGGCCCGCGGCATGGCGGCGGTGACCTCCGCCCCGACGAACGGATCACCCGGCCGCAGGTCTCGCAGTTGCCCGGCGAGCACGTCCGCCGGAGGCTCGTCCGTCCCGCCGCGGGGCGCGACCACCACGCGCAGCGGTTCGGCCTCGACGCCGCAGGCCCGGAGGAGCTGCGCGGCCCGGTT
The DNA here is from genome assembly GCF_044466625.1 of Micromonospora sp. NPDC049366. Lineage (NCBI taxonomy): Bacteria > Bacillati > Actinomycetota > Actinomycetes > Micromonosporales > Micromonosporaceae > Micromonospora > Micromonospora sp. NPDC049366. Next base: position 403,514 of record NZ_JBITMV010000002.1, read on the forward strand.
GCGGGAGTGATGGTCGGCGGGAACCCGGATCCCGGCCGCGTCGAGGGCCGCGTCGTGGGTGAGCGTCGCGAGCAGGACGTGCGCCGGCCCGACCACGCCGTGGCCGAGCCGGACCGCCTGGCGTACCGCCTCCCGATCGACAGCGGTGAGGAGGGGACCGAGCCGGCTGATCCGGGACATCCGCGCCCACACGTGTCCCGCGACCCGGTCGACCAGTGGGCCGGAGCCGCGCCGCAGGACCAGCATCTCGGAGTCGAGGTCCGGATGCGGTTCGTCGGCCCGTCGCACGGCGGGATCGTCGCGCAACCGGTCGACGGCATCGTGGCGGGCGTACTCGTGGGGGTAGCGGTAGCGGGTCCCATCGCAGGCGGGCTGCTGCAGCACGCCGAGCACGAGGTGGCACAGGTTCGCGAACGGCACACCCGCGTCCCGCGCGATCTCGAGGGCCCCGGTCACGGTGGTGTGCACACCGTGCGTCCACGCCGGGCGGCCCCGGGCGCCCGCCCTCCGGTCCCGCCGGCGCGGCCGCCTGTGGACCCGCCACTCGACCTCGCGCAGGACCGCCCGGGCCTCCGGATCGAAGACGCCGACCGGGCCGCGCACCAGCTCGCCGACCGAGCGGGCGGCCGGGATGCGGCGCGGACTCACCCCCATCCGCGTCAGGTCGGCGCCGCTCGCCCCCGCGATCAGCCACGGCGGGACCGCCTCTCGGCGCAGCGCCATCTGGCACAGCACGTCGAGGGTGCCGACGCTGGGGGCCGCGCGCCGCAGCGCCGCCTCGTACGCGTCGCGCAGCACGCGCATCGGCCGTGCGCCGAGGGCGACGAACGGTGGCTGCCCATCGTGTGCTCGCATCGGCCCTCCAGGCTCCGGTGATGGCGCCATGGTGCCCGGCCGCGGCAACGGCGGCGCGCCGGTACCGACGGGTCTGTCGGGACCGGCGCGCCGGCGTGGGTGTCCGTCAGGCGAGCGCCTCCAGCGCGGCGGCGGCGAACGAGTGGTCCTGGTCCGGCGCGCCGCCGCCCACGCCGATCGCGCCGACCAGCCGGCCGTCGCGGTGCACGGGGATACCGCCGGCGATGAACAGCAGCGGCCGGTCGAGGGCTGTCGGCAGGGTGTGGAAGAGGGCGCCCGGCGCGACGGCGTCGACGAGGTCGGCCGTGGGCGTGTCGAGCTGCAGCGCCGTGTAGGCCTTGCGGATGCTGGTCTCTCCGGAGATCAGGACGGCGCGGTCGTCACGCCGGAAGGCCAGCAGGTGGCCGCCGGCGTCCAGGACCGCCACGCTGACCGTGACCCCGGCGGCGTCCGCGGCGCGGTGCGCGGTCGCGATGAGGGTCTCGGCGTCCTGGACGGTCAGCGGCGTGAGGGTGGTGGTCATGACTGGTTCTCCTTGCTCGGGGATCGGGTGGCGAGAGCGGTCGGGGAGGGCTCAGCGGTGGGCGGCGACCGGGGACCGCGTCGCGGCCACGGCGGTCGGGCGGGCCTCGGCCGAGCGGTCCCGCCGCTCCAGGGCGGCCGACAGCACCGCGAGCACGAGGGCGCCGGCGGCGAGGAGCGCGCCGACCCAGTTGGGGGCGGTGTAGCCGAGGCCGGCGCTGATGACGAGCCCGCCGAGCCAGGCGGAGAGCGCGTTGCCGAGGTTGAAGGCGCCGATGTTCACGGCCGAGGCCAGCGTCGGTGCCCCCTGCGCCTGGTCGAGGACGCGCTTCTGCAGGGGCGGGACGGTGGCGAAACCGAGGGCGCCGATCAGCGTGACGGTCACCGCGGCGGCGACCTTGTCGTGGGCGGTGAGGGTGAACAGGCCGAGGACGACGGCGAGCGCGCCCAGCGAGACGTACAGCATCGGCATCAGCGCGCGGTCGGCGAACCGGCCGCCGACCAGGTTGCCCCCGACCATGCCGAGCCCGAAGAGGACCAGCAGCCCGGTGACGGACCCGTCGGAGAAGCCGGCGACGTGCGTCATCATCGGCGCGATGTAGGTGATGGCGGCGAAGACCCCGCCGAAGCCGAGCACGGTCATCGCCATGGCGAGCAGGACCTGGGTGTTCCGCAGGGCCGCGACCTCGTGGCGCAGGCGTACGCCCTGGGGCTTGGGCACGTCGGGCACGAGGCGGGCGACACCGAGCAGGCCGACCACACCGATCGCGGCGACGATGCCGAAGGTGACGCGCCATCCGGCGGACTGGCCGACCAGGGTGCCGAGCGGGACGCCGACGACGTTGGCGACGGTGAGGCCGGTGAACATCATGGCGATGGCGCCGGCCCTCCGCTGCGGGGCGACGAGGTCCGCCGCGACGACCGAGCCGATGCCGAAGAAGGCGCCGTGGGCGAGCGAGGCGACGACGCGGCCGATCAGCATGACGGCGAACGACGGGGCGAAGGCGGAGAGCAGGTTGCCCGCGATGAACAGAACCATCAGCAGCATGAGCATCCGCTTGCGCGGGATCTTGGTGCCGAGGACGGTCATCAGTGGCGCGCCGACCAGCACGCCGAGGGCGTAGCCGGTGACCAGCAGCCCGCCGGTGGGGATGGAGACGTTGAAGTCGTGGGCGACCTGTTGCAACAAGCCCATGATCACGAACTCGGTCGTCCCGATTCCGAACGCCCCGATCGCGAGGGCGAGAAGCGCGAGAGGCATGGCTGCGATCCTTCCGTACGATTGCAGAGGCACTTTGCCTGCGTCCGACTATAGTTGCATGCGCTGGCTATCTGCAAACGCCGTCTATCGCGGTTTGTTCTATGCTGGAGACGGCTCCGGAGGAGGAGGGCACATGACCGCGACGGACCCCGCGCTGACCGCTCTGGCCCAGGGCTGGTGCACGCTCTCCCTGCTGCACGACCGCATCGAGGCGCACATCGAGCGCGCGCTCCAGGGCGCGCACGACCTCAGCGTCCGCGAATACTCCCTGCTCGACGTGCTCAGCCGCCAGCACGACGGTGACGGTGGTCACCTGCAGATGAAGCAGGTCGCCGACGCGGTCGTGCTCAGCCAGAGCGCCACCACCCGGCTGGTCACCCGCCTGGAGAACCGGGGCCTCCTGGAGCGCTACCTGTGCCCGACCGACCGCCGTGGCATCTACACCAACGTCACTCCGGCCGGTCTCGCGCTGCTGGCGCAGGCCCGCCCCACCAACGACGCCGCGCTGCGCGAGGCGCTCGACGAGGCGGCGGCCAACCCGGAGCTCGCGCCCCTGGTCCAAGCCGTGAAGTCGCTCTACATGCCGGCGTCCGCCTGACGCTGCGGCCCGCACCGCCGACACGGCGACGATCGACTCCGTCTCCTTCGGTGTCGCGGCTCCCAGGCCGGGTGGACATCCCTGATCCCCGGTCCAGCACCGCCCGCGCCGCGGTGTCGGCGACACCGGACGGGTGAGCGACGATCCCGTGCGCGCGTGGTGGATGCTGGGCCGGTGCAGATCACGATCCTCGGCCCGCTCGCCGTCGACGGCCGGCCGGTCCGGGGCGACCGACTGGCGACGGTGGTCCGCACGCTCGTCGAGGCGCGCGGCCGGCTGGTCTCCACCCCGCTGCTCACCGACGCCGTGTGGAACGGCACGCCTCCCGACGACGCCGGCGGAGCACTCCAGGCCCTCGTGTCCCGCGTGCGTCGCCTCGGGCTGCCGGTGGCCGCGGAGCCGGGCGGGTACCGCCTGCCCGCCGACGCGGTGACCGTCGACGCGGTCGAGGCGCGGGCGCTCACCGAGCGGGCACGGTCCGCGCTGCGCACCGGCGACGCCCAGGGCGCCCGAGCCGCGGCGGACCGGGCGCGCGCCCTGTTCCCCGAGGTGCCCGAGCTCGTCAGCGCCGACGAGAGACGCCTGTTCACCGACCTCACCGCGTTGCGGGCCGAGGCGGCGCTCGCCGGCGCGGGTCCGTACGACGAAACCGACCTGCGCCGCCTCGTGGCGCGGACACCGCCGGACGAGCCGTCGGCGGCCCTGCTCGTGCGGATGCTCGCCGCCCAGGGCCGGGACGCCGAGGCGCTGGAGGTGGTCGAGCGGCTGCGCGCCGAGCTGGCCGACCGGTACGGCGCCGACCCGTCCACCGTGATCACACAGGTCCACCTGGCGTTGCTGCGCGGCGAACTCGCCGCGCCGACCGCGACGGCGCCGCCCCCGCCGCCCTCGCGGATCGCCCTACCGGCCGCCTGGCGCCGACCGATGACCGCCCTCGTCGGCCGGGAGCGGGACGTCGACGCGGTGCGCGAGGCGCTCACCGAGGCGGCCCTGGTGACGATCGTGGCGACCGGCGGCGCCGGCAAGACCCGCCTCGCCGCCGAGGTCGCGCGGCGCACGGCGGCGGCCGGCCGGAGCGTACGGGTGATCGAACTCGCCGGACTGCGCTCGCCCGACGAGGTGCTGCCGACGATGCTCGCCGCGCTCGGCGGCGCGGACACCTCGGCCACCGGCGGCAACCTGGGCCTCGAACGTCGGGTCCTCAGCCCCGAGGAGCGGCTACGCGCCGTGGCGCCGGACCTCGACGGGCTCATCGTGCTGGACAACTGCGAGCACGTCCTCGACGCGGTCGCCACCACCGTCGCGGACCTCGTCGCGGTCTCCTCGCCCGAGGTCACGGTGCTCGCGACGAGCCGAGCACCGCTGGGCCTGGCCGGTGAGCGGGTCCACCGGCTCACCGTGCTGCCCGACGCCGAGGCGCTCGAACTGCTGCAGAGCCGGGCCCGGGCCGGGGGCGCGACGCCCACCTGGGATCGCGCCCGGGCGCTCGAGCTGTGCCACCGGCTCGACAACCTGCCGTTGGCGCTCGAACTGGCCGCCGCGCGACTGCGCCACATGCCCCTCGACGACGTCCTCGCCGGGCTCACCGACCGGTTCGCGCTGCTCGACGACGCGCTGCGCGGCCTGCCCGAGCGGCACGCGAGCCTGTGGGCGCTGGTCGACTGGAGTCGAGACCTCCTCGCGCCCGACGACCGTGAGCTGCTGCAGCGGCTCGCCGTCATCCCCGCCCCGTTCACCGCCGACCTCGCGGCCGCCGTCGCATGGCGGACGGACGTACGAGGTGGTCTCGCGACGCTCGTCGAGCACTCCCTGCTCACGCTCGTGGAGGGGGAGAACCCACCCCGCTACCGGATGCTGGAGACCGTCCGCGAGTACGGCGAGGCGCGGCTCGACGCCGCGGGCGACCGGGACCCGGCCATGGCCGGCCTGCTCGGCTGGGCCCGCGAGCGCGCCGTGGCGCTCGCCGACCGGTTCGTCGGCCCCGAGCAGGTCGAGGCGCTCGACCACTGCGCCACCGAACAGGACAACTTGGTCGCCGGCCTGCGCTGGGCGCTGGCACGGGACGACGAGCCGGCCGCGGTCGACGTCGCCACCGCGCTGTTCCACCTCTGGTCGGTGCGCGGCCTGCACCTGGAGGTGATCGGGTGGGCGCGGGGCGTGCTGCACGTCCCCGATCCGGGCCGGCGACCGACCTCGGCGATCCTGCGTGGCCGCGCCGCCGGTCGGCCGCTGCCCGACGCCGACCGGCTCGCCTGGATGTGTCTGCTGACCGGCGTCAACGCCGGCATCAGCGCGGATCTCCGGCTCACCGCGCTCGCGTGGCGGGCGTTGCGGATGGTGCTCGCCGAGCGGTCCGCCGAGGTGTCGCCCCGGCAGGCCGCGCTCGCGTCGGCCCTACCCGCGTTCGTGACGTCCGATCCGGACCGGAGCATGGCGGCCGCCGCCGAGCTGATCGCGCACCCCGACCCGTACGTGCGGGCGTTCGGCCTGTTCGCCCGGGCCGCCGTACGGGAGCACAGCGGCGCGGCGGAGGAGTCGATCCTCGACGCCGAGCGGGCCTACCACGAGTTCGAGGCCGCCGGTGACCACTGGGGTATGGCGATGGCCGCGGGAGCCGCCGGGCAGTTCTTCGCGCCGGGCGAGGGCGGCCGCTCGACGGAGTGGCTGGCCCGCAGCGTCCGGAACATGGAGCTGATCGGCGCGACGCAGGATGCCCGTTCGATCCGGGTACGGCTGGACATGCAGCTCGCCCTCGCCGGCGACCAGGAAGCGGAGCGGCGGTTGGGTGAGACCGCGACGGCAGGCCAGGCCGACGAGGTGGAGATCGCGCAGGCGCGCCTCGGGCTGGCGCACCTCGCCTGCCGGCGCGAGCGCTACGACGAGGTGATCGCCCACGCGGAGGCGGTGACCCGGATCCTGGCCGGGTGGGCCGGGCCGCACCCGCAGCCGCGCGTCATCTTCCGGGTCACGCTGGCGGTCCTCCACCTGCGAATGGCCGAGGCCGGGGAGGCGCCGGCGGGTGAGGTCGAGGCCCGCGTCGGCCCGTTGCTGAGGCTCGCCCGGGACGAGGCACTGTCCTCGCGGGACCTGCCGGTCATCGGTGCGCTGGCGGTCGGCGGTGCCGAGCTCGCGGCGTACCGGGGTGACGTCGAGACCGCCCGGCAGCTCTACGTGCTCGGGATCCGGGTCGGTGCCCACGACCGGACGCTCTTCCCCCTCGACAACGGCGAACGGCTCAACGCCGCCCTCGGGGACGAGGAACGGCGTGAGCCGATGCTGGCCGCGTGGCGGGAGCGACCGGTCGCCGCGGCCACCGCCCGGATCCGCGAGCTGATGGACGGCCTGCTCGCCTGAGTCAGACCCGCTTGCGGTATGCGCGCAGCGCCAGCGGCATGAACACCGCCACGAAACCGGCGCACCAGGCGAGCGTCCACCACACGTGCGTGCCGAGCGGCGTGCCGAGGAACAGACCGCGCATCGCCGCCACCAGGTGGGTCATCGGGTTGACGTCCACGAAGGCCTGCATCCAGCCCGGCAGGGTGTCGGCGCTGACGAACACGTTGGACGCGAAGCTCAGCGGCATGATCAGCGCGAACATCACGCCCTGCACGGCACCCGGGGTGCGTACCTTCATCGACACGAGCACCGGCAGCCAGCTCAGGCAGAGGGCGAACAGCACGGCCAGCAGGCAGCCGGCGAGCGCCCGCAGCGGGTCGGAGTCGATCCGGAATCCGAGCAGGTAGCCGATCGCGAGCGTGGAGACCGTGACGACGACGTACCGGACGACGTCACCGAGGACCGCGCCGACCAGGGGCGCGGAGCGGGGCACCGGGAGTGACCGGAACCGGTCGAAGATGCCCTTGGCGATGTCGGTGTTGAGGTTGACGCCGATCGCGATGGCGCCGGTGGCGATGGTCTGCGCCAGGATGCCGGGCAGCAGGAACTGCAGGTAGTCGTGGGTGGACCCGGCGACCGCGCCGCCGAAGATGTAGACGAAGATGACGAGGAACAGCGCCGGTTGCAGCGTGACGTCGATGAGCGCCTCGGGCGTCCGCGCGGTCTTGATGAGGCTGCGCTTGGCCAGTGCCAGCGAGTGCCGGACCAGCCGGAACGGTCGGGGCCGCGCCGTCACCGTCGACCGGGCGGGGCTCGTGTCGGGTCGTGCCTCGGTCAGCGTGCTCACGCCGCGACCTCCTTGCGGTTGCTGGTGTCGTCGTCGGCCGCCGTACGCCCGGTGAGGGTGAAGAACACCTCGTCGAGGCTCGGCAGGTGCAGGGACAGTTCGGTGACCGCGATGCCGGCGGCGGCGAACCGCGCCACGCTCTCGGTCAGGGCCGTGTCGTCGGCGACGGGCACGGCGAGCACGCCCTTGCGGATCTCGTCGGCCCGCGCGCCGGAGCCGACCTCGGTCAGGATCGCCGCGATGGGGGACAGCTGCGCCGGGTCGGCGGGCCGGACCTCGAGGGTCTGCCCGCCGACGACCCGCTTGAGCCCGTCCGGCGTGTCGTACGCGATGACCCGGCCGTGGTCGATCACCGTGATCGCGTCGGCGAGCGCGTCGGCCTCCTCCAGGTACTGCGTGGTGAGCAGCACCGTCGACCCGTTCTTGACCAGCGACCGGACGACGTTCCACATGTCCTCGCGCTTGGCCGGGTCGAGCCCGGTCGTCGGCTCGTCCAGGAAGATCACGTCGGGTGCGCCGACGAGGCTGGCGGCCAGGTCCAGCCGCCGCCGCATGCCGCCGGAGTACGTCTTCGCCGGCCGGTCGGCGGCGGCCGTCAGGTCGAACCAGTCGAGCAGTTCGGCGGCGCGCCGCCGGGAACCGGCGCGCCCCAGCTCGAGCAGCACGCCGAACAGTTCCAGGTTCTGCCGGCCGGTCAGGTCCTCGTCGACCGAGGCGTACTGGCCGGTGAGCCCGATGGCCTGCCGGACGCGCTCGGCGTCCCGGACGACGTCGAAGCCGCCGACCCGGGCGCTGCCACCGTCCGGTCGCAGGAGGGTGGAGAGGATCCGGACGGCGGTGGTCTTGCCGGCCCCGTTGGGCCCCAGCACGCCGAGCACCGTCCCCCGGGGCACCGCGAGGTCGACCCCCCGCAGCGCCTTCGTCTTCCCGAAGGTCTTGACGAGGCCCTCGGCCTCGATCACCAGGTCTGCTGTCATGCCGACCAGCGTGCGCCGGTCGGCTGACACGGCCCCGACACGACGCCGACATCCGCACCGACACCCCTCCGACGGGGGTGAGTGCCGCACGCCCGCGCCGGGGTGGGCCGCGACCGGTGCCGGATCGGGGGGTTCAGGGCGTCGGCGGTGGTGCGGGGGCCGGGAGGTGGTGCGGATCCACCTCATGCGCCGCACGGTCCATCTCGTGACCGCCGCCGACGCCCTGGCCTGGCGGTCCCGCCATGACGGCATGTTGCGTCAACGCGGGCTGGGGACGTACCGGGCGGAGCTCACCGGTGTGGACCTCGACGAGCTGGCGGCGGCGGGCCGGGCGGTGCTGGCCGACGGCGAGCCCCGCTCGATGCCGCAGCTGGCCAGGGCCGTCGCGCACCGGTGGCCGGAGGTCGGGCCACGGCCGTTGGGGGAGATGCTGCTCGCCGCGCTGATCCCGGTGGTGCAACTGCCACCACGGGGGCTGTGGCGCACGTCGGCGGGGGTACGCAACGCGCTGCTCGAAACCTGGCTGGGGCATGCGGTCGACCCGCCGACGCCGGACGGCTCCGACCCGGTGGGCGCCGCCCTCGCCCGGCGCTATCTGGCCGCGTTCGGGCCCGCCGCGACCGCCGACCTGCGGGCCTGGAGCGGCCTCGCCGGGCTTCCGGCGGCGGTGGCCGCGATCCGCGGCGAGCTGGTCGCCTTCCGCGACGAGCGGGGCCGGGAGCTGCTCGACCTGCCCGACGCGCCCCGCCCAGACCCGGACACACCCGCGTCGGTGCGGTTCCTGCCGGCGTTCGACAACGCGCTGCTCGGCTACCACGACCGCACCCGCGTCGTCGACGACGCCCACCGCGGCCTGTCGGTCGCCGGCGAGCGGGTGGTGCTCGTCGACGGTCGGGTCGCCGCGACGTGGAAGGTGGCCGACGGCGGCGTGCTCGTCACCCCGCTGCGTCCCCTCGCCCCGACCGACCACGACGCGGTGGCCGAGGAGGGGCGAGCCCTGGCGGCGTTCCTCACCGACGGTGACGGCGACCGGGTGCGGGTCGCGCCGCCCGCCGGCTGAGCGCCGACGGCGTGGACCGCCGCCGGGCCGGGCGGCACCGGTCCGGGGCGGCGCGCGCCGCCCCGGACCGGCCGGCTCAGGCGATCCGGTAGGCCCGCTGGATCGTCTGCGTCACCGTGGCGCCGGCCGTGTCGGTGGCCGTCAACCGCAGAGCCACGAAGCCGGGCCGCCGCGGGTGGGTGACGTGGGCGACCCCGCGTACCACCGGAACCGTCACCCACGTCCGGCCGTCGTCGAACGACGCCGCGACGCTCAGGGTGCGGTTGGGGGCCGCGGCCGAGCCCGCCTGTCGGTCCAGCGCCACCGGGACGGGCAGCGTCCGGCCCGCCCGCGCCGTGTTGGTGTCGTCGAGCGCGGGTGTCGCCCGGGCCGTCGTCAGGGGTAGCGGCTCCGGCTTCGACGTGTGGGCCGAGGTGAAGGTCCAGGCCACCGAGACGGACGTGGACAGGGTGTCCGGGGCGCCGCGGGTCACCGTCGCCTCCAGGCGGTAGGTGGCCCGGCCGGCGGGCACCGTGAAGTCCGCGTACGGACCGTCGGCGGTCGCGATCTCCCGGCCGTCGCGGAACAGCCGCAGCCTCACCGGCAGGTCGTCGCGGCTGCCCGGGCGGCCCGCCGCGTCACCGAACAGGGCAGGCGCGGCGACGGAGATGGTGTCGCCGTCCCGGCCGGCGTAACCCAGTGGCGACCAGGTCGGGGCCCCGAGCACCGTCGGGCCGAAGGGCGCCGCGTTCCAGGTCCGCGTGTACCGCTTCCCGGGCTGGAAGGTGGACTCCTCCGTGGTCAGGTTGTCGCCCTCCACGAAGGTGGACGTCCACACGATGCCGCCGTCGGTGTTGTAGTACTCGGTGCCCGCAAAGGGCAGGTCGATCGGCGTCTGCGAGCCGATCGGGCCGGGTCCGCCGGGGGCGGCGGCACGGTGTAGCCGCACCGCGCTGGCGGCGGTGGACTGCCGCCGGTAGGTCGCCGTGACGGTGGCCAGGTTCTTCGCCGATAGCTTGCGGGTCAGCCCCGTGAACATGTCGCCCTGCTGGACGTACGCCAGGTCGTAGGTGTACGGGCTGTTCCGGAAGGTGCCGTCGCGACCGGGGCGGGCGAGCCCGACGCCCAGCGTGGCGCTGAACTCCGGCGCAGCGACGGTCGGCCCGATCCGGCCGAAGAAGACGTCCGCGAAGGACGACCCGTTGAGCTGGACCCCCGGGTAGCGCAGGCCGTCGTTCCAGTTGGCGCTCACGTTGATCCCCAGCGGGGCGGCGTCGCGCTGCGGCACGGTCAGCGAGACCGGCCGCGCCGTGCGGGCGTCGAGCGCCTCGGTGACCGGCCCGCGCACGTCGAGGACCGGCTGCACGAGCAGGGTCGACGCGGCGCCGTCGTGGATGGTGCCGTAGAGCGCGTACCGGCCCTTGGGCAGTCGCAGGGTCCCGCCGCCCGGCTGCCCGTCCAGGGTGGTGAACTCCCCGGTCGTCAGGTTCGCCGCGACGGTGCGGTAGTCGGTCGCCAGTCGACCGTCGCGTCCGGTGTGGTTCAGCCGGACGTCGTAGCTCTCGATCTCCCGGTTGAGCGCGAACGGCGTCCGCACCCGCAGGTCGCCGGCGCCGGTGGCGGTGATCGCACCCTGGTAGACCCCGTCCGGGGCGTCGACCCGGGTGTCCACGGTGACGGTCGCCTCGGCGCGGCCGCCGGCGGGCACGACCAGCGTGGTGGGGCTGACGGTGACCATGCCGGCCGGGACCGGGGCGACCGCGAGCGTCAGGGTCACCGGCGCCGTGCCGCTGTTGCGGTAGCCGACGACGCGGCTGACCGGGGTGTCGTCGGCGTGCGGCCAGCGCTGCACCGGGAAGTCGATCGCGGCCACGTCGGCGGCGACCGGCTGGGCGACCGCTCGGCCGATGTCCAGCCGACCCGCGCCCTGCTCGTAGAGGCTGTCGTCGCCGGCCGGCTTGGCGGAGTCCATGAGCGCCGCCTTGAGCTGCGCGCCGGACCAGTCCGGGTGCTGCCCGGCGAGGATCGCGGCCGAGCCGGCCACGTGCGGGGTGGCCATCGACGTACCCGACATCGGGACGTAACCCCCGCCGGGGGCGGCGGCCACGATGTCGACGCCCGGCGCGCTGATCTCGGGCTTGATGTGGTTGTCGCCGACGCGGGGGCCGCGGGCGGAGAAGTAGGCCCGCTGGTCGTCGGCGTCGACGGCGGCGACGGCGAGGGCGTCGTCGGCGGAGGCCGGCGACATGACCGACTTGGGCTTGCCCTCGTTGCCGGCGGCGACCACGAAGAGCGTCCCGTACCGCTCGCTCAGGTCCTGGACCGCCGTCTCCAGCGGGTCGAGGTCCGGGGTGTCGGTGCCGCCGAGGCTCACGTTGACCACCCGGGCCTGCGGGGCGGCCCACTGCATGCCGGCGATGATGTCCGAGTCCTGGCAGTCGTTGGTGGCGCAGACCTTTCCGACGACCAGCCTCGCGCCCGGCGCGACGCCCCGGTAGCGGCCGGCGGAGGCGGCGCCGCTGCCGACGATGGTCGACGCCACGTGGGTGCCGTGGCCGACCGAGTCGGAGGGGTCCTCGCCGCCGGTGAAGTCCCGCACCGACGCGAGACGGCCGGCGAAGTCGGGGTGGGCGGCGTCGATGCCGGTGTCCAGGACGCCCACGGTGACGCCGGTGCCGTCGAAGCCGGCCTGCCAGGCCGCCGGGGCGCCGATCTGCGGCACGCTGCGGTCCAGGGACACGCGGCGCTTGCCGTCCAGCCAGACCCGGGTGATCCCGGCGGCGAGGGTGCGCGACGAGGCCGCGCCCCGGGTCAGGGAGGACCAGAGCGCGATCCGGTCCGCCACGCCCGCCCGCACGGCGAGGGCGTCGGCGGCGGGCAGGTCGGCCCGGACCCGCGCGGCGCCGTCGGCGACGGCGGCCCGCGCCGACGCCGGGCTGTTCTGCGGGTACGCGACCAGCAGCGGTAGCTCGGCTGCCCGGTCGTCATAGCCGAACTCGCCGAGCACGGTCAGGTCGAACAGCCGGCGGTCGAGCCGGCCGGTGCGCAGCAGCGGCAGCGCGTCGACCGGGACGACGTACTGGTGGCCGTCCTCCCGGCTGCTCACGAACCGCTGGCCGGCCCGCCCCGGTCCCCGCTCGATCCGCAGGTGACCGTCGGCGCCCAGCGACACCCGGTCACCGGTGATCAACGTGTAGGTCCCAGGCGTGGTGGCCGCCGTGGGCCGCGCTACCCCGGGTGCGGAGGGTGTGGGCTCCTGCGCCCCGGCGGGGGAGACCGTCAGGCCCACCGCCGCCAGCGCGGTCACGAGCACTCCGGCCGTGAGCGCCTGTCGTTGCCGTCGTCGCACATCGTCCTCTCCGCCACGGGCGTTTCCCGGGACGGCACGATGACGCCCGACGCCGGCCACCGGTTGATCATCGAGCGCGTGACGGCGGTCACAAAATGACCCCGCGCGCGCGGGTGCCCGATGCCCGCCCGGGTTGCATTCCGCGGTGACCAGGCATCGAGGCGGAGAGGGGGCCCGGGGCGGATGCGCGACGCCGAAGAGTTCGACGCCCTCTACGCGGCCTGCTCACGCCGGATCGTGGGCCACCTCTACCTGGTGACCGGCAACCTCAGCGAGGCGGAGGACGCGGTCGCCGAGGCCTTCGCGCGGGCCTGGCAGCGGTGGAAGACCGTACGCGAGGCGGACAGCCCGGAGGCCTGGGTTCGGCGGGTGGCGACCCGGATCGCGGTGAGCAGTTGGCGCAAGACGCTCAACCGGATGCGCGCCCATCAGCGGGCCGCCGTCGACCAGGGCGTGCCCCCGCTCAACGAGGACCACGTCGCCCTGCTCCAGGCCCTGCAACGGCTGAGCGTGAACGAGCGCGTCGCCGTGGTGCTGCATCACCTGAACGACCTCAGTGTCGCGGACGTCGCGGCCGAGATGCAGCGGCCGGTCGGGACCGTCAAGTCGTACCTGGCGCGCGGTCGGCGGGCGATGGCCGGCATGCTGGCCGAGGAGCGCCGGGAGGAGGCGTCCCATGGTTGATCCGCGTGACGACCTCGCGGCGATCGCCGACCGGGCCCAGCGGGTCACGACCCTCCCCCCGGCCCAGGCGGTACGCCGGCGCGGAGACCGTCGCCGCAATCGGGCGGTGGGCGCCGGTGCCGGGCTGGCCGTCCTGGCGGTGGCAGCCGGCGCCGCCCTGCTGCCGGCGGTCGACCGTGCCGGGCAGCCGGACCGGGGCGTCGCGCCGGCCGCCGAATCCCCGGCGTCCCGCACCCCGTCCGTCACCGTCCCCGGCACCGACGGTCCCACCGCCTCCGGCTCCGCTTCCGCCTCCGTCGGGCCGGCGGAGATCCTCGGCGGCCGGCGGCAGGTCCGGATCGTCGTGCCGGGCCTGGCCGGTGCGGCGCTGGCCGTCGGCCCGGACGACGACCGGGTGCGCGCCACGACGGAGCCGGACGTGCGGGACCGGGCGCGGTGGGTCCTGCGGCCCGAGGGGGACCGGTTCCGGATCGTGCTCGCCGCGCCGGCCGGCGCGGCGGTCTGCATGACCGTCGTGCACGACGCCGCACCGGGCAGCGTGCGCGCCCGGGCGTGCGACCCGGCGGCGCAGGCTCAACTGTTCCGCGTCGACCGGCAGGCCGACGGGAGCTACTCGCTCTTCCAGGGCAAGCGCTACGTCCAGGTGGTCGACGGCACCAACGCCCTGGTTCCCGACCTCCCCGAGGCCCTCACCACCACCTACGACTTCGAAGACCAGGGCCCCACCCCACCCCGATAACCCCCACCCCACCCCACCCTCCGCCCGCCCTCCGCCCGGCGATCATGCAGTTGTGGTGCCTAAAAAGGGCTGATTCGCGCCTTTCGTGAGGCACCACAACTGCATGATCGGCTGCGGGGCGCCGTGCGGCCGGTAGGGCTCGGCGAGGTGGGGCAGTGATAGTGACGGTGGTCGAAGTATTGACGGGTTCGTAGCACCTCAGTAACCTTTGGTCAACGTCATGCAAGATCTCGACAAAGGTGTGCTTGATTCCTTGCATCGCGTTGAAAAGCCGCGACCAGCCCTGATTCTGGGCGGTGGCGGGTCGGCGTTGACCGGTTGGATCCGGTGCACCAGCACCGCCGCCCCCGCGCGCCCTCCCCACCCGCACCGTCTGCACCGCACCGTCGACCCGGACGCGCCCGATCCGGGTCTCAGCCGGGCGCGCTCCACGTGCCGCCGCACCCCCACCCGCCGCACCCCCACCCGCCGCACCCCCACCGCGCGGCCACGCACGATCCGCGGCACCGTCCCCCACGACAAGGACAGCGATGAGACGAACGAATCTGCTCAGGATGGCGGCGGCGACGATCGCCGCCATCATGGTCGCCACGGCGGCGCCGGCCGGCGTGGCGAACGCGGTCGGCCCCCCGAGCCGGGCCGGCACCCCCGTCGCGGCGAGCGCGAGCATGGCCCCCGCCGCCACCAACCTCGCCCTGGGCCGCCCGACGCAGGAGAGCGGCCACGCCGACGTCTACGACTCGTCGCGGGTCGTCGACGGCAACGCCGGCAGCTACTGGGAGAGCGTCAACAACGCCTTCCCCGGCTGGGTGCAGATCGACCTCGGCTCGTCGCAGGTCGTCAACCAGGTCGTGCTGAAGCTGCCGACCGCCGGCTGGCCCACCCGCACGCAGACCCTGAGCGTGCGGGGCAGCACCAACGGGTCGTCCTTCACCGACCTGGTCGGCTCGCAGACCTACACGTTCAACCCGGCCACCGGCAGCGCCGTCACCATCGACGTCACCCCGACCGCCACCCGCTACGTGCGGATCCACGTCACCGCGAACAGCGGCTGGCCGGCCGGGCAGTTCTCCGAGGTCGAGGTCTACGGCACCGGCGGCGGCACACCGGACACCACCGCGCCGAGCGTGCCGGGCACGCTGTCGCACAGCACCTCGGGCAGCACGATCACCCTCGCCTGGGGCGCCTCCACGGACACCGGCGGCAGCGGCCTGGCCGGCTACAACGTCTACCGCGACGGCACCCTGATCGCGACTTTGGGTACCGTCCTCACCTACCAGGACACGCAGCCCGTGACGGCGACCGTCTCCTACCACGTTCGCGCCCGCGACGGCGCCGGCAACCTCTCCGGCGCCAGCAACACCGTCACCCGGACCGGCTCGACGCCGCCGGCCTGCACCAACGTGGCGCTCGGCAAGTCCGTGACGGCGAGCGGCTCCACCTTCACCTTCACCCCCGAGAAGGCGAACGACGGGCAGGTCACGACGTACTGGGAGGGCGCGCCGAGCTACCCGCAGACGCTGACCGTCGCGCTGGGCGCCAACCACACCGTCACTGCCGTCACCGTGAAGCTGAACCCCGACCCCGCGTGGGGCACCCGCACCCAGACCATCCAGGTCCTCGGCCGCGACCAGGCGTCGTCCACGTACACCAACCTGGTGTCGGCGGCCACCTACCAGTTCGTCCAGGGCGCCAACGTGGTGACCATCCCGATCGCCGCGACCACCGCCGACGTGCAGCTGCGGTTCACCGGCAACACCGGCGCCCCGTCCGGGCAGGTGGCCGAGTTCGAGGTGTGCGGCACCCCGGCGCCCAACCCCGACCTGGTCGTCAACTCGGTGACCTGGTCGCCCGCGTCACCGAACGAGAGCACCGCGGTCGCGCTCTCGGCCGTGGTGCGCAACATCGGCTCGGCGGCGGCGCCGGCGACCACCGTGAACTTCAGCCTGGCCGGCACGGTCGTCGGCAGCGCCGCCGTGGGCGCGCTGGCCGCCGGTGGCTCGACCACCGTCTCGTTCAACGCCGGGGCCCGACCGATGGGCAGTTACAGCGTCGCGGCGGTCGTCGACCCGACCGACGCGGTCGTCGAGCAGAACAACGGCAACAACAGCCACACCGCGCCCACCCCGCTGGTGGTCGCCCAGGCGCCCGGCCCGGACCTACAGGTCCTCGCCATCGCCGCCAACCCGCCGAACCCGGCCGTCGGCGCGTCGGTCACGTTCACCGTGTCGGTGCGCAACCGGGGCACCACCGCGACCGGCGCGTCCGTCACCCGACTGACGGTCGGCGGCACCACGCTCGACACCGGCACCGCGTCGATCGCCGCCGGGACCACCGCCACCGTGGCCGTCGCCGGCAGCTGGACCGCCACCAGCGGTGGAGCCACCATCACCGCCACCGCGGACGCGACCAACACGGTCGCCGAGACCAACGAGGGCAACAACAGCCTCAGCCAGTCCATCGTGGTGGGCCGCGGCGCTGCCGTCCCGTACGTCTCGTACGAGGCGGAGGCCGCCACCTACCAGGGCGTGCTGCTGGAGACGGACCCGCTGCGCACCTTCGGCCACACCAACTTCGCCACCGAGTCCTCGGGCCGCAGGTCGGTACGGCTCAACAGCACCGGCCAGTTCGTCGAGTTCACCTCCACCAACCAGGCCAACTCCATCGTGGTGCGCAACTCCATCCCGGACGCGCCCGGCGGTGGCGGCATCGAGGCGACGATCAGCCTCTACGTCAACGGCACCTTCTCCCGGAAGCTGACCCTGTCGTCGCGGCACAGCTGGCTCTACGGCAACACCGACGGACCGGAATCGCTGACCAACACCCCGCAGGCCGACGCCCGCCGGCTCTTCGACGAGTCCCACGCCCTGCTGGCGCAGTCCTACCCGCCCGGCACCCGCTTCCGGCTGCAGCGCGACGCCGGTGACACCGCCGCGTTCTACGTCATCGACCTGATCGACCTGGAGCAGGTCGCGCCGGCGGCGAGCCAGCCGCCGGAGTGCACCTCGATCACCGCGTACGGGGCCGTCCCGAACGACGGGCTCGACGACACAGCGGCCCTCCAGCGGGCGGTGACCGACGACCAGAACGGCGTCATCAACTGCGTGTGGATCCCGGCCGGGCAGTGGCGGCAGGAGCAGAAGATCCTGACCGACGACCCGCTCAACCGGGGCGCGCACAACCAGGTCGGCATCAGCAACGTGACGATCCGGGGCGCCGGGATGTGGCACTCGCAGCTCTACACGCTGACCGAGCCGCAGAACGTGGTCGGCGGCATCAACCACCCGCACGAGGGCAACTTCGGCTTCGACATCGACAGCAACACCCAGATCTCCGACATCGCGATCTTCGGCTCCGGCCGGATCCGCGGCGGCGACGGGAACGCGGAGGGCGGCGTCGGCCTCAACGGCCGGTTCGGCACGGGCACCCGGATCAGCAACGTCTGGATCGAGCACGCCAACGTGGGCGTCTGGGTCGGCCGGGACTACGACAACATCCCCGAGCTGTGGGGGCCGGCCGATGGGCTGCAGTTCAGCGGCATGCGGGTCCGCAACACCTACGCCGACGGCATCAACCTCACCAACGGCACCCGCAACTCGCGGGTGTTCAACTCGTCCTTCCGCAACACCGGGGACGACGCGCTCGCGGTGTGGGCCAGCCAGTACGTCAAGGACCGCAACGTGGACGTCGCCCACGACAACCAGTTCCTCAACAACACCATCCAGCTGCCTTGGCGGGCGAACGGCATCGCCGTCTACGGCGGCTACGGCAACTCGATCGAGAACAACCTGATCTACGACACCATGAACTACCCGGGGATCATGCTGGCCACCGACCACGATCCGCTGCCGTTCACCGGGCAGACCCTGATCGCCAACAACGGGCTCTACCGCACCGGTGGGGCGTTCTGGAACGAGGACCAGGAGTTCGGCGCGATCACGCTCTTCGCGGCGACCCGGGACATCGTCGGCGTCACCATCCGCGACACCGAGATCGTCGACTCCACGTACGACGGCATCCAGTTCAAGAACGGTGGCGGCAACGTGCCGAACGTCGCCATCACCAACGTCCGGATCGACAGGTCCAACAACGGCGCCGGCATCCTGGCGATGAGCGGGGCCCGGGGCAGCGCGACCCTGACCAACGTGACCATCACCAACTCGGCCGACGGCGACATCGTCCGGGAGCCCGGAACGCAGTTCGTCATCAACGGCGGCTGACCCGGCGCCCGACAACCGCCCGGGCGGGGAGCCCTCCGTACGAGGGTCCCCGCCCGGGCGCGCGTCGCTCAGTCGAGGACCGACTCGCCGCCGGGGTACGCGAACGACGAGCGCGGCGAGTAGAAGCCCCACACCACCTGCAACGGCTCGGCGGGACGCAGCGCGTAGACGGGGTGGTCGGGTTCGAGGAACTCCAACGACTCGACCTCGAACGGGTCGACGGGCTCGGCCACGAAGGGGTAGTTGCCGCCGACGAACCGACCGTCCACCCGGGTGAGGTAGCGCAGCTGTCCCCGGTTCACCGCCTCGCCCGTGCGCCCGACGCGGGCGGTCGACCGGATCACGGGCACCCCGTCCGCCTCGGTGGTGGCGACCAGCCGGTGGCCGCGTACCTCGATGGTGGTCGTCCCGACGGTGGCCGGCACCCCGCGGGCGGTGGCGTACGCCCGGACGACCGGGCTGGAGTTGAAGTAGTGCGTCCACCACCGCCCGGGCGTCACCCCGTCCGGGGCGTCGGCCCCGAACAGGTCCGGCCCGATGTACGTCAGCGAGTAGGCGCCGAAGCCCGAGGTCTGGCCCGGCTCGTCGACGACGTACTGGTTCATGAAGACCTGGCGGTTCGGTGCCGGCGTGAGCCCCTCGGGCACCAGGGCGGCCACCGCCTCGGGGTCGGCCGGAAGCCAGCCGAAGTAGATCATCCTGCTGTTCACGACGAGCTGCGGAGCGACGAGCTGCGGAGCGACGAGCGGCGGCTCGGCGAGCGGCTGCGCGGCGAGTTCGGTCACGAGGGGTCCTCCCGCGGATCGACGATGTGTGATCGCGAGGCTACGGACCGCCCCGTCGGCGCGACAACGACGGATTGCCGACAGGCCCGCCGGCACGCCCGGACGCACCGCGGGGCCACGGGCCGATCGGCCCGTGGCCCCGCATGGGCCGAACCCCTACAGGTCGGCGTCGCCCGCCGCGACGGCCTCTTGCACCGCCGAGGTACGCCGGGTCTGCGCCCGCTGCTCGCCGGCCTCCTCCCGGTCGGCGGGGGCCGCCGCCCGGGCCGCCCGGGCGACGCCCGCAGCGGCCTGCTCGCCGGTCACGCCACCGCGGATCCGGTTGTTCGCGGCCACCTGGGCGGCCGGGTTGTTGGACGTCACGGTCAGCCGGCCGTCGATGATGTTGTCGTCGACGGTCACCCCACCCGTGGTGTTGGTGACGCTGACGTCCCGGCCCCAGTAGCCGCCGGACGCGCAGCTGTCGAGCGTGCCGTTCGGGCCCAGCTGGACACCGCCCAGGTTGCCGGAGAAGGTCGCCAGACCCCGGACGGCGCTGCCGCAGACCACGCTGCCGGTGGAGCTGTTCAACACCGACAGCGAGCCGTCGACGAACGAGTCGTGCACGTCCGTGTAGTAGGTGCCGGTGCTGCTGACGTTGCGCTCCACCTGGGTGCCGCGGTCCAGCCGCACCTCACCGGCCTGGACGTTGACGTTCCCGGTGACCGTCGACTCCTCCACGAAGAGGAAGCTGTCGATGGTCGTCGACCCCTTCGGGCGGACGGTGATCGCACCGGTCCGGGCGTCCTTCAGGAAGGCCCCGTACCCGCCGGCGGCCAGCACCACCTGACCGCCGATGGTGGTGTCGGTGGCGTCCAGGTACCCGTTCGAGGCGATGCGCACCTCGCCGCTGACGGTGCCGCCGGTGACGACCAGGTTGCCGCCGGCGGCGACGCTGACGTTGCCGGTGATCGTGGTGCCGGTGAGCGCGCAGGACTCGCCGGCCGGCACGTACAGGTCGTTGGGCACGGTCACCGCGCCGCCGGTGCCGATGCAGTAGGTGACGAGGTCGGCGTGTGCGCTGGGCGCCACGGCCAGCACCGACGCGGCGACGACGGCGCTCACGGTGGCCAGCTTGGCGACGGTACGTCTGGGCATCCCTGTACTCCCTGTCGGTGAGGTTCGAAGGTTCATGCGCCGATGTCCGATCGGGCCGCGGCCCGGACGATGGCGCCCTGCTGCCGCCGGGTCAGCGTGCCGTCGGCCACCAGCACGGCGGTGACGGCGTCCACGTGCCGGACGAAATCGTCGTGCCGGGGGTAGCCGGCGTTCTCGTCGATCAGATCGTTGATGGTGCAGCCGTTGCCGGTGTCGACGTTGGCCACCCCGGTGTCGTCACCGCCGATGACCACCGTGGCCCGGGTGTCCGACGCCGGGCAGGCGTCGGTCCCGTCGACGACGACGGTGAAGGTCGTCGCCGCCTCGGCGGAGGTGTTCCCGGCGACGTCGGTGGCCCGGTACCGCACGGTGTGGGTGCCGGCCACCGGGACGCGGAACGCGCTGGTGTACGCGGTCCAGGCGCCCGTGTCGAGCGCGTACTCGATCGACGCGACACCCGAGCCGTCATCGGTGGCCGTGACGGTCACGGTGGCCCCACCGATGTACGCGCCGTTGCCGTCCCGCTCGCCGGTGACCGTGGCCGCGACGGTGGGCGCGGTGGTGTCCTCGGCGGGTGGGGCCACGACGGTGAACCGGGTCGTCTGCTCCGCCGAGGTGTTCCCGGCGGTGTCGGTGGCCCGGTAGTGCAGCATGTGCATCCCGACCGTGTCCACCACGACGGGCGTGGTGTAGGCGGTGAACGCGCCGCCGTCGAGGGAGTACTCGACGGTGGCGACGCCGGACTGGGTGTCGGTGGCGGTCAGGGTGGCGGTGGCCGTGCCGAGGTAGTTGCCGTCCCCGTCCCGGTCGCCGGTGACGGTGGCCGTCACGGTGGGCGGGGTGGTGTCCTCGTCGGGTCGGGCCACGACGGTGAAGTGGGCCATCTGCTCCGCCGAGGTGTTCCCGGCGGTGTCGGTGGCCCGGTAGTGCAGCATGTGCATCCCGACCGTCTCCACCACGACGGGCGTGGTGTAGGCGGTGAAGGCGCCGCCGTCGAGGGAGTACTCGACGGTGGCTACGCCGGACTGGGTGTCGGTGGCGGTCAGGGTGGCGGTGGCCGTGCCGAGGTAGTTGCCGTCCTCGTCCCGGTCACCGGCGATGTCGGCCGTCACCGTCGGCGGGGTGGTGTCCTCCCCGCCCGCCTCGACGACCCGGAACGACACCGATCCCACCGCGCTGGTGTTGCCGGCCTGGTCGGTGGCGCGGAACTGCACCGAGTGGTCGCCGACCGCGGTGACCGGCACCGGCGCGGTGTACGGGTGGAAGCTGGTGTCGTCGACCTGGTACTCGACGGTGTCCACACCGGACCCGTCGTCGGTGGCCGTCACGGTCACCGTGGCGACGCCGACGTAGTTGCCGTCCTGGTCGCGGTCACCCGCGACCGTGGCGGTGACGGTCGGCGGTGTCGTGTCCCCGCCCCCGCCGCCGTCGGTGACCACCAGCTCGCCGACCATCTGGCTGTGGCCGGGGATCGAGCAGAAGTAGCGGTACCGGCCTGGGGTCAGGGTCACCGTCGCCTGGTGGCGACCGTCGTTCGCGTCGAACGGACTGGCCAGGATGTTCAGGGTGACGTCGTGGTTGTAGCCCTCCGTGCTGGTGTCGAAGGTCAGGGTGTGCGGCATCCCGGTCGTGTTGCCGGTCGCCGCGCTGTTCTCCCAGATGATCGTCGTCTCACCGGCCACCGCCTGGGTGGGCGCGGACTTGTAGCGGGTGATGTCGTCGTCGGCGGTCCAGGTCAGCACCTGCGCCGCGGCGCGCGGGGCGGCGGACGCGGGGGCCGAGGCCGACGAGAGCGGCACCAGCAGGAGCACCGCCAGCGCGGCCGTCAGTTTTCGGATCATGGTCGCTCCTAGAGTTCCCGTACGCGGACGTTGCGGAACTCGGTCAGGTCGTTGTCGCCGTGGTTCTGCAGCCCGACGAAGCCGCTGAGGAACTGCCGCAGGTCGGTCGGCGGGTCACCGGCACGGGAGGACTGCTTGCCGGGCGTGTTGTCGAACTCGTTGATCACCACGCCGTTGCGGATGATCGTGTAGTGCTGCCCGACGGCCCGGATCTCGTAGTCGTTCCACTGCTGCTTCGGGGTGACGCCGGCCTGGGCGAGCGGCACCGGGTCGAAGTTGTAGACCGAGCCGGTCTTCTGCGGTTCACCGGTCTCACCGTCGTAGATCTGGATCTCGTGTCCGCAGTAGATGGCGACCCACGCCTGGTCGGTCCGGGCCGACCCGACGGTGCCGCAGCTGCCCGGCGGGCGTTGGTCCAGCGGGGTCCGCGGGTCCGGGAACCGGATGAAGACGCCGGTGTTGGCTCGGCCGGTGCCCGGGGCGATGTCGCGGAACTGGAGCTTCAGCGAGAAGTCACCGAGTTCCCGGGTGTGCCAGAGCATGCCCATGCCGCCGCTGGAGCGCAGCGCACCGTCGGGCTGGATGCTGAACGATCCGGACGGCGCCTGCTGCCAGCCGCGCAGCGACTCGGCGGTGCCGTCGTAGAGCGCCTCGTATCCGGTGTGCCCCTCCCGGCCGATCGGGGAGCCGGCGGCCAGGCGGGTCAGCGTACCGACCTCACGGGCGGTGAGCAGGTCCTCGTCCTGCATCGCGCGGGCCACGTCGGTCACGTGCCGCACGAAGCTGTCGTGGCTGGGCCAGCTGCTCTCGTCGTCGATCAGGTCGTTGACCGTGCACCCCTGACCGACCGTACGGCTGGGCACACCGGTGTCGGTGTCGCCGAGCCAGATCGTCTGCCGGCTGTCCGGCACCGCGCAGCCCGCGGTGACCGTGGTCTGCACCGTGGCCTTCTCCCCGTCGGCGTACGTGACGGTCAGCTTCGCGGTGTAGGTGCCGACCTTCGCGTACGTGTGCCGCGGGTTCGCCTCGGTCGACGTGGTGCCGTCGCCGAACTCCCAGCGGTGGCTGACGCCGCCCGAGCGGGAACCGGTGAAGGCGACGGTCAGCGGCTTGTTCTGGACGGCGACCGAGGTCGCGGCCGGCGCCGGGGTGGGCGCCCCGCCGGTGTAGGTGATCCGGATCAGCTTCTGGTTGGGGTGCAGGCTGAAGAAGCCGCCTCCGTAGTCCAGCAGGTAGAGCGCGCCGTCCGGGCCGAACTTGGCGTCCATCCAGCTCTGCAGCCGGTTGTCACCGT
This sequence comes from Micromonospora sp. NPDC049366, assembly GCF_044466625.1. NCBI lineage: Bacteria > Bacillati > Actinomycetota > Actinomycetes > Micromonosporales > Micromonosporaceae > Micromonospora > Micromonospora sp. NPDC049366. Next base: position 426,998 of record NZ_JBITMV010000002.1, read on the forward strand.
TGCCGCCGGGGATGATGGCCCGCAGCGACTCGGCGTACAGCGGCGGGGCCGCCTGCGGCACGCCGGTCGGGTCCACGGTGACCGCCACCCGGTTGTTGGCGTTGGACTGGTCGCCGATGAACCACTTGTCGTCCCAGTACGCCGGCCAGGCCACGCCGCTGTTCGTGTCCACCCGGTCCCGGTGGTAGGTCGGGCCGGACATGATGGCCTGCCCGCCGCCGCGCAGGTACGGCTGGGTGTAGGTGGCCTCGGCGGCGACGTACGTCGGCAGCCCGCTGCCGTCGGTGCGCTTCGGGAAGATCGGGCCGCCGCCGTCGGGGGAGTACCAGATCATGTTGTCCCGGGCCGGCGGAATGTCGACCAGGCCGGTGTTTCGCGGCGACTCGTTCTTCAGGTTGTCGCAGTCGTACCAGCCGGTGAGCACCGTCGCGTCGGTGTTGCTGCGGTCCCGGTAGGGCTGCCGGTTGCCCATGCAGTACGGCCATCCCTGGTTACCGGCCGAGGTGATGATCGTCGCCGTCTCGTACTTTGCCGGGCCGAGGATCGGGCTCGGCGAGGAGGCGTCGGGGCCCACCCAACCGGCGGTCAGCCACTGCCGCTCGGGGTCGATCTGCAGCCGGGCGATGTTACGCACGCCCATCACGTAGATCTCCGGGCGGGTCTTCTCGGTGCCCGGCGGGAACAGGTTGCCCTCCGGGATCGTGTACGTCCCGTCCGGCTCCGGGTGGATCCGGATGATCTTGCCGGCGAGGTCGTTCGTGTTGCCCGAGGTGCGCCGGGCGTCCTGGAACGAGACGCCCTCGTACTCCTCGGTCCAGTTGTTGCCGGAGTAGCCCTGCGACCCCTCGGAGGAGTTGTTGTCACCGGAGCCGACGTACAGGTTGCCCCGGTCGTCGAAGGCCATGCCGCCGCCCGCGTGGCAGCAGCTGTGGATCTGCACCGGGAACTGCAGCAGGTCCTTGCGGGTGGCCTGGTCGATGGTCTGCGTCGCCCGGTCGTAGGTGAACCGGGAGATGGTGCGCTGGCCGATTCGCTTGACCCGGTCGATCGACTCGTGCGGCATCCAGTAGACGTAGAGCCAGCCGTTGTCGGCGAACGCCGGGTCCGGCACGATGCCGAGCAGGCCCTCCTCGTTCTTCACCAGTTCGGAGCCGCTGCCCCGATTGCCCATCACGGGCAGCGTGGTGAGCAGCTTGACCTGCTTGGTGCGCGGGTCCCAGGCGTGGATGGTGCCGCAGCCCAGGCCCACGTTCGGGTTGCTCCAGTCGGCGATCGGGCCGCTCGGGCAGGCCGCCTTGCCGACGTAGAACACCGTGCCGTCCGGGGCGATCGTCAAACCGTGCGGCTCGCCGATCTGGTCGAGCTGCCCGGTCTGGTTGGCCGCCGTGAGCCGCTCCACCTTGTAGTTCGCGGCGATGGTCGCCTGGCAGTCGCCGCGTACCCGACCGGTGGTCCAGTTCAGCGCGCCGGCCAGGTGGGACCGGAACGCCGTCTCGCCGTAGCTGCCCTCGGTGTGGCCCATCCCGGTGTAGAAGGACCGGCCACCGTCGTAGTCGCGGCACCAGGACACCGGGTGGAAGGGGCCGTTGGCGCCCGGTCCCGGGTTGTAGTGCCGCTCCTCGACCTGGGCGAGGGTGTGCACGGTGCCGATCGGGTTCGGGTCCCAGTTGTCCCAGCGGTCCGAGCGGGTCATCGTCATCGGCAGCGACGCCGTCGCCGGGTGGCCGCGGTCCAGGATGTCGACCACCGACCGGCTCACCGGGGGAAGCTCCGGCTCGGTGGTGCTGCCGGTGAAGAGCCGCAGGTCGGCGAGCTGGATCAGCGGCTCGCCGCTGTTCGCGGTGATGTTCAGCCGGTAGTGCGTGAACTCCTGCGGGCTGGCGATGTCGAAGCGGCGGGTCTGGAACCGCTCCGGGAAGGTCTGCCCGGTCCGCCGGTCCAGGTCCGTCCAGCTCTGCCCGTCCGCCGAGCCCTGCAGCGTCCAGTCCTTCGGGTCCCGACCGACGAAGTCGTTGGCCGAGGTCAGGGCGTAGCCGGTGACGCGCTTGGGCGCGGCCAGCTCGTACGCCACCCAGCCCGTCGGCGTGCGGGCGAGCCACTTGGTGTTGGCGTCGCCGTCGGTCAGCTTCTCCTTGGTCTCGGTCGGCGGGTTCTCGCCGGAGGCGGTCACCCGGGCCACCGGCTCGGCGACCGGGATGGCGCCGGCGGGGCGGGTGCCGATCAGCCCGGTGAACCAGGTCGAGTCGACCTGGGCGCGGGCGGCGTCGGCGATGCCGACGAAGCCGCCGCCGGCCTTCATGTAGCTCTGCAGCGCCGTCTCCTGCTCACGGTTGAGCGGAGCGCCGGCCGCGGAGAGAAACACCACGCTGCGGTACGCGGCCAGCCCGGCCGTGGTGAACACGGCGGGGTCGGTGGCCTCGGTGACCTGGATGTCGTGTTCCGCGGCCAGGTTCTTGATCTCCGCCGTCGCGCGGACCACCGGGTCGTCCTGCTCGGCCGCGGGACCGTGGAAGACGAGGACCTTGACCTGGTCCTCCGCCACGGCCGCCGCCTGCGGTGCCGCCTTGGGCGCGGCCGCCGCGACCGCCGCCGAGGCGGGCAGCAGTGTGGCGATCGCCGCCATCGTGGCGAGTGTTCGTCGTACGTTTCTGGTCATCCCCTGCACCCTCCGATCTGGATCAGCCGTGCTGCTCGTGGGTGTGGCCTTGGAACCGGTGGATCGCCTCCTCCGCGCCGGGCGGCATGCTGCCGTCCGCGTTGCGCACCAGGAAGAGCCCGGACATGCCGCCGTCGGAGTGGCTCTGCACGTGGCAGTGGTACATCCACGCCCCCGGCCCGACGCCCTCCCCGGCGAGCACCTGGAAACCGAAGGAGCTGCCCGGGTTGAGGTCCTTGTTGTCGATCACGTGGCTCGGGTCGGCGGTGCCCTCGAGCATGCCGGTGCGGTTGTCCGCCCAGCGGTGCGCGTGCAGGTGGAAGGTGTGGAAGAGGTTGCCGTGCCCGATGGCGATCCACTCCACCCGCTGGCCCAGGTTGGCCTCGAACATCGGCGTGTTCGGCGCCATCTTGTTGTTGATCATCATGTCGTGGAAGACGACGGTGAACTGCTTGTCCGGCAGGATGTCGCCGCGACGACGGACGATCAGCGCGCCGTAGAGCCCCTTGGCCACCCCGGCGGTGCCGTGGTCGGTGCCCATTGCGTGATCGTGGTAGTGCCAGTAGCCGGCGCTGCCCGGCATGAACCGCCGGCCGGACGCGAGGAACATCTCCCGGGACCGCCACACGTACGTGCGGGTCTCGCCCGGATTGTTGAACGAGGCGTTGAGCGGGCTGCCGTCCGAGTCGGTGCGGTAATCCACCCCGTGCGGGTGGATGGACAGCCGCTGGGTGGTGGTGTTGACCAGGGTGATCTCGAGGGTGTCGCCCTCGTACATCTCCAGCACCGGGCCGGGCACGGTGGCCTGGCCCGGCGCGAGACCGTAGCCGAACAGGCCACCGGGCAGTTGCTCGGCGTAGATGGTGATCCGTCTCGTGACACCGGCGGCCTGGGCCGGGGTGCCGGCGAAGGGGTTGCCGAGGGTGGGCGCGGCGACGCCCACCGCCCCGGCGGCCAGCACTCCGGTGGCCATCAGGGATCGACGGGACAGGTGACGGGGGGAGCCGGCGGGATGGTCCATGGCACTCCGTTCACGGCCGGGACAAGCCGTGACAGGGCAGCGTGCGGCCGTCGTCCGACCCGCGGGGGCTCCGGACGCCCGTGACCTGGTCGCGGACTTCTCTCAGCAGAGTCAGAACTTTTGTTGAACGACGAAAATCTATGTACGCCATAGACGAAAGTAAAGCTCTGCCAACGAAAAGACCGGCTCGTGACAACGTTGGCAAAGATTGATCAGCATCTTGTCATCACGAGTCCCGCACATCCGCAAAACCCGCCCCGTGCCGGCGCGCGCCCGGTCCGGCTCGGTTCGGCTCGCTGATCATGAAGTTGTTGCCCGCTCACGCGGCGTGTCGCGGCGACAACTTCATGATCGCGCGGATGTCTGGGGAGGGCGCCGGGGTGGGAGGGGGAGGGGTGGATGTGGACGTGGGGGGGGGCCGGGGCCGGGGGGGGGGGGGCCCCCCCCCCCGGGGGGGGGGGGGGGGGGGGGGCGGGCCGGGGGGTTTGGCACAAAAAAAAACCACA